>JAIQGF010000008.1 GCA_020072845.1 Terriglobia bacterium
CGCCCGTCGCGTCTTCTTCGTGTACCGCTCAAAGCCCGTCATCATCGCCAGTGTCCTCTGTTGTTTGTCAGAATTCATCTGGCTGCACTTTAGCTACAATGCCTGTGGAAAGTGGAGAGCTTAATCAGAGTCTCCTTAGGTTTTGGGTCTTAGGATTCAGGCTTCCGTGCTCGAGTCCGAAAGCCCGACGCCCAACGCCTAAAGCCCGAAGCCTAAAGCCCGAAGCCCGACGCCCGAAGCCCGAAGCCTGAAGCCTATTTCGCTACCGTCTCAACCTTCTCCTCTTCCTGCTCCTTTTTCAGCCGGCGCAAAATTGAAGTGGGATGGATTCCCAGGATTCGCGCCGCCTGCGCCTTGTTGTTTCCTGTCAGCGTGAGCACCTCGTGGATGTACCGCTCTTCCAGTTCGCGAAGCGTGACCCACTGCTCTCCCGTCGGCGACAGGTCCATGTGCGACGGTTCATGCGCCTGTTCCGGCTCGGTGTAATCGCGGATCTCCTCCGGTAAGTATCCGGCGTCAATTTCGCCCTCCGGCGCCAGGATCATCGTCCGCTCGATCACGTTCTTCAGCTCGCGGATATTCCCCGGCCACGGATGGTGCATCAGACACTCCGCCGCCGCGGGCGTGAACCCGGTAAAGTTTTTCTTCATTTCCTTGTTGAAGCGCTCCACTAGGCTGACCGCCAGCGGCAGGATGTCCTCCTTGCGCTCGCGCAGCGGCGGCAGCGTGATCGGCAGCACGTTGAGCCGGTAGAACAGGTCTTCGCGGAACCGCCCGCGCGCCACGCCTTCTTTCAGATCGCTGTTGGTGGCCGCGATGATGCGCACGTCCACTTTGATCGGCCGTGTGCCGCCCAGCCGCATGAACGTGCCTTCCTCGAGCACGCGCAGGATTTTGGCCTGCACGCTGGCCGACATGTTCCCGATCTCGTCGAGGAACACGGTCCCGCCCTGCGCCCGCTCCAGCAGACCTTCCTTGCGCCGGCGCGCGTCGGTAAATGCGCCGGGCTCGTAGCCGAACAACTCGCTTTCCAGCAGCGTATCGGGCATGGCCGCGCAATTCAGTTCCAGCAGCGGCATCTGCGCGCGCGGACTGTTGTAGTGCAGCGCTTTGGCCAGCACGCCCTTGCCGGTGCCGCTTTCGCCGAGAATCAGGATGGTGGTGTGCTCCGACTGCGCCGCTTTTTCGCATACCTCCAGCAGTTGGCGCATTTCGGGATTACTGGTCTTCACCCATCCAAAGTCGTACCGGCCCTTGGCGGTTTCCACCGTCTCGCGCACGCGCACCCGCAGTGCCAGCATCTCCAACGCGCGCCGGATGGTGTTTACCATGTCGGCCAGGTGGAAGGGCTTGCTGAGGTAATCGTGCGCGCCCAGTTTCATCGCCTCCACGGCCCGGTCGATCATGTGGTGGGCGCTCATCATCACCACGATGGACGCTGGGCTCTGGCGCTTGATTTGCCGCAGCACCTCGATGCCGTCAATTCCCGGCAACACCACGTCCAGCATGCAGAGGTCGGGATGTTCGCGCGCGAAGATTTCCAGCGCTTCCTCGCCGGTAGTGGCGAGAAAGACCTCGAAGCCCTCGTCGCGCAGCGCGCGCGAAATGGTGCGCAGCGTCAGTGCTTCATCGTCCACAACTAGAATCGAATACGCCATTTTGAATTCCTGTCCAATTACGCCCTTCAATTACCCAATTCTGCAATTCCGCAATCACCCGATCACCAGATCGTCCGATGTCGCCGGTTCCGCCTGGCTTTCGATTTTTTCCTGGCGGATCGGCAGCACGATCCGCACCGTTGTGCCCCGGTCCGGGATGCTTTCCACCTTGATATCGCCGCCGTGGCTGCGGGCGTAGGCGTGGCTGATGCTCAACCCGAGCCCGGTGCCTTTGCCGCGCTTGGTGGTAAAGAACGGCTCCAGCACGTGCGGCAGAATGTCGGCGGGAATACCGCTGCCGGTGTCGGCCACCGAAATCTCCACGTTGTCCGTGAACTTGATCTTGTGCGCCTCGATGGTGATGCTGCCGCCTTGTTCCGGCATCGCTTGCGCTGCATTCAGCAGGAGGTTCATCAGGATCTGCGAGAGTTGGTTGCCGTCGGCGGTGATCGCCGGCAGATCGTGCGCGATCCGCGTTTCCAGCTTGATTCCGCGGAACATCGGCTGATGGCGCAGAAACGCCAGCGTATCTTCCACCAGCCGGCCGACATGAATCTTGGCCAGTTGCAGCGGGCCGGGTCGCGCGTAATTGATCAGGCCGCGGATGGTCGAAGAAATGCGCTTGGTGCCGGCGATGCACTGCTCGACCTCCTCGCGCTTTTCCGGATCACTGGTTGCCTTCCACTCCAGCTCCAGGTGCGACAAGATCCCGAGCAGGGGATTGTTGATTTCGTGCGCCGCGCCCAGGGCCAGTTGCGCCAGCGCCGCGTATTTCTCGTAGGCCGCGAGCTGCGCTTCGAATTGCATTTTGTCGTTCGCCAGGTTGCGCTCCGCGAGGATTCGATTCACCAGCTCCTGCTGCGCCAGGTCGCGCTCATGCTCGCGGTATTCGACCAGCTCCCGCAGGTGCGCGATTTCCGCCCATGCTTCCTTCTTTTTTTCCAGGCGGTGCTGGGCGGCGGCCAGCGCCACTCCCAGGGCGATGACGATGGAAGGCACGGTCCAGAGATAGAGATGGGGCAAATCCAACCAATCGGGCGGGACCAGGAGGTAGAACAGGCCGAGCACCACCACCGCCAGCACAGCCGCAATCGTGAGCATCTCCAGGCGCACGCGTGCGTCGGAGCGGACCTCGCGTGCTGGGCCGCTTTCGGGCATAGACTCTCATCACAACCTTCGCTCCCTACGTCCGGGAATGCTGTGACGCAAGGCACTGGCGGCGGTGATGCGTATCCTGGGTACCCCCTCCTCCAACCCCAATCCATTGAATAAAGTGTTTATCGATATATTACTGTCAACTATTTGATAATACATAGCTTACAGTAACGGCATTGAATCGCAATTGCCCCCAAAACCACGAGCTAATGTAGGCAGCTCCCCCGGTGCGGCTCGGTGCTGTTTATCGCATTACAGGGAGCGGTAGTTAATAGAGTCTGGTCACAGATTCGTGTGATAAAGACAAGAGGAGCTGAGCCAGTCGGAGTTACTGGTGATTTCTCGCCAGTTACGGAAGGGTGCGAAATCGTAACGCTACTAACCCCAGTTCTGGATGTGCGCGAGGAATCCGAGTAACACAAAGACTGCATCCACCACGGCAGCCACAATCGCCACGGCGACAAATCTGCCCAGACCGCGGACGGCGACGGCAGGGGTTGCTTTCCGTTTGGCTACGATCGTGTGGAACCACTCATCACCTTTGCGTTGGTCGAGCGGTGAACCCTTCATGGCCATGTAACCGATGATGCCGAAAAAGAGCGAGTCTATATAGAAAGCAAAAGATCTGCCCAACGCACTCCGAAAACGGCAGGGTTGACCGTCCTCACCAAGCACCACCAGCCCCATTATCAACTTGCCCAAGGTAGAGCCGTACCCTCCTTCGCAGACCGTGTGGTACATCGCACTACCGAGGATCGAGAGCACCAGCGCAATAATCGATCTTTGTCGCAAGCTCGCTACTGCATTCTGAACCGCAATCTGGTTGCCGCCGGCGGCAATTAAAAGGAACAAGCCGAAGACAAATCCTGAAACGAGGGCAATGAGCCAGTGAACGCCAATGTCGATCAAACGAGCAGCGGTACGGATGCCGAAGCCCGCAGTCGTTGGCAAGCTGGGATGTTCCGCACCATAGCCACCGAACGAGAATGTCAGCTCTGAGGACGCGGGTGCTTCCGAGCTGCCGTCAGCGCTCATGGCGCCCGATTATCGTCTAATCCTTGCCCAGCGGCAAACAAACTGTTGATAACAGCCCTTCTCACCAGTTACAAAGCAGACCCTAGAACCAGCTTACGCGCGCCTTTTTCTGCCGCGGCAACAACGGAGAGCTTCGCTCGCTGCATGAGGGGCACAACCCGCTCTCTTTGAGATCAATCCACTCCACCGCGTGCGAGGCCGCCATGGCGCAGCGGTAGTCGTCGCAATGACGCAGGTCGAGCGTGTGTCCCAACTCGTGGACCGCTTCCTTGAGCAGCCGTTCGCCGTGAAGGTTGTGGTCCGGAGCAAGGCCGTAGAACTCCTGCCGCAGGCGATGCGTCGAGACCACGGCGGCCGGGCCGGCCATCTGCGCCTCCCCAAAAACGAAGGTCAAAATCGGGATATAGAGATCGTGACTGGTAATGCCCAGCAGACGCCAGCACTCCGGCCCAAGGTAACCGTGCATGCGCGCCAGGAGTTCCGTGGAGTGGTACTGCTGGCGTTCGGCGTGGTAGGCAAACTGCGGATCGAGCGCCGGCAGAACGATATCCCAGGCAACGTGAAAATGCTGCGCCAGCGGCGGGCCCAGTTGTTCGAGCGCCCGCAGATCGACATCCCCGATCGGCAGCAACTGCAGCAGCTTCATTTTTCCGCGCCGGCCGTGGCCGCCGCCCCGTTTCTGCTCCAGCCGTACTTCTTCAGCTTGTTGTGCAGGGTGACCCGGTCAATGTCGAGCACCTCGGCGGCGCGCGTCTGGTTGCCGCCGCATTCCTCCAGCACGTGCAGGATATGGGCCTTCTCCATGTCGTCCAGCGTCTTGCTTTCCGCGCCATTGGCGGCGCGCGGCTTGAGAATGAAGTCCTGCTCGCGCAACTCCGGCTCCTGCGCCACCACCATCGCGCGCTCCACCGCGTTCTCCAGTTCGCGGACGTTGCCCGGCCAGGCGTACTGCTGCAATTGGTACATGGCCGCCGGCGCGACGCGCGTGATGCGCTTGTTCATCGCCAGCGAGAATTTCTGCACGAAATGCTCGACCAGCAGCGGGATATCGTCCTTCCGCTCACGCAGCGGCGGAATTTCGATGCGGAACACGTTGAGCCGGTAGAACAGGTCGGGGCGGAATTTTCCTTCCTCGATCAACAGCTCAAGGTCCTTGTTGGTGGCGGCGACGCAGCGGAAATCCACCTTGATGGGCTGGTTGCCGCCAACGCGTACGATCTCGCGCTCTTGCAGGACGCGCAGCAGGTCGGTTTGGGTCTTCAGGCTGATGTCGCCGATCTCGTCCAGGAACACGGTGCCGCCCTCGGCGATCTCGAACTTGCCCTTCTTGCGGTACTGCGCGCCGGTGAATGCGCCCTTCTCGTGTCCGAACAACTCGCTCTCCAGCAGGGTTTCGGTGAGCGCGCCGCAGTGGATCGCGACCAGCGGCTGATATTTGCGCGGGCTGCCCCCGTGGATGGCGCGTGCCACGATCTCTTTCCCGGTCCCGCTTTCGCCGGTGATCAACACCGTGGCGTCGGTGGGGGCGACGGTCTCGATGGCATTGAAGACCTTTTGCATCGCCTGGCTTTGTCCCACCAGGTCGGGCGGGCGCTGCACTTCGGCGACGGTCTCGCGCAGGCGCACATTTTCCTGCTGCGTTTTGCGATGGGCCAGCGCTTTCTGGATCTGGTGCGCAATGTCGTCGGGATCGAGTGGCTTGGTGACGTAGTCGTAGGCGCCGTTTTTCAGCGCGGCCACCGCGGTTTCCACCGAGGCGTACCCGGTCATGATAATGACGATCATTTCCGGATCAATCTCGTGCATGCGCCGTTGCAGCTCGATGCCGTCGGTGCCGCGCATCTTGATGTCCACCAGCGCCAGGTCCCAGCGGCCCTCCGCCATGCGCGCCAGCGCGTCCTGCGCGTTCTCCGCCGTGCCCATGTCGTAGCCCTCTTCGCGGAACCACTTGCCCAGCGAGTCGCGCACGCTGAGCTCGTCGTCCACGATCAGGAGTCTGCCTTTGCTTGCTTCCAAAATGTCACCTCTTCAGCGGCGGGCTCCTAACTGCCCGCCTTGTTCGCCGCACCCGCCTCGATGGGCGTGGCCTGTCCGCCGACCGCGTCCACCGGCAGGAAGATGTAGAACGTCGTGCCGCGCCCGGGCTGCGATTCCACTTCAATCACGCCGCCGTGGCGTTCGACGATGGTCTTGCTGATTGCCAGCCCGAGCCCGACGCCCTTGCCGGTTTCCTTGGTCGTCAGGAAAGGCTCGAACAAGCGCGGCAGCAGGTCGGGCGGAATGCCCACGCCGTCATCGCGCACCTGGATTTCGATTTGCCGGCTCTGGGGCAGGGAACGCGTGCGCACCATCAGGTTGCCGCCGCGCGGCATGGCGTCAATGGCGTTCATCACCAGCGCCAGCAGCACCTGCTCCACCTGCGCCGGATCGCAATGCAGCACGGGCAGGTCCGTCGCGGTCTCCACCTGTAACTGCACGTTGCCGAGGTCAAGATGGTGTTGCACCAGCCGGATGCAGCGGTCCACGACCTGGTTGACGTCGGCCCACTCCAGGTTCATGGGCGCGCTACGCGAAAACATCAGCAGGTTCTTCACCAGGTCGCCGCAGCGCTTGCTCTCCGATTCCACCAGATCGAGGCACTCGCGAATTTCAACGCGTTTCTGCTCGTTGCCTTCGACTTTCTCCACCCATTTCTTGAGCAGCTTGGCGTAGGTGAGAATTCCCGATAGCGGGTTGTTGATCTCGTGCGCTACCACCGCCGCCATCTTGCCGATGGAGGCCATCTTTTCGACGTGCACGACGTGCTCGTGGGCGCGCTTAAGTTCGTTGGTCTTCTCCTCGACGCGCGTCTCCAGGGTCCGCGCCCAGGAGGTGATCTCCTCGTTCGCCGCGCGCAGTTGCAGGCTCATCACGTTGAAGGAATTGGCCAGGTCGCCAAGCTCGTCCGTGGACTCCACCGCAATCTGGTACCCGAGGTCGCCCTTGGCCAGTTCTTCGGTGCCGCGCTTCAGGATCCGCACCGGCCGGTGGACCAGCCGCAGCACGAACACCCCGGTCAGCACCGAGATAACGATCACCGCCAGCACGGTGTAGATCAGCATCATGCGCGTGCTTTCGGCCAGCCCGGCGTCGGCCTTGGCGAGAGAAACGTTGGTATCGAGCACGCCAAGAATCTGCTGGCTGGCGGGATGCGCGTGGCAGGCGGCGTTGGAGCAGGCGGGCTCGTTCTCGATCGGATTGATGATGCCGAGCACGCGCCCAGAGCCGTTGGCGCGATAGATGCGAAAACGGTCGGGACGGTTCAGCTTGGCCAGGGGTTGCGCCTGTGCGTGACAGCCGTAGCAGGCTTCGGCGCGTTTATCCACCGAGCGGTTGACCTCGCTGGGGTCGCTGGAGTATTCGATCCGCCCTTCCTTGTCGAAGATGCGTATCTTCACGATCCCCGGCTCGGCCGCCGTGGTGCTGATGGTGTTGTAGAGCCCCTCGCGATCGTTGTGCAACATGTGATACGAGGTGCTGCGCTTGATGACGTCGCTGACGCGCTCGGCGCTGGTGAGCGTGGCCGCCTCCAGATGCTGGCGGTGCAGGCGAATGTTGGCGTAGCCCAGGAGCGCGAAGATGACCACCATCGCCGCGAAAATCAGCGCGATCAGCTTCACGCTCAGGCTGTGGCCGCGCCGCTTCCATGCCTGTTCCGGATCGGGCTCCGGCGGAAGGGGTGCGGACTTTGGGTCCCACCCAATCTTGCCTGCTGCCTGAAGACGGGTGCCTGCAGCCGGGTTTTCGTCAGTCGGCATCTTGCATCACCACAACCGGCGCTGCCGCCCTGGGTTTAACAGGCAACGGCTCTGCCGCATGCTCCTCGGGGAAAATCGGCAGGTACTTTGCCGCCAGTCCAAAGATGGCGAATGCGGCGCCCACCATCGCCGCCGTCACCGCAATTTCCGTCCACTTCGGGATGTAGCGCACCCCGGCGGAGGCTTCCATGCCGGTCACCGCCACGTTCAGGCGGTTGGTCACGAAGCCCAGCAGCGTGCTCACCGATGCCAGGTAGAGCCCGCCCGGCGTTTCGCGCACCTTGCGGAATGAGAGCAGGACGATTGGGATCACCAGCGCCAGCGCCACTTCCAGCAGGAACAGGTTGCGTTCATAGCCTGCAACCAGCACCTGCTTGAGCACCCCGCGATGGATGAGGTCCTCGACGCGCAGCACCGAGTACACGATCAGCACCACCATCAGTGCGCGCCCCAGGTCCTTCAGGATATGCAGCTCCAGTTGACGCCCGAAGTGCTTGGCGCTCATGGAAGACTCGAAGATGGTCATTGCCAGGCCCACCGCCACCGCCGACAGGAAGAAGAAAGCCGGCAGCAGCGGCGTGTACCAGAACGGATGCAGCTTGGTGGGGACGATCAGGTACACCGAGCCGAGCGAGGACTGGTGCAGCGTCGAGAAGATCACGCCCGCGATCACGATCGGGATCAGCGCCTTGCGGATGTACTTGAGCGGCTTCTGCATGTTGAAGCGCTCCAGCACGATGGGCGAAAACTCCAGCGCCAGCACCGTGGTGTAGCACATCACGCACCAGCCGACTTCAAACATTACCGAGTGCGGATTCCACATGATCAGCGGGTGCCAGATGTTGTACGGGCGCCCCAGGTCCACCATCAGCGCCATCGACACCAGCACGTAGCCGAGGAACGCCGTGAGCACAGTCGGTCGCACGATCGGGTGCAGGCGCTTGATGTTGAAAATGTGCACCGCGCCCGTGAGCGTGAACCCGCCGGCCGCCAGCATCACGCCGCACAGCACGTCGAAACCAACCCAGATGCCCCAGGGGAACTGGTCGCTCAGGTTGGTCGAGGGCCCGAGGCCGAGGACAAACCGGTACACCGTGGCGTAGGCGCCGGCGGCAAGCACGAAATACAGCACCAGCTTCCAGAAGCTGAACCACTTGATATTGGGGAATTTCATTTCGCACCGCCCTTCTTGTCGTTGCCCTCGGCTTTGGCGACTTCCTCGCGGCGGTGCGTGATCCACCAGATGCCGCCCAGCATCGAGCCCCACAGGGGCACGAAATCAGGGATCCGGGATTGCACTGCGAACGTGCGGTTGGGAAGCGGATCGGTCGGGAAGTCGGTGCGGTAGCCGAACTCCTCGAAGGGCACGCTGGAAAGCAGCAGCACGCTGGTGCCGCCAATCTCGTTTTCGCCGTAAATGTGGTCTATGTATTTGCCGGGATTCTCGCGCAGGCGCTGGTGCGCTTCCGCCAGCAATTCGCTGCGCTCTCCGAACTTGGTGGCGCCGGTCGGGCAGGCTTCGGCGCAGGCCGTCTGCGTGCCGGCCAACACGCGGTCCGAGCACATGGTGCACTTCTGCACCTTGGGGTTGATGCTGTTCCATTCGTAGCGGGGGACGCCGAACGGGCACGCCAGCATGCAGTAGCGGCAGCCCATGCAGCGGCTGGCCTCGTAGATCACCGGACCCGCCGAGGTCTTGCGTAGCGCCGCCACCGGACACACCGAGGCGCACGCCGGGTCGTTGCAGTTCATGCACAGACGGCGCATGAACTTGTCGTCTTTCGCCAAAACGACGGTGAATTTGTGCTCCGATTGCCGCTGCTCGGCGGCAATCTTGTCGTCGTAAGGAAGCTTATTTTTGTCGGCGCACGCCTGCTCACACTGCTTGCAGCCGATGCACAGCGTGGCGTCATATAACAGTGCCTTGCTCATGAAGTTCTCCGGGAGAAATTCGAGGTGCTGGAGCGCGTTCGCCCGCGCATGGAATGATTGCTATGAATGCCGGAGCGTGTTCGCCCTCGAACGCGGTCGCTTGCTACAGTGCCGCAACGACTGCCCGAAAGGACGTTCTCAGTCCCGCAGGGACAGCGCCAAATCGAATGATGGGGATGAAGGCCGGCTCGATGGAGAACGAACGTTTGAATTAATCGAGGGAGGGGGACCAGGCTTCGCAACTGGCCCCCCATCTGTGGCTTGGGCCCTTGTTCTGCGTCCGCAACCACGGGGCTGCGGGTCAGCCGAGTCGCGGCTGAGCTTTTCACGCCACCCTCGGTTCTGCCGGTCCGACCGGCTCTACATGCGCGGCAGGTTCGCCGCCGGGTGATTACTTCAACGCCGCCAGGTAAGCGCCGATGGCCTTGATCTGCGCGTCGTTAACCTTCTTTTGCACCGCCGCGTGCTTCGGGTTTGCCATCGCCTTGGTAACGTCGGCTGCCGTCTTGCCCTTCACTGCCGGTGCCTTCAGGGCAGGCTTGCCCGCCGCGTCTGCTCCGTGGCAGGCCGAGCAGTTCGCCTTGAACAGCGCCGCGCCGTCTTCCGCTGCCCATGACAGGTTCGGGAGAGCGATGAACAGCACAATGGCGATCGCCAACACCAGGATCGTTACTTTGTACGTCTTCATTAGTGCCAGTCTCCTTTGAGTCGTTCCTTTACAACCGCCAGGATCGGTGTCCTTACAGTTGAAATATTCAACCTTTGGACCAAAACAGGATGTGAGGCCGATCACTTGTGAAGGTGATTTGTGATGCAATTCTCAGCACTGCCAAATCGCGGAACTCAGTACATACCGATCAGATGCAGGGTATTCAACGGCTTGCCGGGGGGTGCTGAAATCTTCTGCTATCCGGTACCTTGTTGCGGAATTCAGCTTCGTGACACTCTCGCGTTGGCGCTACCAGGTCCCTTTTCAGATCGCCGGATCACCCGATGACGCGCAACTCGCAACTATCTCTTTCCACAACTCATCCCGCCCCACCCTGCTTCGGGCGGAGAAGGGGAGGATACGCTCCGTCTGAAAGTCATTGCGCAAACCGCGCATGGCATGCGTCAACCTGTTGCCCGACAGCCGGTCGGCTTTGGTGGCGACAATGGCGTACCTCCGGCCGGCATGTCGCAGCCATTCCACCAGTTGCTTGTCGCTGTGTTGGCAGGGGATGTTGGCGTCCACCAGCACGATGCATAGAGTCAGCGACCCCCGTGTCTCCAGGTATGGTTCGATGAACTTCGGCCACTCCGCCGTCTGCTCGCGCGGCAGCTTGGCGTAGCCATATCCGGGAAGATCGACAAACAGCCACTCAGGGTGCGGCTTGCCTGGACGCCGGACCTCGAAGAAGTTGATCATCCGCGTGCGCCCCGGCGTGGAACTGGTGCGCGCCATCTTTTCGCCGAGCAGGGAGTTGATCAGGCTGGATTTACCAACGTTGGAACGCCCCAGGAATGCGATCTCCGGCGGTCCCACGGGCGGGAAGTGGGCTACATCCACCGCCGAGCGCAGGAACTTGGCGTTCACTCTCATCAGGACAGTTTCCAGTTTCCAGTCGTAAGCGTCAACCGCGAAGGACACCAAGGCACACGAAGGGGTCGGTGGTCTAGCTCCTCTTTCTGGCATGAAAGCAAGAAGCCCGCGTTTTCCGCGGGCTTTTGCTGATGACCGAAGACTGACGACTGAAGACTATTGATGCGCCGCCGGCTGGTCGCCCGGTGGCGTGGGTGTCAGCAACGTTGCCTCGGCGGCTTCTGCAGCTTCCTTGGAAATCGCGGGCAGCGGCTTTTCCAGCGCGATGCGCAGCACATCGTCCATGGTGTCTACGAAGTGCAGCTTCATGGCATTGCGCAGGTTTTCCGGAATGTCCGGCAAGTCTTTCTCGTTGTCCTTCGGCATGATGACTTCCATGATGCCGACGCGGTGCGCCGCCAGCAGCTTTTCCTTCAGCCCGCCGATGGGCAGGACCTTGCCGCGCAGGGTGATTTCGCCGGTCATGGCGATATCGCGCCGCACCGGAATGCGGCTCAGCGCGCTGGCGATCGCCGTCCCGATGGTGATTCCCGCCGACGGCCCGTCCTTCGGAATGGCGCCTTCGGGCACGTGCACGTGGATGTCAATATTGCGGTAGAAATCGCGCGGCAATCCCAGCCGGTGCGAGCGTGAGCGCACGTAGCTCATGGCCGCCTGCGCCGATTCCTGCATCACGTCGCCCAGCTTGCCGGTGAGCAGCAGCTTGCCCTTGCCGTCCACCACCGTGGCTTCGGTCGCCAAAATGGATCCGCCGACCTCGGTCCACGCCAGTCCCGTAACCAGCCCGATTTCGCTGCGCTCGTGCGCCAGCGTGTCGCGGAACTTGGTGACGCCGAGGAACTCGCCGACGTTCTCGCCATTGACGACGATGGTGAAATTCTTGTCTTTCACCACCCGGCGCGCCACCTTGCGGCAGACGTTGCCGATCTCGCGCTCCAGGTTGCGCACGCCCGCTTCACGCGTGTAATTGCGGATGATGCCGGTAATGGCGTCGTCGGTGAAGGCGCAAGTCTTGTCGGTCAAGCCGGCCTGGTTGCGCTGCTTGCGCACCAGGAACTGCTTGGCGATTTCCACCTTCTCGTCCTCCGTGTAGCCGTGCAGCCGGAGGACTTCCATGCGGTCCAGCAGCGCCGGCGGGACGGTATGCAGCACGTTGGCGGTGGCGATAAAGAACACCTGCGAGAGGTCGTACTCGACATCGAGGTAGTGGTCCACGAACATGTAATTCTGCTCGGGATCGAGCACTTCCAGCAGCGCCGCCGACGGGTCGCCGCGGAAGTCCATGGACATCTTCTCCACTTCATCCAGCATGAACACCGGGTTTTTCGTGCCCGCCTTTTTCATCATCTGGATGATCTGCCCCGGCAGCGCGCCGATGTAGGTGCGGCGATGGCCGCGGATTTCGGCCTCGTCGCGCACCCCGCCCAGCGACATGCGCACGAACTTGCGCCCGGTCGCCTTGGCGATCGACATGCCCAGCGACGTCTTGCCCACTCCCGGCGGCCCGACAAAGCACAGGATCGAGCCCTTGGGATTTTTCACCAACTGGCGCACCGCGAGAAATTCCAGGATGCGCTCTTTGATCTTCTCCAGCCCGTAATGATCTTCGTTCAGCACCTTCTCCGCGCGCTCGATGTTGCGGATTTCCTTCGACCGCTTCTTCCACGGCACGGCCAGCAACCAATCCAGGTAATTGCGCGAGACGGTGGACTCGGCCGACATCGGCGGCATGGCTTCCATCTTCTTCAGTTCCTGCATCGCCTTGTCGTGCACGTCCTTGGGCATTCCGGCGGCGTCAATTTTCTTCTTCAGCTCGTCCCACTCGCTCTTTTCGCCGCGGCCCAGTTCCTTCTGGATGGCCTTGATCTTCTCGTTGAGGTAGTACTCTTTTTGCGCGCGCTCCATCTGCCGCTTGACCCGCGACTGGATGGTGCGGTCCATATTCAACTTTTCGATTTCGATCTCCAGCACGTCGGCAATGCGGTTCAGCCGCTCGGTGGGATCGAAGATCTCCAGCAACTCCTGCTTCTCTTCAATCGAGAGCTGAAGATTGGCGGCGATGGTGTCGGTGAGCTTGGCCGGGTCCTCCATGCGGACGGCGGCGATCATGGTCTCGTAATTGAGCGACTGGCACAGCTTCACGTACTGCTCGAACAGTGAGGTCACGCGCTGCATCGCCGTTTCCAGCGTCGGCGAAGGTTCGGCGGCGTACTTGGCGGTGCGGATGGTGGCCTCGAGATAGCCGTCGGCATCGGCGATCTGCAGGATCTTGCCGCGCTCGATGCCCTCGACCAGCACCTTGATGTTGCCGTCGGGCAGCTTGAGCGACTGCACGATGTTGACTACCGTGCCCACCTGGTAGAGCTCGTTGGACTTGGGCTCGTCCACGCTGGCATCGTGCTGGGTGGCGAGGAAGATCTTCTTGTCCGCGGCCAATGCCTCTTCCAGGGCGCGCACGCTGGATTCACGGCCCACCACGAATGGGGTCATCATGAACGGGAAGATCACGACGTCCCGGATGGGCATCATGGGCAGCTTGCGCGTCTCGAACTTTTCCTTGGTCTGGTTCACTGGACCGCCTTTTGTGTTGGACTCCTGCTACTCATGCCGGTCACCCGACCGGCACCGTGGGCGCAACTGTTCACATTATAAATGCTGGGACGGTTGCGCAAGTTGCTGAGAAGATGCTCTCCGAGATTTATTTCGCGGGATGCAACCCCAAGCGCAAGCGTTCTGCGCCGCCCGTCTCACCGTGACACTCCTGGGGCAATGGCGTGCAAGACCTTACACGAATCAGCCAAGAACCGCCAGACCCTGTTCAATGATCACCTGTGAAGCCCCGGGGCCTGAGCCTGAAGAGTCCCTCCGGCACTGCTCAGGCACGGTAAATCTTGCTTTTGTCAGAGACTTCCGCTTTGGCGACCGGCCGCTTGGGGCTCGCATGATTCTCCTCTTGCCGGGCGCGCTCGCGAGCGCGTATTACGGTGGCGACGACGAACGCAGCCACAGCCAGCCCGCCGAGGAAGCCCGACAACCAGATCCGTAGATCGTGCCAGGGAATCATGCCAAGTAGTGAGGGGGGAGCATGGACGCGCCGCAGGAGGTCTCTAGCTTCGAGAAGCTCCCCTGCGGCGCACTGTTTCGAGACCTTGTGGTCGCGTCAACACAAGGCTTGGCTTAATTGAGCACGCTGCGTGCCATTGGCGCGGAGCTTGTGGCTGAGGCACTTACAGCGCCCACGCTTGCTTAGCTGCAAACTATTGCACGTCAGGGGCAACCGCTTATCCCTCGTTCTCGCGATCTGGTCGTTCCGCCGATCTTGGAGACAGCGGCTCACTTCATCGCAGCGAGCTTCGACTTTACCTTCGCGAGCAGCGGTGCGGGAAGTTCCGTGTAGCCCTCCAAATGCGCCATTTTCTGCCCATCGCTCATCACCCAGTTTAGGAAGTCCGACATCGCCCTGGCGCGGGCTGGGATGGCTGCTTGGACCGGCAAATACAACCAGGTCAGGCTCGTGAGGGGATAGGATTCCGCGCCGCCTGCATTCGTGAGCGAGACAGAGAAGTTGTCTGGAATTGCGCTCTGCATCGCATGGGAAGCTGCCAGCAGCGAAGCATTCGATGCGCGCACGTATTGCCCTGCCGCATTCTGAACCGTGGCGTGTCCCATGCCGACCTTCGTCGCGTAATTCAGCTCGACATAGCCGATCGTGCCGCTCTCATTCCTTACCTTATCCACCATGTCACTGCTGCGTTCGGCGGGGACGCCTACCGGCCACTTGGGAGAAGCGCTCTTGCCCACTTGCGCGCGAAACGCCGGGCTCACTTTCGACAGGTAGTCCGTGAAAATGTAATTCGATCCCTTCCCTTTGGGACGATAGACCACTTTGATAGGAGCATCCGGCAGGTTAGCGCCGGGGTTGAGCTGAGCAAGTTTGGGATCATTCCACTTCTTGATTCGCCCGAGGTAGATTTCGGCCAGTACTGGTCCGGAAAAACGGAGATCTTGGCGCACTCCAGGAAGGTTGTAGATGGGCACGATCGCGACCAGCATCGTGGGAACCAATACCAGCCTCAGGTCCCTGAGCTCTTTCGCGCTCAATTGAACCTCACCAGCGCCAAAGTCACCGCTGCCGCGCGAGATTGCCACGATGCTTTCACTGGTGCCGATGGGCAGATATCGGACCTGCACATGCGGGTCGCGTTTGTTAAATTCGTCACTCCATTTTACGTACAGCGGACTGGGGACGGTGGAACCACTTCCGACGAGCATGATTGTTTCCTGCGCCCAAATGCGCGGAGCGGAGAACAGCCCTAGGGCCGTCATTACAAGGCACAGAAATAACAGCACGCCTTTTTCATTCCTTACTCTCATAGAGCAAACCGGACGAGTTACCAGCGACATGGCTGCTCAGTTTCCGTCAACTCTCTTCCAGCCACAGAGAAACAGCAACACTTCTACTCTTACCGGATAACCTTGCACAATCCCTTCTCACCAATAATGCAGCGCGGGACTCCCGTTTTGGGTGTCATGCGCCCGTGCCGTCCCATTTCAGAGGAGAATTTCCCAGCGATGCCGGTCAGGGCGCGATCCTGACCTCCAACGCGCCCGTATTGTTCACCAAGATGCGCAGCGCGTACAGCAGCGCGCCCAGCGCCATGAAAGGGAGAAACATCCAGTACTTCCGGCGGACCATGGCGAGCACGCCGTCGCGCTCCCGGGGATCGGTAAGAAAGCGCGCCTCACCCTCGAACGTCTCCTCACCGATTTTCAGGATGACGTGCGGCGTCTTCTGCACGTTCTTTACCCACTGCCGATTCTTGTTCGCGGTCGCCAGCCAGACTTTCTCACCCTCGACGATGAACCAGATCGTGACTTGATACGGCTTGCCGGTCTTGCGGCCGTAATGCGTGAGCCGCAATGTCTGGCGACGGGAAACTTGCCGCAGTCGTTCTGCCAGCGTGCTTGTCACCCAGGCTCCTCATCGGACAGGGATGTGCACGAATTGTAATTCCACCTGTGGCGAAGCGGTCACCTCGACTAAACTAGCCTGTTTCACACTCATGTGCCGAAAAATCCAGCGCCATCCCGAATTCGTCGCCCGTGGGCCTTGGTGGCCGCCATCGTGTTTGCCGCCGCCGCCGTGCTCTACAGCGCGGCCTGGATGTACTACGTGCGCCAGGCGCCGCCGCAAGCCGCCGTCGAGTTGGGCTTTCAGAACGATTACCGTCAGGATCTCGGCGGTAACCTGATCACCTCGGTCGTGCCCGACAGCCCCGCCGAGCGCGCCGGCCTGAAGCCGAACGATTGCATCATCGCTGTCAATGGAAACAGCCTGGCAGCTTCGTTTGCGCCCGAGATCGCAGCTTGGATGGCGGCGCGGCCCGGTGACCCGGTTGAAGTGACCGTGCAACGTCCCGGCGAACCGCGTCCGCTGGTGCTGCACGCCACCTTTCGGGCACGCGTTGTCCCCGGCCCCACTAGTTACCTGCGCCTCGTTTCCTGGCTGGACGAGATTACCGCCTCGTTCCCGGTTTTCTTCCTGGTGGTCTTCCTGCCCGTGTTGTTCATGCGCCTGGAGGACCGCAACGCCTGGCTGCTGGCGTTCTTGTTCTGCGCCTTTGTAGCGGCGCCGAACGTGCCCAGCATGCCAACCGCGCCGGCGCCGCTGCGCAACTACATGTTCGCGTACCGTGCCCTTTTCGACGGCATGATCAGCGCCATGCTGTACCTGTTTTTCACCGTGTTCCCGACGCGGTCGCCGATTGATCGCCGCTGGCCCTGGCTGAAATGGGCTTTGTTCGCTCCCGCCATCGTAATAATCATTGGAGGGTTTCGCATCGGCGATCCGCGCACCCCGGCGTTTATCGTCCACTGGCTGGGGGAAGGGCCCGCCAACATCGCTCGACTGGTCTACCTGTACGCGACCGCGTTTCTCGGGTTGGTCGCGCTCGTCTCCACCGCCCGTTACGACTCCAGCCCGGAGACTCGGCGCAAGATACGCGTCCTGCTCTGGGGCACGGTGGTCGGCATCACGCCCGCGCTGATCGTCAGAAGCGTGCAGGACTTCGCTCGCTGGGATCCTCCCTTTTGGCTGAACTTGGCGTACACGCTGATGTTGTTCCTGTTTCCGCTCTCTTTCGCCTACGCTGTCGTCAAGCACCGCGTGCTCGACGTCCCCGTTCTGCTGAAGCGCAGCGCGCGTTACCTGGTGGTCGAGCGCGGTTTCGTGGCGCTGCTGCTGGTGATCGCTGTCGCTGCGACCATTCTGCTGGCCAATGCTTTTTCCTCGCGCTTCTCCGTCGGCGCGAAGGCTGCCATCCCCGTCGGCGCGACCTTCGGCGTGCTGCTTGTCTCCGCCGGCACGGAGGTTCATCGCCGCGTCCGCAAGCGCCTCGACCGAGCTTTCTTCCGCAGCGCCTACGACGCCCAGCAGATCCTCGAGGAACTCGCCGCGCGCACCCTCACCGTCACCAATCGGGAGGGCTTGGCCGCGCTGCTGGAGCGCCACATCCGCGACGCGCTCCATCCGCAGTCGCTCGCCGTGTACTTGCAGATGCCCGATCGCCGCCTCGTCGCGCAGTCGGGCGCCACCGCCGCCCGCGAGATCGCGCCGGAGATAGCGCAGCTTGCGTCGTCCGACGACAGCACGCAACCGATCGATCTCGAACCGGGCACACCCGGCGCCGATTCGCTGGGCGTGCTGCGCGCCGAATGTCTGGTGCCCATCCGCGGCGCCGCTGCCGGCGATCTGCAAGGGCTCGCGGTTCTGGGCCCCAGGCGGTCCGAGGAACCCTATTCCAGCAGCGACAAGCGGCTGCTCGCCTCGGTGGCGACGCAGGCCGGCATCGCCATGCGCAGCATCGCCATGGCCGAGAAGATGGCGGAGCGCATGGAGGCCGAACGCCGCGCCGCCCAGGAAATGGAAATCGCGCGCCAGGTCCAGGCCAAGCTTTTGCCGCAGCAGGCGCCCGCGTTGGCCACGCTCGATTGTGCCGGCAATTGCATCCAAACGCGCGCCGTCGGCGGCGACTATTACGACTTTCTCGATCTTGGCGCCGGCCGCCTCGCACTGGTGCTCGCCGATATTTCCGGCAAAGGCATCTCCGCCGCGCTGCTGATGGCGAACCTGCAGGCCAACCTGCGCAGCCAGTACGCGCTTGCCCTCGAAGACATCCCCCGCCTGCTGCGCTCCGTGAACCACCTCTTCTACAAGAACACCGAAACCCAGCACTACGCGACCGCGTTCTTCGCCGTTTACGACGACGAGACGCGCACCCTGCGCTACGTCAACTGCGGGCACAATGCCCCCATGCTGCTGCGCGCCAGCGGCGAAGCGGAGCGCCTGGAGGGGACCGCCACCGTGCTCGGCCTCTTCGAGCAGTGGGATTGCGAGGTGGGCCAGCGCCGCCTGTTTCCCGGCGATGTCCTGGCGATTTACACCGACGGCGTCACCGAGTCGGTCGGCGCCGGCGATGAAGAATACGGCGAGACCCGCTTGCTGCGCGTGCTGCAGGCCAACCGCAGCCGCTCCGCCCGCGAACTGATGGACGCTGTGATCGCCGACGTGCAACGCTTCAGCGTCGGCGAGCAAGCCGACGATCTCACGTTGGTGATCGCCCGCGTGCTCTAAGGGGCGCAGGTCCGCCGCCTTTGCACAGTTCAGCCGCCGCAGCAATATGCGCAGACCAGCCGCGCAGCGGCGAATGAAAATAATCCGGCCTTCAGTGCCGGGAAAACTGTCCTCACCGGGACAGAGTCCCGTAGGAGTCTGTGTCGTAGGTGTGCCGCGCCGCTGGCGCTCTGCGATATTGACCCACTTTCCCCACCGCTGCCGCGGTGGGCTAACGAATTCCGCACGCTTCGCGGGCTGATTTCGCGTGCTTCGGACCACTTTTTTCGTCACCTTGAGGTTACGACACAGATTGCGTAGGGACGGCTGAAAATCCCGGCTTCAGTGTGTTAACCTGCCGAGCCTAAAACTTCTCGCAACCGGACCACGCACATGAAACGTCGCACAGCAATCGTTCTCCTCGTTATCTTCCTCGCCGCTCTCACTTACGCCCAATCGGCGCCGCCGCAATCCGTTATCAGGCCGGCCGACAACCTGGTGACCGAGGGTATTCCGCCGATTCCCGCATCCCTCGCCGAGCAGGCCGGTCGCTATACCGAAGTGCGCAGCGCGACGGTCGCCGACTGGCACCCCGCGCGCCGCGAAATGCTGGTCCTCACCCGCTTCGGCGAGACCAACCAGGTGCACTTGGTCGGGATGCCGGGCGGCGCCCGCACTCAGCTCACCTTCTTCCCCGACCGCGTTTTCGGCGCCCGGTTCGAGCCGACCAAGGGCGACTATTTTGTTTTCCTGAAAGACATCGGCGGCGGCGAATGGTTCCAGCTCTATCGCTACGATCTGGCCTCCGGCGACATCACCCTGCTCACCGACGGCAAATCGCGCAACCTGGGCGCACTCTTCTCCCACGCCGGCGACCGCCTGGCGTACACCTCGACCCGCCGCAACAACCAGGACACCGACGTATGGATCATGAATCCGCTTGATCCCAAGTCCGACCGCATGCTCCTGCAACTCCAGGGTGGCGGATGGCAGCCGGCCGCGTGGTCCTTTGACGACAAGCAGGTACTGTTAGCGGAAGAGGTCTCCGCCAACGAAAGTTATCTCTGGCTGGTGGATGTTGCCGCCGGCCAGAGAAAACTGCTTACCCCCAAAGGTGGCGCCGAGAAGGTTTCCTACGGCGATGGCGCGTTCAGCAAGGACGGCCGCGGCCTCTACATCACCACCGACAAGGATTCCGAATTCCATCGCCTCGCCTACGTGGATCTTGCCTCGCTGCAGCACACCTGGCTCACCACCGACATTCCGTGGGATATCAGCAACCTCGAACTGAGCGAGGACGGCCGCACCCTGGCCTTCGTTTCCAACGAAAACGGCGCCAGCGTCCTGCACCTGCTGGACACCGCCACCCGCAAGCTGAGGCCAGCGACCAAGCTGCCGCTGGGCATCATCGGCGGCGTTCGCTGGCACAAGAACAGCCGCGATCTCGCCTTCACCATGACCTCGGCGCGCTCGCCCTCCGACGTCTATTCGCTGGACACGCAAGCGCAACCCGTGCAGCTCACTAACTGGCCTGGCCAAACCGCGACCCTGCTCAGCCGCTGGACGTACAGCGAAACCGGCGGCCTGAACACGCAGAATTTCTCCGAGCCGCAGTTGATCAAGTGGCGCAGCTTCGACGGCCGGGAAATCTCCGGCTTCCTCTACCGCCCGCCGGCGCGCTTCACTGGCAAGCGCCCGGTGATAGTCAACATTCACGGCGGCCCCGAGGGCCAGTCGCGCCCCGGCTTCATCGGCACCAACAACTACTACATCTCCGAGTTGGGCGTCGCCATGATCTTCCCTAACGTGCGCGGCTCCAGTGGCTTCGGCAAAACCTTTCTCAAGCTCGACAACGGCATGCAGCGCGACCACACCTTCAAGGACATCAATGCGCTGCTGGACTGGATTGCCGCGCAGCCCGACCTCGACAGCAGCCGCGTCATGATCATGGGCGGCAGCTACGGCGGCCTGATGACCTACGCCATCGCCACCTTCTACAACGACCGCATCTGCTGCTCGCTGCCGGTGGTGGGCATCACCAGTCTGGTCACGTTCCTCGAACACACCGAGGCCTATCGCCGCGACCTGCGCCGGATGGAGTACGGCGACGAACGCGATCCCAAAATGCGCGAGTACATGACCGCCATCTCCGCCTTCAGCAATGCCGGCAAGATTCATAAGCCGCTGTTCGCCGTCGTCGGCAAGAACGATCCTCGCGTGCCCTACACCGAGTCGGTGCAGATGATCGAGAAGATCCGCCAGAACGGGGCCCCCGTCTGGTTCCTCATCGCCAACGACGAGGGCCACGGCTTCGCCAAGAAGAAGAACCAGCAGTTCCAGTTCTTCTCCACCATCATGTTCGTGCGAGATTTTCTGCTGGGAGAAGGGAACGCGCCGGCGACGGGAAGGTAACTTGTTCGCCGCCGCCGAAAGCCGAAAGCCAATGTAGGTCAATTCGCTACGCCTGCGCATCCAATATCGTCGGAGGACGTAGCCCATGGCCTGCAAGCACACCGGCCAGATCAAGATCACCACCACCGCCAAACATGTCTGCGAAGACTGCGTGAAACTCGGCGATACCTGGGTCCACCTGCGCCTCTGCCTCTCCTGCGGACACGTGGGCTGCTGCGACTCCTCTAAGAACAAGCACGCCACCCGGCACTTCAAGTCGTCGCAGCATCCGCTCATCCGCTCGATTGAACCCGGCGAATCCTGGATGTGGTGCTACGTGGACGAGATGTCGCCCGGGGAACTGGACGCCGCCTAGAACTTTGCTTGCGGAGGGAACGCGAGGGCGCGTGTGCCACACGAGCGTGGCTCAAAATAAAAAGGCGGGCCGCAGTCCGCCTTCACTCTTCAATCAGAAATCTTTACGCTGGAATTGCTATCCTGCTTTCTCCATCACCGCGACGATCGCCAGGTCGCGCTTGTCCACCATCTCGCGCGTGACCTCGAAGTCCTTGATCCGCTTCTGGCTGGGCAGGTGATACATCAGGTCGAGCATCAGCTCTTCCAGGATCATGCGCAGCCCGCGCGCGCCCACCTTCCGGTTCAGCGCCTCGCGCGCGATGGCGTGCAGCGCGTCGTCGGTGAACTTCAGGCGCACGCTTTCGAACTCGAACAGCCGCTGGTACTGCTTGCTGATCGCGTTCCGCGGCTTGGTCAGGATTTCCACCAGCGCGCCTTCGTCCAGATCGTCCAAAATACCCACCACCGGCATGCGTCCCACAAACTCCGGGATCAGCCCGAACTTGATCAGGTCCTGCGGTTGCGCCTGCTGCAGCAACGCGGTGTCGCGCCGCTGTGGCGGAACCGTGCCTTCCGCCTGTTGTTGCTGGTCGCTCTTGAATCCCAGGCTCTTCTTGCCGACTCGCCGCGAAACCACTTTCTCCAGCCCGACGAACGCCCCGCCGCAGATGAACAGGATGTTAGTTGTGTCCACCGGGGTGAATTCCTGGTGCGGATGCTTGCGCCCGCCCTGCGGCGGCACGTTGGCGATTGTCCCTTCCAGGATTTTCAGCAGCGCCTGCTGCACGCCTTCGCCCGAGACGTCGCGCGTGATCGACGGGTTCTCGTCCTTGCGTCCGATCTTGTCGACTTCATCGATGTAGATAATGCCGGTCTGCGCCCGGCCCACGTCGCCGTCGGCGGCCTGCAGCAGCTTGAGGATGATGTTCTCCACGTCCTCGCCGACATAGCCCGCCTCGGTCAGCGTGGTCGCGTCCACGATGGCAAACGGCACGTCGAGCATGCGCGCCAGCGTCTGCGCCAGCAGCGTCTTGCCCGTTCCCGTCGGCCCGATCAGCAGGATGTTCGACTTCGCCAGCTCGACCTCGCTGTTGCGCTGGCGGTTCATGTGGATGCGCTTGTAGTGGTTATAGACGGCGACCGCCAGCTTTTTCTTGGTCAGGTCCTGCCCGATGACGTATTGGTCCAGGAACGCTTTCACTTCGGCGGGCTTGGGCAGATGGTCCGGCGCCGCCGCCGCATGCGTGTCACCGCGGTCGTCTTCCAGGATGGAATTGCACACCGCGACGCACTCGTCGCAGATGTACGCCCGCGGGTAGTCGCTGGGCGAAGAAATCAGCTTGGCGACCGCATCCTGCGATTTATGGCAGAACGAGCAGCGTAAGGTGTCCTCGGAACCTGACCGTGGTTTCACTGATGTGCTCCTGACCGGGTTACGCGTCGTGCCTTCCGGGCTGCGAGTCGAAGCGCATTCCGCAACCCGGTTTCCCACAACGCGCAACCAACAACAACTGCATTGTGCACCCAATCGCTGCACATTACCTTGTGACCGTCGTCACGGAGGGGTGTGCCCGCGGATACTCCCCCCTCACCGCGGCCGGTAAATGATGTCGTCGATGAGGCCGTACTCCTTGCCCTGTTCGGCATTCATGATGAAATCGCGCTCCACGTCCTTTTCCACCTTTTCCAGCTTCTGCCCGGTGTGCTTGGCCATGATCTGGTTCAGCAACTCCCGCATGCGAAGGATTTCGCGGGCATGGATGTCGATGTCGGTCGCCTGCCCGGAAAGTCCGCCCATGATGTGCGGCTGGTGGATCAGGATGCGTGAGTTGGGCAGCGCGAAGCGCTTCTTCGCCGCTCCCGCCGCCAGCAGCACCGCCGCCATCGACGCCGCCTGCCCGATGCAGATGGTCATCACGTCCGGCTTGATGTACTGCATGGTGTCGTAGATCGCCATGCCCGACGTGATCGACCCCCCCGGCGAGTTGATATAGAGCTGGATGTCCTTCTCCGGGTCCTCCGCCGCCAGGAACAGCAACTGCGCGATCACCAGGTTGGCGACGTTGTCGTCAATCGGCGTCCCGATAAAAATAATATTGTCGCGCAACAGCCGACTGTAGATGTCGTAGGCGCGCTCGCCCCGGCCGGTCTGCTCGATCACCATGGGAACTAGCATGAAATATGACTCCTTCTGTGCCCGACACGTTGGCCCCGAACAACCGTGCGCTTGGCTGGGGAGGACCGAAAACAGGCCCGCCTAGGCCGGCCTGCGGTAAAGATAATCGAGGGCTTTGTCGTTGCGCAGTCTATTCCGGATTCTATCCAGCGCGCCCTCACGCGTCAATCGAGCCCGGACCGCATCCGCCGTTTGTTTTGTCTGCGCAGCCAGCGCCTGCACTTCGTGGTCAATCTCCTCGTCGCTGACCTCAATGTGCTCGGCGTCGGCGATCTTGTCGAGCAGCAGCGATGCCTTCACCTCGCGCTCGGCGGCCTCCTTCTGCCCGGCGCGCAGGCGGTTGAAGTCCATCTTCTTCATGTCTTCGGAGCGCATGCCCTGGGCCGCCAGCGCCCGCAGTCCGCGCTCCAGCCGGATGTCAACCTGGCGGTCCACCAGCGCCTCGGGCACCGGGAAATCGTGCCGCTTGACCAGCTCGTCCAGGATCTTTTCCTTGCCCTCGCGCTCGGCGGCGTGCTGCTTTTCGTGTTCCAGGCCCTCGCGGATCTTTTGCTTCAGCTCGTCGAGGCTGTTGATTTCGCCGCCCAGTTCCTTGGCGAAATCGTCGTTCAGCTCCGGCAGGTGCTTCTGCTTGATCGCCTTCAGCGCAAGCGTGTACTCAAACGTCGTGCCCGCCAGCCGCTGGTCGGTAAAATCCGCCGGATACGAGACCTCGAAGGTCCGCTGCTCCCCGGGACGCGTGCCGCGCAGGTTGTCGGAGAACTCGCGCACCGTGTTCGCGCCGCCAACTTCCACCATGACGTCGTCCACCTTCACCGGCTTCGCCGCCCCGCCAGGCGCAACATCGGCGCGTGCCGGGGCGCTTTCTGTCGACCCCGCGGGCTTGGGAATGCCTTCCAGCGACACTTGCGCGTAGTCGCCGTTCTCGATCGCCCGGTCCTCGATCGCGGTGTACGTCGCCTGCTGCTCGCGCAGGCGGCCCAGTTGCTCCTCCACTTCCTGATCGGTGACTGCGGTATCCGGTTTCTCGACCGTCAACTCGTGGTAGCCGGAGACTTCGATTTCAGGAAGAACTTCGAAAGACGCCTTGAAGCGCAGCGGCTCGCCATCGGCGATGTGCAAATCGGTGACCCGCGGCTGCGACACCGGCACCAGCTTCTGCTCCTTCGCCTCCTGCTGGAAATAGCGGGGAATGAGCGACTCCACCACCTCGCTCTTGATCTCCTCGGCAAAGCGCTGCTTGATCACCGTGGACGGCACCTTGCCGCGGCGGAATCCCGGCAGGCGGGCGACCTTCTGCATCTTCTGGATCACTTTTTCGGTTTCACGGGAGACGATGTCGGCGGGAATTTCGACCTGAATCTCGCGGCGGGTGGCGGTGTTGGTCTCGGTTGGGCTCAAGCGATGTGTTGTTCCTGTACAGAAATCGTCGGATAGAGGTACGACAACCTATTGAATATAAGGCGCGGAGCGCGGGCGGTCAAACGGGGGGAGAGTTGCGAGTTGTGAGTTGCGGCCACCCGACAATCGCCACAATCAGCTCTGCTGCTCGCTCCGCCACGCGTCGAGTTGCTCGCGCACCATGGCGGCGTGGGGCTCTTCGATCTCTTCACAGATACTCAACGCTGCTTCAGCGCGGGCGATGGCCTGCCCGCGCTCACCCAATTTGTCGAGAGCCAGAGCCATGTTCCAAAGCGCGTTTGCTTCACCGCGCCGGTCACCGATCTCGCGCGCGATCTGCAGGTGCTGCTCGGAGTACTCGATGGCGCGGCGGGGCTCGCCCAAATTGCGGTAGGCAATTCCCAAGTTGCCCAGGTCCTGCCCTTCGCCCCGCCGATCGCCGATCTTGCGCGCAATCGCTAGAGCTTGTTCGTGATACCGGATTGCGCGGCGGGGCTCGCCCAAATCCGAGTAGGCAAGGCCCAGGTTGCCCAGCGCAATGCCTTCGCCGCGCTGGCCACCGATCTCGCGGTAAATCGCCAGAGCTTGTTCGTGGTACTCGATGGCGCGGCGGGTCTCACCCAAGTGAGTGTAGGCAGTCCCCAGACAGCCCAGCGCACTGCCTTCGCCGCGCCGGTCACCGATCTCGCGGTTAATGGCCAGAGCTTGTTCGTAGTACTCGATGGCGCGGCGGGGCTCGCCCAAATTGCGGTAGGCAATTCCCAGGTTGCCCAGCGCAGCGCCTTCGCCACGCCGGTCGCCAATCTCGCGGTCAATGACCAGAACTTGCTCGTAGTACCCGATGGCGAGGCGGGTCTCGCCCAAATTGCAGTAGGCGGTCCCCAGACCGCCCAGCACACTGCCTTCGCCGCGCCGGTCTCCAATCTCACGGGTAATGGCCAGAGCTTGTTCGTGATACTGGATGGCGCGGCGGGTCTCGCCCAAATCCAAGTAGGCATTGCCCAGGTTGCCCAGGTGCACAGCCTCCGCCAAGCGGTCCTTCAACCGCCGGGCGGCGCCCAGCGCTGCTTCCAGCCAGCGGACTTGTTCCCGCGCATGTTGGCGCAGACTCAGACAGTACGCACCTGCGTCCGGATACATGTTGCACAGCTTTGCGGCTAGTTCGTCCTCCTCCGCCTGCGCTGCCGCCCAACCCTGCCCCGCCCTTATGTTTCCCCACTCCACCTCAAACAACACCAGCCCCTTCTTCAGCGACTCCCCACCCTGCAGATACAGTTTGTCGGCGGCGTCGGTCACCGTGAGGTAATGTGCCGCGTGCCGCCCTTGCGCCACCGTCCGCTCCGTGCCGTTTAACCGCGCGTCGGCAAACAGTCGCACCAGATCGTGCAGCCGGTAGCGGCCAGCACTGAACTCCACCAGACTGTAGTGCAGTAGCTGCCCCAGCGCCTCCCGCCCCGGATCCTCCTCCACCTTCCAGACCGCTGCCGCCCCCGTCACCGCCCAGGTGTCCGCAAAAACCGCCAGCGCGCAGAACCGCTGCTGCAGCTCCGCCCCCAGCAACTCGTAGCTCAAACCCAGCGAGGCCTCCGTCGCCGTTAGCTTCAGCCGTTCCCTGGCATCCGCCAGCTTGCGGGCGTAGGCCACCGGCTCCAGATCAACCTGTACCGCCAACGCACTGCCCACCGTCCGCAGCGCCAGCGGCAGGTAACCGCAAAGCTGCGCCAGTCGAGCCGTCACCTCGTCCTTCTCCTGCTTGAGCCGAGATGCAATGCGCACCAGCAGCGCTATGGCATCGGCGGGCGGCAGCGTGTCCAGATTCTTCGCCATCAGTCCCGGCACCACGAAGTGCTGCCGCGAGGTCACCAGCAGCAGGCAGCCCGGCGGCGGCAGCAGCGGCGCCACCTGTTGCGCATCCTTGGCGTTGTCCATCAGCAGCAGGGCCTTCTGATTGTGCAGCACCGAGCGGTACAGGCCGCCTAATTCGCCCTCATCTTCGGGAAGTTTCGCCGTGGGATGGTAGGCGCGAATGATGTGCGCCATCGCCTCGGCGGGAGTGAGAGGTTTGTCCGTTACACCCTTCAGGTCGAGATAGAACTGCGCATCCGGGTAGCGCGGCGTCAGCTGCTCGGCCAGTTTCAGCGCCAGCGCGGTCTTGCCCACCCCACCCAGCCCTTGCAGGCCGGAGATGCTGACCCCTCCCTGCTCCACCGCCGTCAGCAGTTTCGTGAGTTCCTGCCCACGTCCGGTGAAGTCCCCCGGCGGCGAAGGCAACTGGTGCAGAGCCGACACGACCGGAGCGGCAGCTTCGATGATTATCTTGTCGCGACGGACAATGTCGCCCTGGGCTTGGACATGGTCGTGACCGACAACATCGTGGGCCTGAACCTGGCCGCCGCCGATGTTGACGCCCCCGGACTGGCCGTCGTTTCTTTTGTCGGACTCCATTCGGTCCCCTCTGCTCTGACAGCGAGTATTGGTTATCGCGGCCTAATGTCTAGCGTTGCACGAACGCAATGGCCGATGTGGGGGGCCTACTTACCCTGAATCTCATTTATGACAAACTTGGTGACAGGACCGGCAATCGCACCGAGGACTGGAGTAGCAAAGGCGCTAACCACACCGCTCACTGCTGCCGGAACAAGCTTAACCAGACCGTCTACCAATTTGGCAACGACACTGTCGTCGGCTTTCTTCCCCTTGGATGTTTCGGCCTTCAGTGCTTCCAATTGTTTGACAGCTTCGTTCTGCTTCTCGGGGGGTCCCGTTCGAATAGCTTCCATGACTGGGTGGAAAATCTGATCGAGCTGCGCCTGGGAAATTTCTGTGCCTACGATTTTGTCGCACCCAACTATATCTCCCCCGACGGTGACGCTCCCGCCGCTGATGTTAACTCCCCCGCTTTGTCCTTCTGTTCTCTTCTCGTCGTTCATTTTATTCTCCGTATTCCAGAGCTGGAATCGATAACCGCCAACCGAAAACCGGCTGCGCTGGCCTCCGGTTGGTCAGCCGTGTCAGGCTCCGCGGTGCTGGCTGCTGCCGCGACACAATAACAAGGGCCAGTGCGGGTCAGCACAAAAATTTGATCTGTTCCGAATTCGGAACACGTGGCGACATTCGGCCTTCGACAGGCGCGTGCACTCTTTTGCCGGCTGGCAATATGCAGACGGGCACCGCGCGGATTATTGCTTCGCGTCACCCCGCTGTGTTAAATGCTGCCCAAAATAGGGCAGGTGCGGAATGATCCAGATCGTGTGGGAATTCCATGTGCGCGAGGAGCAGCGCAGTGACTTCGAACGCCACTACGCCGACGGCGGCACCTGGGCGGAATTTTTCCAGCGCGATGCCGCCTACAAGGGCACACAGTTGCTCCACGACATCACCGACCCGGGCCGCTACGTGACCATTGACACCTGGGACGACGTGGATTCCTACGGCGCCTTCCGCGCCGTGAACCGCCAGGAGTACAGCGCTCTGGACCAGCAGATGGAGGCGCTGACCGAGTCGGAGAAGCGCTTGGGAGTGTTTCTTCAGTTGTGAGTTGAGAAATCGAGCGATCGGGCGATTTTTTTTCGATCCCCCGATCGCCAGATCCCCCGATCCTATAAAATGTCGTCCCGATGCCAGCCTGGTTGGATCAGCTCAACCGAGAAGTGATCGCGTGCACGCGCTGCCCGCGGCTGGTGGAGCACTGCCGCGCCGTGGCGCGCGAAAAGCGCCGCGCCTATCGCGAGTGGGAGTATTGGGGCAAACCGGTCCCCGGCTTCGGCGATCCTGACGCGCGCGTGCTCATCCTGGGACTGGCGCCGGGCGCGCACGGCTCCAACCGCACCGGGCGGCCGTTTACCGGCGACTCTTCCGGGAACTTCATGTACCCGGTGCTGCACGCCACGGGATTCGCCTCGCAGCCCAAAGGGACGCACGTCGGCGACGGATTGAAATTGAAGGACGCCTACATCACCGCCGCCGTGCGCTGCGCGCCTCCGCAGAACAAACCGGCGCCGGACGAGATCGCGAACTGCGCGCCGTTCCTCGATCGCGAGATTGCGGGATTGAAGAATGTGAAAGTGATCGTCGCGCTGGGACGGATCGGATTTGATGCCTACCTGAATTACCTGCGCCGCCGCGGAGAGCTGAAGAGCAAGAAGGAATATGTGTTTGCGCATGGCGCGCGCTACATGACGCCCGGCGGCAGGATTCTGCTGGCGTCGTATCATCCGTCGAACCAGAACACGAACACGGGCAAGCTGACGGAAAAGATGTTCCGGAAGATTTTCGAAGAGGCGAGAAGAGAGGCTTCAGGCGCCAGGGTCCAGGCTGCAGGCAAACACGGTTAAGTTCTTCATCCCACCCAGAATCGAAGCCCGCTTTCCAGAGCGCGTCCATCCAACAGTTCCGGACCAGAAATCGCCAATCACAATTCAAAAGCGCTCCAGGCGGGCATTCTCGATGAATTCGATCTCGAGCACGGCGACCCACTGCTGACCCAGGCGTTGCTTGAAGACGATACGTGCGCCAAGCATGCGGGCGATGAGTTCGGGTGGGAGGTCGCGGTGATAGCCGAAGAAGCGCTCCTGCAGCCGCTCCCACCCAGGCACGCGCAACAGGTGGCGCGGCTCGAACTTGGTGGAGAAGACAAGCGCGGCGCGGTAACTGGAGCGCGCGTCGGCAGCGCCGAGGATCTGCGCGCCGGAGAAGTCCTCGATGCGCACGATGGGCACAGCTTGGGGAACATAACCGAGCCAGGGACGCGTGAGTTCGTCGGAAGCAGGCCACGCGGTGAGAACGCGCCCCGCGGGATAGTGTTGCGCCACGAAAGCGTCGGCGGACTGGTGCAGCCGCACATAATCCGACCAGGCAAGATTGTCCTCGGGCGCAAAGCGGTACGGTGGTTCGGTGATCAGCGCCATCAGGAACCCCGCGCAGATGAGGGCGACGAACCCCGGCCACCACGGCAGGCGCCGGTACAGCGTGGATATGCAGACAATCACCAGCAGCGGGTAAACCGGAAGCAGGTAGCGCGCCAGGACGGCGCCGCCGAGGATGGAAAGCGCGACCACGTGAACCAGGATTAGCACGTAAAAGACTGCCTGGACGCGCGCCGCAATGGCCGGTGTGTGCACTCCGCTGTTGCTGACACGCGGCGGAAAGAACATGGCCACGGCGGTGGCCAGCGTCAGCAGGAACATGTTCATGTAGCCGAACAGGTGCCAGAGTCGCAGCGCGAACGCGGCCAGGAAGCGCACCGGATTGAGCGTGGCGCCCAGATTGTAGCGGAAGAATTCGGGGTTGCCGAAGACGTGTCCGGTGCGTGCGTAGTGGAAGGCGAACCAGGCGGCGAGGGGAACAAGTGAGAGAAGAATTTCAGTTTCGAGTCTCAGTCGCGAGAGGTCGACGGTCGACGGTCGACGGTCGATGGCAAAAGCAGATTCCTCGCGGCGCTCGGAATGACAATGCTTGAACAATCGTGTCGCACTGAATGCCAGGCGCACAACGGACCACGCGAACAACGCCAGCGGAACGAGGGCGGCGGTTTCTTTGGTGAGGCAGGCGAGAGCGAAAAAGATGATGGCGGCGATGCGGCGATCGGCGAGGTAAAAATATACGCCCCAAAGAATCAGGCCTGCGGCAGCGAGGTCGAGATGGGCCATCGCGCTTTGCGAGAAGAAAACCGGATACAGCGCGGTGCAGATGAGGGACGCGATGGCGACTCCTGTAGTGCTGACTTGGCACGCCAGACGGAAGACGGCAAGGAGAGTGAAGGCGGCAACCAGCAGGATGGCGCAGCGTGTGACCAGCGGCGAGTAGCCGAACATCTTCCAGGCGGCAGCCAGATACGCCATCAGCAGCGGCGGATGGGCGTTGCTCAGGGTTGAGCTTGGGATCAGCGTGCCCGTGACCAGGAGGTCGCGCGCGGCGGGAATGTAGTAGCCGGCTTCGTCCCAGAAGTAGGGAAGACGGAGGAGCGGAAAGTGAGTGAGGAGGAGGCCCGCAAAAAGCAGAAGCAAAAAAATTGCTGATTGTCGATTGCCGATGATTGATTTCGTCAAGAGCGGCGCGCGTGCGGAGGTCGTCGGCACGGCAAGGATGATACACGGACGTTCGAGGAGCGTGGTTGTGAGCCACAAACCTACGACGCGGGCGAGGGCGCCCGCGCCACATCGTCGCTCAGTTGACGCCGCCAGGGACGGTCATGTGCGGGTCGAGTTTGATCTCGCCGAAGGTTTTCTCGTATTGCGATACATTCTGCTGGAGGATGCTCATCAGGGCCTTGGCTTGCTGCGGGCTGAGATAGATGCCCTGGTAATTGCGCACCTCGACCTCGTTCTCGCTCGGCTGCTGGAGGGTGCCGAAGACAAGAAAGAAGTCCCAGACGTTCACGCGCACCTGGACGCTGTTGGCGTAGTTTTCGCGGTACTCGGCGGTATTGACGAGCTTGATGTTGGGTTGAGCTGGGAAGGCCATGGGGGAATTCTAACCGATCGGGCGATCTGGTGATTGAACGCGCGCAATTGGCGTTCAGGAGGGCAGGCCCTAGGCTGTGCGGATGAAGAAGTAGGCGGAGGTGGCGAAGCCGATGAAGATAACGAATTGACGGACGCGCCGCGGGTCCATTTTCTGGGCGTAATGGGCGCCGCCGTAACCGCCGAGGGCGGCGCCGCTGACCATGACCAACGCTTGCGGCCAGAGCACGGCGCCGGCAGCGATAAACGTCACGATCGCCACCAGGTTGGAAACGCTGACCAGGTAGGTGCGCAGGCCGCTGATGGCGTGCACGCTCTCCAATCCCATGAGAGCGAAAACGGCAGCCACCAGGATGCCGACGCCGGCGCCGAAGTATCCGATGTAGACGGAGGTAAGCAATAGCAACACGACGGTCACGGCGCGAGTGGCGGCGGAGACGCGGGGGCGATGATGAGTGCGTTCACGCACCCAGTGGGCAATGCGGACGCCGTAAACGAAGAACAACGTTCCGACCAGCAAAAGCCAGGGAATCAGGCGCATGAATGTGGATTGCGGAGTGCGCAGCAGGATCTTGGCGCCGATGACCCCGCCGGCAACGCCCACGATGGTCAGCAGCGGTAGGAGGCGGGCATGAGCGGCGACCTCGCGGCGGTAGGCGGCGGTGCTGGCGACGGTTCCGGGCCAGAGCGCGGCAGTGTTGGTGGCATTGGCGTGGATGGGCGGAACGCCGGTCAACAACAGTGTCGGGAAGGAAAGAAAGCTGCCGCCGCCGAAGATGGAATTCAGCACGCCGGCAACGAAAGCCGCGAAAAAGAGGATGAGTGCGTCGCGCAGGTGCACGCAGCCGAGTTTCTAGGTTCCGGTTTCCAGTTTCAAGTAGAAAGCGGGCAGGCAGCGAAGCTGTAGTGCGAAAGGGGGGATTCGAACTTGAGCCGCTTTGCGGGCGTGAGCGAGGTACAGCCGAGCGGGAGCCCGCCGCCGAGATCCTGAGCGAAGCCGAAGGGTCTGCAGAGAAGATGTGGTGCGAAAGGGGGGATTCGAACCCCCACGGGTTGCCCCGCCAGATCCTAAGTCTGGTGCGTCTGCCAGTTCCGCCACTCTCGCACGGGGTAATGATAGCAACATTCAGTGCTGGCAGGAGTGCTGGTTCTGGAACAGGGATATGGATTTCTGATTGCCGATTGCAGAACGGGCCGCAATCCCGGGCCACGCTGACCGGCGCACCGCTGGGCGTCCCCGCTACTGGACGCGGCTGAGGCCCTCGTAAATCCACAGGCCGGCGATGACGAGGATGAGCAAGCCGGAGGCGCCGCCGAGAATGCGAACCGGCAAATTGACCTTGTTGAGGCGGGCAATCACCTGCTGCTGCTCGATCTGCATGTGGGATTCGGAGTTGCTGAGGAAAAGTTGATCGTCCTCACGCATGGCCAGGGTGCTGCGGTAGATCAGGAGAATGACCAGGACGGCCGTCAGCACGCCCCAAACGATCAGTAGATTGGTCAACGTCGATGACATGCGCCACCTCGGTTGTTATATTCCCAGGTCCCAATGCGGGCGGGACCTCGTCAAATTATATGCCCGCGGGGAGGGCGAAAATGGGGATTATTTTAAGGCTGCAGGCTCCAGGCTGCCGGCTGCAGGGGAAAATGGGCTTCAAGCGCAAGGCCAAACCGCGAGGAAGGGCTGGAAGACCCGGAAAGAGCCTGCGGAAACGAACGGAAGGTGCGACCCCGCGCCAGGGGAAATCATCTAACGGAATAGAATCACGGGAGCCAACTGCAGGTCACAGCGAGATGTGACGGGCATGGCTTCGATGGTATAATTTGGCTCGGAAATCATTCAGAGGAGAAGAAATGGCGACCACGACGACCACCCCAACCAAGACCGCCCCGCTCAACATGACACCCAACGCGATCGCGAAGGTGAAGGAAATCATGGCCCAGCAGAACCCGGTTCCAGCGGGATTGCGCGTGGGCGTGGTCGGCGGCGGCTGCTCCGGCTTCTCGTATTCCATGTCGTTCGAGAACGCGCCCGGGCTGATGGACAAGAGCTACGATTTCGACGGCCTGAAGGTGTACGTGGACGCGACTTCGCTGATGTACCTGAACGGCGCGCAAGTGGACTACGTCGAGACGCTGGAAGGCGCCGGGTTCAAGTTCGAGAACCCGAACGTGAAGAGCACGTGTGGGTGCGGGTCTTCGTTCAACGTGTAAGAAGCTTTTAGCGGTTAGCTCTTAGCGATTAGCTAAGGCAAATTCAAGAGCCTCGCGGAAACGCGGGGCTTTTTGCTTGCCGGCCTTAGCGCGGACTTTGCGGTTGCTGCGGTGTTTGCTGGCCCATGCCGCCGGACTGGCCGAACGACGAAGGCTGACCGAAAGAGGAAGGCTGGCCGAAGGCGCTGGGCTGTTGCTGGCCGAGAGCGCTGGCGGGCGTGCCAAAACCGCCGGCGGCCGTGAAGGTCTTGCCGGTGAAAGGACCGGTGATGAGGCCGCCGCGATCCAGGGTCGGATCATAGAAGAAGAACCATTCGTTGTAATGGGTCTTCTCGTTGAACTCGTGCAAGCCTTCCTTTTCGCTGAGACTGGAGACGCCGATGATGACGCCGCCGCCGATGGCGTTGGTGCTGGAGATCATGCTGCTGGAACCGGTGGTGGATGTCTGCGACCCGACTGCACCCCCGGGAGATGTCTGCGTGCCGGTGGCGCCTGCGCTCGAGGGCGACGATCCGCCCATGGCGCCAAGGCCGCCGATTGTGCCGCCCGCTCCACCCAGGCCCCCTGCCGCTCCGCCAAAGCTGCTTCCTGGTCCGCCCAGGGTTCCTGACGATCCTCCGAAGGCGGACTGACCCGCAGGCTGGCCGAGGTTGCCGCCGGCGCCACCCTGCGTGCCCATGGCGGAAACCGGCGTGCCGAAATTGGAAGTGGTGCCGATCTTCACGTCGCCCACGTGCAGCAACTTCCACTTGCCGTCGGCCGACATCGGGTCCTTGTACTGCTTGCGCAGGAAGCGGAGGTTGTTGGTGTTTTCGAGCTGTTCGATGGTGCCGGGATAGCGTCCGAATTTCTTAAAGTATTTCTTGATGGCCCGGGAGTACTGCGCTCCACGATGGATCATTTCCTCCTCGCGGTCGCGCTGGATCTGGGTCTTGATGGCGGGCGCGGTGGCGAGCATGCCGACGATCAGCAGGACCATGAGAAACATGATGACCATCAGGACGTAACCTGACTCGTGGGAGCAGCGCCGGTGGCGGCAAGCCATTGAAGTCATCGAAAAACCTATCCGGCAGACAATGGAATGGTCTGGCGGTTGTTGCTGAGGACGTCCTCAATCTCGACGGAGTTGGGATGAATCCTCATGACCTTGTAACGGCGGTTGACGATTTCGCCCTCGGCGGCGACAAAGATGTCGTCACCCTGAGTGAGAAACACCTTGGTGGGCTCGCCGGTGCCGCTGGCGAAGCCAACGAACTTGAGGTTGATCGGCGGTGGCGGCGGTGGGCCCGTCGGCTGGGGAGGCGGGGGAGGAGTCTTCGAGGCATCTTTGATTGCCGGTTCAATCGGCTTGGGAATTTCGGCTTCGGCGCGGAAGATGTTGCGGCCGGCGCCCTTGTATTCGGTTTCTTCACTCAACTTCAACAGGTCAAGACGGAGACGCGGGTCGAGGCTGAAGGCGGTGCCCGAGGGCGCATTGCGGGCGGCGCCTCGGCTGCCACGGGCGGCACGGCGTCCGCGGGCGGGCGCGGGCGTAGCGGCAGCTTCCGGCTGAACCGGGGTGGGATTGGCGGTAGCCGCGGGTTGGCCTCCGCCACTCCACGCGCGCACGATCATGAAGGCGGCGATGACCATGAGGGCAATGGCCACCAGGGCCGTCGTCCGATTTTCGGCGCCCAGCTTCATTCCGCTGCACCCTTCACATAAGTTTCCAGGCCGACGGCGAGGCGGACGGTTCCACCCTGCTGCTCGCCGAGGTTGACCTGGTCCACGATGAAAAACATCTTGTCCCGCTCGGCAGCGTTGATGAACTTCACGGCAGCAACATAGTCGCCCGAAATGTTGGCATCCACGCGGACGTGGGTGAGGCCGGGGAGATCGGAGTCGAGCTCAAGGTAGTGGACGGAGTTCAGGCGGACACCGCTGGCGGCGGCAAGCTTGCCGAGTTCGGCGCTGAGGGCCGAAGCGCCGCCGGCGAGGCGGTCCTTGTAAAAGGCATCAATCTGGGCGCGCGCCTGGTCCACACGGGATTGCACCTGGTCGGGCGGGATGACCAGCAGCATTTTCTGCTTTAACTGCCGCCGGATGGCGTCGAACTCCTGCTGGCGAGCGGCGCCGGACCCGGCGATGGGCGTGAGCAGCACGATGGCGGCGGCGATGTCCACGGCGAGCAGCACACCCAGAACCACGTAGATGCGGCGGCGGGCCTGGCGCAGGTTGGCCATTACTCACCGCTCCTTCCCGGCGCGGCGGCCGCGGCAGGCGCGACCGGCACGTACTGGGCGAGGATTTCAAATTGCACCGTGTCGACGACCTGTGTGCCCGGTTGTTCGCGGCGAGTATCGGTCTCCGACAGCACCTGCGCGCGGCGGAATTCGCGGGATTTTTCCATGTTCTCAATGAGCTCGATGGCCTTCTCCCGCGAATCGCCGGCGACGGTCATGTGCACCTCGATTTCGTTGTTCTGATCGAGTTGCGGGGTAATGGAAAGCACGTGGAGGCGAGCCGGCATCAGGTGCTCGAGGTCGGAGAAGATCAGGGTCCAGGAAAATTCCTTGCTGCGGATGAGGCCGTTGAGCACCAGGGATTTGTCGCGCACGTCGCGGTTCTCGGGCTTGTTGAGGATGGCGATGTCCTGCTGCTCCTGGCGGCTGAGCTTGTCGAGGTTGGCTTTTTCGGCGGTGATCTTGCCGCTGAGGCCGTGCGCGTTGCGCCAGCCCGAGACGGCGCCGAAAACCAGCGCGCCGGTGAGCACCGCCACGGCGAGCAGCAACGCGCCCCAGCGCACATAAAACAGCCGGGCGTTCTCGTAAGGCTCGGAAGCGAGATTGATGCGGAACTTCATCCCAGCAACGCTCCCACAACACCTGCCAGCAACGCCGGCGCCAGGCCGCTCTGGCCGCCGGCTTGCGAGGCGGAAACCAGATCGCCGACGCGGGCCCCGGTCTGCGATTCCAATGCGGGGCCGATCTCCTGGGCCGAAGCCAGTCCGCCGAGCAGAATGCGCTCGACCTTCATGCCGTAGTTGTCCTGGAAGAAGACGAGCGAAGAATAAATGTCGTCGGCGAGAGCGGCGGCGTCAACCCGGTCGCCGTGCGCGTTTTCCAGGGTGCGGTAGAGCAGCAGGTCTTCGCCCTGAACGATGGCGACGCTGGTGCTGCTGAGGTCCACTTTGAGTGCCAGCGTGGGCGCGCTGGCTTCGACGGCGCCGAGCGAGGCGAGCATCGAAGGCAACACCACGCCGGGATTGAAGCCGGCATCGCGGAACAGCGATTCGTATTCCTCACGGACGCCGGAGGGCGCGACCGCGGCGATCACCTTGATGCCGCCACTGCTGCGGCGGACGTCGTAGGAGAGCGCAGCGTTATCGACCTCGAAGGACAAGGACTTCTTGAGGCGGAAGCGGACGACGGAGTCGGCGTCCTGCCGGCGCTCGGGCAACTCTTCGAAGTCGAGGAGGACGAGGCGGACGGCGGCGTCGGGAACCACGACAATCACGTCCCGCGAACGCGAACCGACGGCGGCGAGGGAATCGGAGATGGCTTGGCGGAGGGCGCCGGTGTTGCCCACATTCGGGGTCGCCAGACCGGGAGCCAGGCTGCCCGGCGGCAAGCTACGCGCCGACACGGTTTCAACCGCGCCGGAGTCATCGGCACGGGCGGCGATCACGCGCTCGGGCGTGAGTTCGCAGGCGATGCGCGGTTTGTCGGAAGAAGCCATCAGCGGTCAGCTCTTAGCTCGTAGCGAATGCAGATTCCTTCCCTTCGACTTCGCTCAGGGTCGGAATGACAATCCTCAGAGTGTCTGTCGATAAGTAATTCAGACTACCTCGTGGTTTCGATGAAGGTGACCTTGTTGATCTCCTTCAGGGTGGTGGTGCCAGCCTTTACTTTATCAAGCGCCGATTCGCGGAGGAAATGCATTCCTTCTTCGCGGGCGGCACGGCGGATCTCGGAAGTCGGCTTGCGTTCCAGAATCATTTCGCGGATGCGGTCACTGAGTTCCAACAGCTCGGAAATCGCGGTCCGCCCGCGGAAACCGGTGCCGGAGCACTCGATACAGCCCTCGCCTTCATAAAAGGGAACGCCACCCCAGAGTTTGGGGTCCAGGCCGCTGGCTTCGAGCACCGGGGCGGGGTAACGCAACTGCTTCTTGCAGCTATCGCAGATGACGCGCACCAGCCGCTGGGCGAGGATGCAGTTGAGCGCGGAGACGAAGTTGTACGGCTCCACGCCCATGTTGAGAAAGCGGCCGAGCACGTCCACCACGTTGTTGGCGTGCACGGTGGTGAAGACCAGGTGGCCGGTGAGGGCGGACTGGATGGCGATCTGCGCCGTCTCGGTATCGCGGATTTCGCCGACCATGATCTTGTCGGGGTCGTGGCGCAGGATGGAGCGCAGGCCGCGGGCAAAGGTCAGGCCCTTTTTCTCGTTGACCGGAATCTGGGTGATGCCGCGGACCTGGTACTCCACCGGGTCCTCGATGGTGATGATCTTGTCTTCGTCGGTCTTGACCTCGTTGAGCGCGGCGTACAGAGTCGTGGTCTTGCCGCTGCCGGTGGGTCCGGTGACCAGCACCATGCCATAGGGCTCGCTGATATATCGGCGGAAACGGCGCAGGCTTTCCTCGTCGAAGCCGACCACGTCGAGATTGAGCTTGTGGAACTTCTCGCTCATCGATTCCTTGTCGAGCACGCGGAGCACGGCGTCCTCGCCGTGGATGGAGGGCATGATCGAGACGCGGAAATCAATGAAGCGGTTGTTGTAGCGGACGCGGAAACGGCCGTCCTGGGGAACGCGGCGCTCGGAGATGTCGAGCTCGCTCATCACCTTGACGCGCGACAGGATGGTGGAGTGGTGCTCCTTGGCGATGGACTGCATGGCCTGCTGCAGCACGCCGTCAATGCGGTACTTGATGACCACCGAGTCGTCGCGCGTCTCGATGTGAATGTCGCTGGCGCGCCGCTGCAGGGCGGTGAAGATGGTGGTGTCCACCAGCCGGATGATGGGCGAGATGTCGCCCTCGGCGGAGGTGAGCCGCTCGATGGAGATGTTCTCGTCGGAGGCGTCTTCCTCCGGAATCACGTCGAGCGTAAAGCCCTCGCTGGCCTCGTCCAGGACGCGCTGCGACTGCTCGGTCTTTTTGAGGATGTCGCTGATCTGCGAAAGGGTAGCGACCTTGGTGCGAATCCGCTTGTGGAGCAGGAATCCGATCTCGTCAATCATCATGAGCTGGCTGGGGTCAGCCATGGCGATGGCCAAAGAGCCGTCGGCAAGCTCCTCGAGCGGAACGAAGTTGAAGCGGAACATGAGCTCGACCGGCACCTTGCGCATCAGGTCGTGCTGGATATGGTGATTGCGCAGGTCGAGGAACTCGCAGCGGTAGCGGCGGGCCAGGTCGCGGGCGCGCTCTTCTTCTTCCGCCGGCGTGGCGGTGACGACATTGACGCCGTTGACGAACAGCGATTTCTTGTCAGTTGCCATGAAAACCAGTTGCCCGTTGCCAGTTGTCAGTTGTCAGCCAGTACCGAGTATCGCCCCGGGCCGGAATCACAGACCCGAGCCGGACGTCTGCTGGAAAGAACGCCGGAATCGGCTGAACTTGCATCATCGCACGCCTCCGGCGCCGAGGGTGAAAATCGGCAGGTAGAGCGAGATCAGCACGAAGGCGACAATGATGCCCATTACGATCAGGATCGCGGGTTCGATCAGCGCCATGGCGGCGGTCAGCGCCGTCTGCACGTCTTCCTCAAAGAACTCGGCGACCGAGGTGAGCATCGCCGGCAATGCGCCGGTACTCTCGCCAACCTCGATCATCTCGACGGCGAGGTCGGGGATGGTGCCGGTCTCTTCCAGACTCTTGGAGAGCGACGCACCCTCGCGCACGCGGACAGCGGCCTTGCCTATGCTTTTGGCCAAGAGTCGGCTGTTCATGGAGGCGCCGGCGGTCTCCAGCGAGGGCACCAGCGGCAGGCCGCCGGCGAGCAAGGTCGCCAGCATGCGGGCAAACACCGCGACCTGGTGCTTCAAGGAAATATCGCCCAGCAGCGGGATGCGCGACCGCAGGTGCTCGAGGTAAATCCTGCCGCTCTCGGAACTGGCCCACCGCCAGATCAAGGCAAACACGATCAGCAGGACGGCCACGAAAGGAACGGCGTAATGCTGAGCGTTGACGCCAATCGCGAGCATGATCTGGGTGAGCGGCGGAATGGCCTCGGGGCGGCCGATGGCGGTATACAGTGTCGCGAACTGCGGGATGACGTAGGTGACCAGGAATGCCAGCATCACCACCACCAGGATGGCGAGCAGCGTCGGGTAAACCAGCGAGGCCAGCAGCTTCTTGCGAAACGCGATGGCCAGGCGCTGGAAGCCGATGTAGCGGTTGAGGACCTCTTCCAGGTTGCCGCTTTTTTCCCCCGCCAGCAGCGTGGTGGTGTAGATGCGCTGGAATGCCCCCTGCGCGGCAAAGGCGTCGGAGAGCAGTTCGCCGCTCTTGACGCGGTCGCGGACGTTTTCCAGCAGGGAGCGGAAATAGAGGTTGCGCTGGCGGCGGATCAGCAGGTCGAGGGCGGTCAGGATGGGCAGGCCGGCGTGAATCAGCGTGACAAACTGCTGATTGAAGACCACGAACTGGTGCATCTTGATCTTGCGGCGGCGGGGAAGACGGATCTGCCCACCCGCCAGCATGCTCCGGGGCTTGACCCAGTAAACAAGAAAGCCCTGCTGCGCGAAGCGCTCGCGGACTTCGCCGGAGGAGGCTCCGTTCTCCATACGTTCGAGCACGTGGCCGCGGTCGTCGGCCATTCTGATGACAAATTCAGCCATTCCAGACTGTTAATTCTACTGCCTCGACGGGAGTTGCTTGTTTACCAGTGTAGCACCGCTACTTAGGTTTAAGGCGAGGGGAGCCAAAAGCATCAGCCACCAACCATGCGGCATGAGGCAACCGAGCATTGACCACTGAATGCTGACGGCTATCACTGCGAGATTTCTGTGGTTTCCACCGTCTCCACGCCGGGAGGCGGGGTGAAGCGGAAACGGCTGTCGGAGAGTTGGACGTTCTGCTTCTGCTCGGAAAGGCGGAACTGGGTGGTGGAGCCATCGGCCTCGTCGATGGTGATGGCGCGGATCTGGGAGTCGGGGGTGATCTCCAGCAGGACCTGGCTGACCCGGTCTTCCATGCCTTTGGGTACTCCGCGCAAGACGATGTCACCGGGGTCGAGCGGCTTGGCGTCGGGCGCCAGCGACAGTCCGGTGAATTCCTTTTCAAGTTTCGTCTTGCCGAGCAGGTAGCGGAGGGGAGAGCGCAGGTCGTCGAGTTTCTTGACCGCAGCTTTCCGCACCTGCTGGTCTCCGGGAACGTAGAACCATGCGGTCTTGCCGTCGGAAATGAACAGTTTGGGGCGGGGCTCGCGATAGTCCCAGCGCATTTTGCCGGGGCGCTTGAGCCAGAGCGTGCCTGATTCGTTGCGCGCCATGCCGGCGCCGCGATAAGTCTCGGTGAATTGCGATTCCAGCGATTGCAGGTTGTTGTAGCGGCGGTCCACGGCATCGGCGATCTTGTGGACGTCGGCCTGGGCGAGAGCGGTCGCAGTGAGCGTAAGAACGATTACGGCGCGAAGCAGAAACCTCATAGTCCGTTAGATCATAGATCAGCGCAAATGACTCAGCATTCAATGGGGCGCCCTTTTATAATGCGTTCACGCCAATTATCATCAGGCCCCTCAAAACTCAGAACATCTCTTCCGCTCTGCGCGCGTATATACTGCCGGTCAAAAGGGGTGAAGGGTGTCTTCTGCAAGATACTTGTTGGCCTGCATCTTCTTGGGTTCCGTTGGTCTCCTCGCCCAAGACAAAGCTGCGTTGGAGGCGCAGTGGCAGAACTCATTCCGTCAGGGTGTAGCGGCTTATGAACGCGGAGACTACGCGCAAGCCGAGCAATCCCTCAATTCTGCGGTTGAGGTAGCAAAGAAGATCGGCAATGAGGAACACATTGCCATGTCGCTCTACAAGCTCACTGGCGTTTACCGGGAGCTGGGCAAATACACGCAAGGCGAGGACGCAGCGAAGCAGTCTTTGAGCATCGCGGAACGGCTGCACGCACCGGGACGTGTTGTGGCATCTATCTTGAGCGAATTAGGGACTCTATGTATGTATCACGGGCTATTCTCAGACGCAGAAGCTGCATACGTCCGCGCCTTACGAATCCGCGAATCCGATCCTGCTACAACCGACCGCGAGCTGGCTGTGAGCCTGAATGATCTTGGAAGCTTCTACCGCAGGACTGAGCGGCCAAGACCGGCGGTTCCGTTGCTGGAGCGCGCAGCTAAGTTGTCCGAGAAAGCCGGCGGAGCAGAATCGGCTGATTTCGCCAGCACACTGGAGAATTTGGCAATTGCATACCGACACACCGGTCAGCAGCAAATGGCGGAGCCTCTCTATGCCCGCGTGTTGGCAATACGCGAGAACTTGTACGGTCCCAATCACCCCCGTGTAGGGCTATCGTTGGACAACATGGCGGTTTTCTACGCCAGCGAGGGCAAGTACAAAGAAGCGGAGCAATATTCCCGGCGCTCCGTGGAAATTTTCGAGAAAGCGCCCCTTGGGCCCGACCATCCTGACCTTGTGAAAGCGTTGGAGAATCGGGCGGAGATCTTGAAGCATCTTGGACAAAAGGCAGAAGCCGCAGTTTTACGCGACCGGGCCCAGCAAATGCGGGCGCGCCATTCCCAAGCAAACCCACAGCACTAATACGGCAGTGTTGATAAATCGCCTTAGCGCGACTTACAGGGCGCGAGCACCGGGCTCTCGCGGCTTTTTCCCCAGCGGCAGGCCCTGGTTGATGAAGGGCAGGGCGTCGGGATCGGAGACTTGGACGCGGCCCTCGGGCATCAACTTGTAAGGATTTCCAACCGGGTCGACGGGAATTCCGCGCAACAGGCCGGCAGTGATGAGATCCGCCCAGGACCCGGGCTGGCGGCCGGCGCGCCGCTGATACTCGGCGGCGAGCGCCTCGAGTTTGGGGACAACTTCATCCACTTTGAGCGCGCGCAGGTGCTTGAGCGCGTTGGCGCGGATCATCGGGTCTTCGGTGGACTCGTAGGTGGTGGTCCAGAGCATGCGCGCGGTGAGCAGTTGTCCGGCGTGCTGCGCCATGGCGGCGGCGAGAATTTTCAGGAACGGGTGTGCGCCGGGAATTTGCGATCCGCGCTCGAAGGCGCGAGCGGCGGCGGCGGGATCGTGCAGTTCCATGTATTGCAGGAATCCAAGCTCGTAGTAAAGCTGCCAGCGATTGCGATTGGCCTGGATGCCGCGTTCCACCAGCGCGACGGCCTTGTCGGGCTCGCCGGCGCCTTCCGGCGGCTTCTGCGCCAGGAACGTGGAGCCGAACTGGTAAGCCACGATCAGGTGCGGATCCAGTTCTGTGGTGATGTCGAGCAGCGGCGCCAGCAGTTGATACTGGGTGGCGCGGGCGCGATGCTTGGCGCCGAAGTACTGCACGGCGCGCGTCCAGTAGATGTCGGCGACCAGGCCGTTATAGCCCAGGGTCATGCGCTTCAGGATCTTCGGCGAAGGAATGTACAGCACCTCTTCCAGGGTCGCGCCGGAGCGCAGGCGATCAATGCGGCGCAGCAGCAGGACGGCGCCACTCATACACACCACCAGCACAGTGGCCAGAGTGACGGTGATGGCGGCGCGGTGCTTCATGCGATATCGGGTGATCTGGTGATCGGGTGATCGGGTGATTGAAACCACACAAATCGACAATCGGCAATCGACAATCGGAAATGGTTTTGATACGTCATTTCAAATTCCTGCGCTCGAATATGAGAGCTGCGGCGGAAATCGCGGCGGTAGCGTAGAGCACAGCGTAGCCGGTGTTGTACGCGATCAGGGTGCGCGCCACCGGCTCGCCGTGAGCGACGGAAGAGATGACGTTGAGGGCGGAAAAGTTCGGCACCAGATAGGCCGCGGCGGTGGCGATCCAGCCGGCGGGGCCGTGGGCGAGCGCGGCAAACGCCCGCAGGTCTTCGGCGAAAGTTCCAATGATGAACAGGGCGAAGGCGAAGACAGCCGAAAGCAGCGGCGAGGAGAATGACGAAAACAGCAGCGCGACTGCGGTGACGATTACGAACTGCAGGACGATGAAGTAGAGCGCCACCAGCAGGTAGCCGTCAGCGCGCTGGAAGTGATGGACAAGGTAAAGCAGCGCGGCGAAGAAGCCGATCGCCATGAAAAACGTGTTGACCACCAGCGTGCCCACCAGGCCGAAAAACTTGCCGAGAATAAATTCCCAGCGGCGCACCGGGCGTGCCAGCACGGTGTAGAGCGTGCGCTTGTCAATTTCTTTCGAGACCAGGCCGATCCCGATGAAGATGGCGATGACGATGCCGAAGATGGAAACGGCGGTCAGGCCGAGATTGATCAGCACCATGCGCTCGATGCCGATCGAGATCTGGCCGAACAGCAGCGCCGAGGCGACCAGCAGCAGGGCAAAGAAGATGAGGTTATAGAGGACGCGGTCGCGCACCGCCTCTCTAAACGTGTTGAACGAAATGGCGGCGACGCGACTCATCATCGTGCTACCTCCACCGTCGTGCTATCCGAAAGCTGTTCCAGGAAGTAGTCCTCCAGCGAGGCGCGGACCGGCGTCACCGACATCAGCCGTCCGCGTGCGCGGCGGATGGCGTCAATGGCGGTGTCGAGTTGCTCCTGCGGCAGGACGGCGCGGATGCTGTCGCCGGTCGAGTGACATTCGGAGCCCAGCGCCTGGACCGCGGGCATGGCCGCATGCCCATCCCAGATGATCTCGACTTTGCCGCTGAAGCGGGCCAGCAAGTCCTGCACCACGCCCACGCCGCGCAGTTCGCCCTTGTGCAGCACGGCGACGCGGTCGCACAAAGCCTCGGCGTCGGAGAGGATGTGGGTAGAGAAGAATACGGTTTTGCCCTCGTCTTTGAGCGACTGGATAAGGTCGCGGACCTCGCGGCGGCCGACCGGATCCAGGCCCGACATGGGCTCGTCGAGAAAGACCAGCTTGGGATCGTGAATGATCGCCTGCGCTATCCCGACGCGCTGCAACATACCCTTGGAAAATTTTCGCAGCTGCGTGTGCCCGGATTCAGCCAGGCCGACACGCGAGAGGACGGCGGGAATGCGGCGGCGGCGTTCGCGGGCATCGACACTGGAGAGCTGGGCGTAGTAGTCGAGAAGTTCGTTGGCGGTCAGGTAATCGTAAAAATACGGCTGCTCGGGCAGGAAACCAATCTGCGCCTTCACCCGCGGGTCGCGCCAGTCGGCGCCCAGGACCTTGGCCGAGCCGCCGCTAGGAAAAATCAGGCCCATTAGGAGCTTGAGCGTGGTGGTCTTGCCGGCGCCATTGGGACCAAGGTAGCCGAAGACTTCGCCGTCGGGGACGGTAAGAGTCAGCGGCTTCAGGGCGGTTTTGGGACGCTTGCGCCAGAAGCCGGCGAGATAAGTTTTCTCCAGCGCGTAGGTCTCGATGGCGTTCATTTGGGTTTGGACCACTCATTATATTTTGGACGGCACCTGGCGGGTAGTTGTCGATGGGGAGGGAGTAGCTTCCGCGATAAGATAGCCGGACCACCTCCAAATACCAGGGGGAGAGTTTTTGGCAGACACGGCAGCAGGTACCTCCGTCAACAAGAACATCAGCGCAGAGGATACAGCAGGGCAGAGCGCGCCACGGGTTATCGGCCCGGCGACAGGCCCGGATGCGGCGCGGTTGCTGGTAGTGCTGGCGCTGGTGCTGACGGCGCTGTCCTACGTCAACACCCTGCGCTTTCAGTTCGTGTATGACGACCTGCCGCAAATCATCAGCAACCCGCGCGTCCATTCATGGCAGCATGCGCCGCGGCTGTTCGTGGAGCATGTCTGGAGCCAGTTTTCGGGCCAGCCGGGAAATTACTACCGCCCGCTGTTCGAGCTGTGGCTGGTGATCAATTACAGCCTGTTTGGATTGCATCCCGCGTGGTGGCACGCGACCACCGTGGCAGTGCACTTGGCGGTGACGCTGATGGTGTACGTGCTGGCGCGGCGGGTAACTGGCGACCGGCTGACGGCGGCCATCGCAACCGTGATCTACGGATTGCACCCGACGCACATTGAAACCGTGGCTTGGGTATCGGGCGTCACCGAGCCGCTGCTGGCAGTGTTCGTGATCGGCAGCTTTGTGAGCTACGTGCGCTCGCGCGACGGAGGCGCAGACGCGACGTGGTGGAGAGCGGCCTCGGCGGCGTCGTATGCGCTGGCGATGTTGTGCAAGGAGACCGGTGTCATGGTGCCGGCGCTGCTGTTCGCCTACGACCGGCTGATTCTTTCGCGCCGCGACGGTCAGGACGAGACGATGGCGTCCATGGCGAGGCGGTATGCGCCCTATGCCGCAGCCGCGCTGGCGTATATGGCGCTACGCCACTACGTCCTGCGCGGACTGGGGTATCCCGAAGCCAAGCCGTGGCTTGACGTGGCGCTGACCCTGCCGTCGTTCCTCTGGTTCTACGTGCGCGAGCTGGTGTGGCCGGTGGGCTTGTCGGTGTTCCACGACACGCCTCTGGTGCACACGCCCGGCTTGAAGAATTTCGTGCTGCCGCTGGCGGGCGTGGTGGCAACGGTGGGAGCGCTGGTGTGGGTGTCGCGCCGGTCGCGCGTGGCCGCGTTCGGCTCCTGGTGGCTGGCGGCGCTGATGGTGCCTCCGATTGCCGGCATCTACGCCTTCATTCAGGAAGACCTGGTGCACGACCGCTACCTGTACCTGCCCTCGGTGGGATTCGCCATCGTACTGGCATGGGCGATTCGGGCGATCAAGTCAGACGGGCGGGAACTGTTCGGCGCGCCGCCAGTGCCGATGGCGATCACTCTGGTCCTGGGCTGTGCGCTGGCCGCCGGCACCGCCCTCCAGAACGTGTACTGGATGAACGACCTGATCCTCTACGCGCACGCCGTAAATGCCGCCCCGGAAAACGTCGTCGCGATCAATCACCTGGCGAATGAGTTCTACAAGCGCCATCGTCCCGAGGACGCACTGGCGCTGTATCGCGAATCGCTGCAGATCAAGCCCGATGACTGGGCGACACACTTCGCGGTGGGGATCACCATGTACGGATTGGGAAGATTTCCGGAAGCGCAAAAGGAACTCGAAACCGCGGTCCCGCTGCTGCCGAACAATGCCGACGAGTATTACTACCTTGGCTTGGCGCATTTGGAGCAGGGGAACTACGCGCAGGCGGAGCCATATTTCCGCAAGGCGATCGAGATGTTCGGCGCCAAGCCGGGATTTCATTACGCCCTGGCGACATCGCTGGAGAAACAGGGCAAGCTCAAGGCGGCGCGGGAGGAACTGCGGGAGGAGTGGAAGATCAATCCGGAACCGCAGGTGAAGCAGGATCTGGAGCGAGTGGAGAAACTGCTGGGTGGCAATCAGTAGTTCGTAGAACTGCGTTCAATTATTTGCTTCTTCGAAGGGGTGCGGCTTCTTTTGAAGGGGTGCGCTTCTTTGAAGGGGTGCGGCTTCAGCCGCGCCGTGAGAAGCCCAACTGTGGCGGCTTTAGCCGCTGAGGGATTCCGCCTTTAGCTCACCAGGCGTACCGCCTCCGTCTTAATCAAAGATGAAAATCGCGGCGGCGATCACCGTGGTCCACTTGCCCTTCTTGTCGCCGACCGCGGACTGGGTGATGTTCAGCGTGCGAACAATCTTGTTCGACAGCCGGTACACTTCTTTCTTTTCATCCCAGGATTTGTCGGGGTCGAACTCGACGTCGAGCGTGGTGGCCAGCATTTCGGCGGCGAGTTCCTCGGCGTAGTCGCCGGCCTGATCGTCGGTTTCGCCGAAGGAGTGGTGCTCGCTGAGATAGCCGTAGGTAGAGCGGTCGGCAGGGATCGCCAGTCCGATACTGGCGGCCAGCAGCCGGTGGGGCTCATGGGTGGAATTCTCGGCCACCACGGCGAAAACAACTTCACCGTGGCTGAGATGGCGCAGGCCGAGGGAGCGCGGGATCACCTTGCATTGTGGAGGAAAGATCGACGAAACCCGCACCAGGTTTTGCGAGGCGATGCCGGCGTCGCGCAACGCCAGCTCAAACGAGGTGAGACGCTCCTTGTGCTTACCGACCCCTTTTGTCAGGAAGATCCGCCGCGGGACCATGTCTTTGCCCAATTCATTTGCCTCCGGGTTTCACTGGACAGTTGCAAAATAACACGGTGCCGCGGGAGTGGTGCACGCAAAAATGCAGGCAGCGCAAAATTTTTGTTGCTGAAACAAGGTCCTCGGCGAATGCCGGTGGCCCTCGGGGGCAGCGAATCCGAGCCTGGCTATTTTTTTGGTTTTGCGATGGAAGTCGCCTGGATCACGTTGCCGGAAACCGTGCCCTTGACCGTAGCTTTTTCGCCGGCAAACTTGTCGAAATCCGCCTTGTTGCCTTTGAGCGTGTAGACCTTGGCGCCAACCACCAGGGCGTAGTCGGCTCCGGTCTTTACGCACGCGCGGGTACATTGGTCATCGGACAATCCGGGCATCATGGTGTGATGGGCGCCGCACATGGTGTCGCTGACCGTGCCGGTGAAGGTCTGGTCCTTGGAGTCGGCGGCCAACAGGCCGAGGGATAACAGCAGCAGGACAGCCAGGGTGCGCATTGCTCGGTTCATCGGTTTCTCTCCCCACTAATCTTGGAAATCAGTATAGGGCAACAACCAGCTACCGACTACCAGTTACAATGTCGCCTGTTTCGCGCTCTTGAGTTTGACGGCGATGTCAATGAACGCCAAGGCGGCGCGGGAGAGAGCCTTGTCCTTGCGGAAGACCAGGGCGAGGTCGCGGCGGATGGTGGCGTCGGCGATGGGCAAGGCGACCAGGACGCCGGCACGGACATCTTCCAGGACGTTGGAGCGGGCGATGAATCCGATGCCAACATCGGCGGCTACAAAGCGCTTAAGTAGTTCGCTGGAATCAAGTTCCATGGAAATGTTCAACTTTAACTTGCGCTCATGAAAGTACTCTTCGATGGCATCACGCGTGTGCCCGGCCTCGGGGATCAGCAGGGGGTACTGGGAGGCGTCGGCCAGCGTCGCCGATTTCGTTTTCGATAGCGGATGGCGCGGCGGCGTGATGATGACCAGTTCGTCGCGGTGAATCGGCACCACGGTAAGGCGGTTGTCATTGACCGGCAGCGACATGACGCCGAAGTCCACCGAGTTGTCAATGATGCCGCTGAGAATGCCGGCCGATTCCAGCCGGTTGATGTTGACCGACACGCCCGGATACTGCTTCTTGAATTCGGAGAAGACCTCGGGCAGGACGTGGAGACAGGTGCCCTCGTTGGCCCCGACCACGATTTCACCGCGCGGCACGCGCTCCATTTCCGCCATCGCGGTGACCACGGCGCGGCGCGCCTGAATCGCGTCCTCGGCGTACTTCTGGAACGCCTTGCCGGCGCCGGTGAGGGAGACCTTGCCTCCGGAGCGGTCCAGCAGCTTGGCTCCGATCTCGTCCTCCAGGCCGCGGATCTGGGCGGAGATCGCCGGTTGCGTCCGGAAGCGCTTCTCGGCGGCCCGGGAGAAGCTGCTGAGGCGCGCGACTTCGAGAAACGTCTCCAGTTGGTCGAAATCCATGAGAAAGCTCTCAGCTCTCAGCGTTCAGCCTGAACGACTTGCGATCGCTCATAAGCGTTTCTACTGCCGCAATAACAACTATGAATTTCCCGATGCGGCGATCGGGATGTATTCTCGACTGTTTTTGGTAGTGCCAGGATTGTAGCAGTCGGCAGCGCACAGGGATCAACGCAGAGGGCGCGCCGAAGGGCAAAGGACGCACACATGAATGTGACCAAACATACGCGGCAGAGCGTAACCGTGGATGCCATGGTGGCGAGCGATTGGCCGGACGTTTCCGCTATCTATCTTGAGGGGATCGCCACCGGGAATGCGACGTTCGAGACCCTGGCGCCGAACTGGGAGCAGTGGGACCGGGCGCACCTGGCGGCCGGCAGGCTGGTGGGGCGCACGGGGCGGCAGATTGCCGGCTGGGTGGCGCTGAGCAAGGTCTCGCAGCGCTCCTGCTACGCCGGCGTGGCGGAGATGAGCGTTTACGTGGCCACGTGGGCACGCAGCCAGGGAGTCGGCGATGCGCTGATGAAGGCGGCTATCAAGGCGTCGGAGGCGGCTGGAATCTGGACACTGCAAGGCACGGTATTTCCCGAGAACAAAGCGAGCCTGCGGCTGTGCGCGGCGAATGGATTTCGCGAGGTTGGGCGGCGGGAACGCATCGGGAAGCGCAACGGCAAATGGCGCGACACCGTGCTGGTGGAGAGAAGGAGCAAGGTGGTGGGAACCGATTAAGGGGCCGGGATCACGAGTCGGCGTTGAGCTCATGGACGCTGGCGGCCTGCTTGCGCCGCGCCTCGGTTTCCAGCAGCACGCGGCGGTAGAGCGCATAATAGCGCACCAGTTCCGGAATGGCGCGAGCTTCCAGTTGCTTCTGAATGGCGGCGTGGTCACCGCCCTCAATCAAATCGAGGATATGCTTGACGGAGGGGTCCTCGGCGCCACGACGCCGGCAGTTCGCGATCAGGTCGTAGTCGCTCTGAGGAACAAACGACGCCAGCTCCCGGAACATCAATTGCAGCGACTCGGCGCGCGCCGGTTCGCGGACGTGGGCAATCTCCTCCAGAAGCGCTTTTTCGAACTGGTATTTTGCCCCGCCGAATACCGCGTCGGAGCTGAAGCGCTCCTGCCGGCGGGAGAGAATCTGCTCATACTGTTGAATCAGCGAGTTGGTCGCACTGGAGTCCACAAATGGTCCTTTCCCGCGGGCGGAGTATAAGCCCAGGTTATCGAAGCGATAAAAACTATGAATTTCCCGCCGCCGCGTTCGGGAATTTATGCTCCAATGGTGCGGCTGCAACCGCGAGGATTGTAGCAGCCGCCCAAGAACTACTATCCCAATAACCGATATCCGCGCCCCTGAGTGCGCGGAGAAGCACGCGCCGAGCGGGCGCAAGGAGCAGATATGGCCGATGCAAAATCCGTCCTGCAGTTCGCCAAGGATAACGGGGCGAAGCTGCTGGACCTGCGCTTTACCGACCTGCCCGGGCTTTGGCATCACGTCTCCTACCCCATGTCTCAATTCGGCGAAGAGTCGTTTGAAGAGGGCTTCGGGATGGATGGCTCGTCGATCCGCGGCTGGGCCGCGATCCACGAAAGCGACATGCTGCTGATCCCGGATCCGAAGTGGTGCATGATGGACCCCTTCACCGAGGTCCCGACCCTGGTGATGATCTGCGACGTGCAGGACCCGGTAACCAAGCAGCGCTACGACAAAGATCCGCGCTACATCGCCAAGAAAGCCGAGATGTTCCTCAACTCGACCGGCATCGCCGACACCTGCTACATGGGCGCCGAGGCCGAATTCTTCATCTTCGATAACGTGCGCTTCGATCAGCGCGAGCAGCACGGTTTTTATTTCATTGACGCCGAAGAAGGCCGCTGGAACTCCGGCCGCAAGGAAAACAACCTGGGATACCGCCCGCGGTACAAGGAAGGGTATTTCCCCGTTCCGCCCACCGACCACTACCAAGACCTGCGCAGCGAAATGACCTTGACGATGGAGCAGGCCGGGTTGGTGGTGGAGTGCCACCATCACGAGGTGGCGACCGGCGGACAAACCGAAATCGATTTGAAGTTCGCACCGCTGGTGGACTCGGCCGACCACATGATGCTCTACAAGTACATCGCGCGTAATGTCGCCAACCAGTACGGCAAGACGGTGACCTTCATGCCCAAGCCGCTCTTCCAGGACAATGGCAGCGGCATGCATACCCACCAGTCGCTGTGGAAGGGCGGAAAACCGCTGTTCGCCGGCGATGGCTATGCGGGATTCTCGCAAATGGGGTTGTGGTACATCGGCGGGCTGATCAAGCACGGCCCGGCGCTGGCGGCGATCATTGCGCCCACCACCAACTCGTACAAGCGGCTGGTGCCCGGCTTCGAAGCGCCGGTGAACCTGGCGTACTCGCGGCGCAACCGCTCCGCGGCCTGCCGCATCCCCATGTACTCGGCATCGCCAAAAACCAAGCGCGTCGAGTTCCGCCCGCCGGACCCGAGCTGCAATCCCTACCTGGCGTTTGCCGCCATGCTGATGGCCGGGCTCGATGGAGTGGAGAACAAGATCGATCCCGGACAGCCGCTCGACAAGGACATCTACGATCTGGGTCCGGAGGAGCTGGCCAAGGTGCCGTCCATGCCGGGATCGCTGGAGGATGCGCTCGACGCACTGGAGAGCGACCACCAGTTCCTGCTCAAGGGCGACGTCTTTACCGAGGCGCTGCTCGATACCTACATCAAATACAAGCGCGAGAAAGAAGTGGACGCGGTTCGGCTGCGCCCGCATCCCTACGAGTTCGCGTTGTATTACGACATCTAGAAGAGGCGCAAGCGCACGAACAGCTGAAGGGGTTCTCCGTCGAACGGAGGCCCCATTTTTATGACCGCAAGCCAATGCACAGCTCGGACACGGCAGAAAACGGTCAGATTGCCGGCAAGCGCCTCCTACAGAACGCGACGAAGGTACGAAGCGGGCCGCCCAGCGGCGAGGTGGCCAAACCCGCTAGATGAAAGGTCCTTGGCGGCAAGCCGTAATTCTCCACCCGGTTCCATGTATTAGATGCAAAGCAAGTATAATCAGTTGCTTGGAAGGATACACCACGACGTAGCCCGAAGAAAACCTTGACAGGCATGGTAGCACGATGCTACCATTCTCCATGGTGAAGCATCCAACTTACAAGCTTGAGTTGGTCAAGGGACTGATGCGGGATGGTAGTTGGTATGTTACCGGAACGGCTTTGGACACGGCGGGTGAACTCGGTTTCGATCAACACGATATATACGACTGTGTGGTGAATCAGCTCTCCGAAACGCACTTTTACAAAACGATGCCTGCTACTGAGATCAAAGGGGAAAGCTTGATGCAGGATGTTTATCACATTACGTATGAAGGGGTGCGGATTTATCTGAAACTGCAAGTGCGTGTTGAGGCGGTTGTGATTTCCTTCAAGGATCAGGAGCAATAAAGGGGATGGCTATGAATTGCGTAGTGTGCGGACAGCCAACGGCAAGCAAAGTCATCGAAACCAGAGTGGGCCATTATCGCAGCGAGACGGTCGAAGTGGAGAGCGAGTTCTTTCGTTGTGGAGCCTGCCGGGAGGAGTTCTTTAGCCCGGCCCAGGCGCAGGCTCATGTCCGAGCGGTGAAGAACGAGATTCGCAAGAAATATGGCTTGCTGCCGCCCAAGAAAATTGCAGAGATTCGAAACAAACTTAGGCTGAGCCAAGCAGAGCTCGAGGAACTCCTGGGGACGGGTCCCAAGGTCGTCGTGCGATGGGAAAGCGGAAAAGTCATCCAAGGCGCGGGCCAGGACAATATGCTGCGGCTACTTGATCGCGACCCGACGGTGGTTGACGACTTGCGCCAAATTCAGCGGTTTCGATCTGATGAGCAGGAAAAATATCGGCGAGTTGAGGGGGTGGCCCAGAAGCGCGTGGTCGCACGAGCGGTCTAGCTCCCGAGTTGCACCAGTTTTTGCGGGCCTTCGGGGAAAACCCACCCAACGAAAACCGCGTTGGGTAACCAGCCTGCCGCGATGGTACAGTGAGCCCAATGCCAGCACTCGCGCGCACTTACGTACAAATAAAACAGAGAACATCTCGTGCAAGTCGTGCAACAGAAGAACGGCATAGGACGCACGGTGATGTATTCGATGATCTGGGCTTCTCGCTGAAGAAAGCGGCAGCGCTGAAACTGAAGGCAGACCTGCACCAGAAGATCATCAAGCGGGCGCAGCAGTATTCCAAACAGGAGTTGCAGATCATTCTCCACGAAACCCAATCGAGAGTGAGTCAACTCATGCGCGGCAAGATCGCAGGCTTCACGCTGGACATGCTCATCTTCTATGCTGATCGGCTTGGCATACGCGCGGAACTCAAGACGAACGAACTCAAGGAACCTGCTCATCCTCACTTAGAGATGGCCGCTGCTCGGTGAGCGAGAACCACGTTGCATGGGCCGCCCGATGGATTGGAGCTCCGTGTAACATACAATCGAAACGGAGCAGCCCATGACATCTGCACTTCAAAATCTTGAACCGAAGCGGTTGTGGAAACACTTTGACGCCCTCGCCGCCATTCCCCGGGCCTCCACCAAGGAAGCCGCGGCGCGCGACTACGTTCTGGCCCAGGCCAAGCTCGTTGGCCTCACCGCCGTTCACGACAAGGTCGGCAATACCGTGATTCGCAAGCCGGCTCGCCCGGGCCGCGAGAACGCGCCCATGGCGCTCTTGCAGGGCCATCTCGACATGGTCTGCGAGAAGAACGAAGGAACTCCCCACAATTTCGATACCGATCCCATCAAGGTAGTGCGCGATGGCGATTGGCTGAAGGCCGACGGAACCACGCTCGGCTCCGACAACGGCATCGGCGTGGCGGCAGCGCTGGCGGTGATGGAGAGCGACGACATTGCTCATGGCCCGCTGGAGTTCGTCTTCACCATCGATGAGGAAACCGGGCTGACCGGCGCCACGGAATTTCCCGCCGGTTTGCTCAAGTCCAAGTACTTCCTGAACCTGGACAACGAAGAACGAGGCACGCTCTGCATCGGCTGCTCCGGCGGCGTCAACACCACCGCGCGCCGCAAAGTTACGCTTCGCCAACCGCGGCCCGGCACAGCGTGGCGGATCAAGGTTTCCGGGCTGAGGGGCGGCCACTCCGGCGTGGACATCCATCAAGGACGCGGCAACGCGGTGCGCATCCTGGGCCTCGTTTTGCAACGCCTGCTTGATCGCCTTCCCCTCGAAATTGCCGACCTGAAGGGTGGGAGCGCGCGCAACGCGATTCCGCGCGAAGCTTCCGCGGTCGTTGTCATGGACGTCGGCCGTGAAAAGGAATTGCGGACGCTTCTGGCCGAATTGCAAACCGAGATTCAGTCTGACCTGGGCGGATTCGATCCCGGGCTGCAATTAGCGCTAGAAAACGCCAAAGCCAAAGCCGAAGGCGCCCCTCAGGTGCTGGAAGCATCGGATGCGCGGCAGGCGGTAGACCTGCTGGCCAGCCTGCATCACGGCGTGCTGGCCATGAGTCCCGACATCGCCGGGCTGGTCCAGAACTCAACCAACCTGGCGACGGTCGGCATCAAGGATGGAGTGGTGGAGATCGGCACCAGTCAGCGGAGCGCGATCGAGAGCAGCAAGCAAGCTGCCGCCCGCCTGGTGGCCACGGTGTGCCGCCTGGCGGGATTCGAAGTCGAGCACTCGACGTCGTACCCCGGCTGGAAGCCGGACCCGAACAGCGAAATCGTGCGCAAGCTGCAGGCGGCCCACCAGGAAGTATTCGGCGCTCCCGCCAAGCTGATCGCCATGCATGCCGGGCTGGAGTGCGGCGTGATCGGCGATAAGTACCCCGGAATGCAAATGATCTCGTTGGGGCCGCAAATCGAAAATCCGCACAGCCCACACGAGCGCGTGCAGATTTCATCGGTCGAGACTTTCTGGAACCTGCTGCGCACGGCGCTGGAACGGTTCTGAACTTGGGTTCCAGTTGACCACCGAGACACCGAGATCACAGAGGGTCACCGAGAATGAATTCGCTCGGTGCATCTCGGTGTGCTCGGTGCCTCGGTGGTGAATGTGCCGGTCCGAAGGCTGGATGCCGGGTGCAAACCTGCATGACGCGGCGTGCTATGCTTCGCACAAACCGTGCCGAAATCCGCCCATGCAGTCCCGCCTCTGCCGCAGGCGCCCTTTCGCGATCCGCAAGCTGCCCGCCGCAATCTTGCGCGGATTGCCGAGCGCGTGCCCGCCGCCGTGGCGCGCGCCATCCCGCCGCTGCTCACCGATGCTCCCGACCCCGATGCGGCGCTCAACCTGTTCGAGCGGCTGACGGAAAACGCGCCGGCGGAAGTATTCCGCGCCTTCGAACGCGATCGCGCGCTGGTGCATTACGCCCTCGCGGTCTTCGGGTATAGCCACTTTCTCGGCGAGACCCTGATCCAGAACACCGATCTGTTCCACATCCTGCAACGAGACAAGATGCTGGACCGTTCGCGGTCGCGGGAGGAGTACCGCGAGGCATTTGCGCGCTTCCGCTCGCGTTCGTTCGAGACCGACATCGCGCTCCTGCTGGCGCGCTTCAAGCGCCGCGAGTACGTGCGCATCATGCTGCGCGACGTGCTGGGCACCGCCGCGCTGGCGGAGACCACCAACGAAATCTCGGCGCTGGCCGACGTGCTGATCGAAGAGGCATTGCGGGAAATCGACGCCGCCTTCCGCAGCCGTTACGGCCCGCCGCAGCACGTTGACGCGGAAGGGCGGCTCACCGGTGTACCGGTCACGGTGCTTTCACTGGGCAAACTGGGCGGCAACGAGCTGAACTACAGCTCCGATATTGACCTGCTGTTCCTGTACGGCGACGGCCAGGATGCGGGCACCACGTCAATTTCCATCCGCGAGTATTTCGTCCGCTTGGCGCAGAGCGTCACCGATTCGCTGTCGCGCATGACGCGCGAAGGTTCGGCCTTCCGCGTTGACCTCCGGCTGCGCCCGCAGGGAAGAGAGGGCGAGGCGGCGATTGGGTTGTCGCAAGCGCTCAAGTATTACGGCAGCACCGCCGGCGACTGGGAACTGCAAGCCATGATCAAGGTGCGGCATTCGGCGGGAGACGTGGCGCTGGCGCGCAAATTCATTCGCGGGGTGCAGCCCTTCGTCTACAGCGAGCAGGTGAATTTTGCCGCCATCGAGACGGCGCTGGCGGCGCGGGACCGCATCGGCGCGCGGCGCCGGGCGGCGGCCGCTCGCGGCGGAAGCATTGACGTGAAGCTCGACCGCGGCGGCATTCGCGATATCGAGTTCCTGGTGCAATGCCTCCAGCGCGTGTACGGCGGCAAAGAGCGCTGGCTGCGTTCCGGCGGCTCGCTGTTTTCGCTGCAGAAGCTGCATGACAAGGGACACCTGAGCGGCCGTGACTTCAACGAGCTGACCACTGCGTATGAGTTTCTTCGCAAGCTGGAACATCGCCTGCAACTGCGGCACGGACAGCAGACGCACAAGCTGCCGAGGTCGAAAGAGGAACGCGCCGTGGTGGCGCGCTCCATGCCGGGCGGACAGGCGGCGCCGCTGGAAAATATTGCTGACCTGGTGCAGCAGCGGATGGCGGCGGTGGCGGAGATCTACAACCGCATCGTCCATCATCAGCAGTGGCAACAGCTACGCGAGATCCCTGACTTCCACCTGGAAAGCGCTGAACCGGCGCACGACCAGAGCGAACGGCAGATGATGGCGCGGCTGGCAAGCGATTCGCCCGCCCTGTATGAGGTGCTGAGCGGCGCCGTGCTGGATTCCGCCGCGCGCAGAAATGTATTCCGCTTTCTGTCAGCGGCGTTCACCAGTTCGGAGCGATACGCGGCGGTCGCTCACGCGCCGCAGGCGTTCCGTCAGGCATTGCAGATCTTTCGGCTCAGCGATTACCTGACCGACATTCTCACCCGCCACCCCGAGGAGATCGTCACCCTTGCAGAAGAGCAGGGAACAGCCGAGCCCGACGGCGTCGGCCACCTGTTTGAACAAGTCGCCGAGGAACAAAGGGCGTTTGGCGATCCCGTGTTCTCCTACCTGGGCTCCGCCGGCGTGCCGCACGGAGAGAAGCTGGCGCTGCTGCGCCGTCATTATCGCCACCGCGTGTTCGCTTCCGGCGCGCGCGACGCGGTGGAAGGCCGCCGGGTCTACGAGTCGTTGGCGGAAACCACACGTGCCGCCGACGAGGCCATCGCCGCCGCCTTGGCCATTGCCGGAAGTCCCCAGGGACTGGCGGTCATGGCCTTGGGACGGCTGGGCACCGCCGAATTCGATCTGTTGTCGGATGCGGACCTGCTGTTCGTCAGGGACGAAGGACTGGAAGCCGCGCCCGCGACCAGGGCAGCGGAACAGCTCATGCAGGCGCTCTCGGCGTACACCCGCGAAGGCACGGTGTTTCCGGTGGACGCAAGGTTGCGGCCGCGGGGCGCTGAGGGTGAACTGGTGATGACCGTCGCCCACGTCGAGGAATATTTCCAGCGCGAAGCGCAGGCGTGGGAGGCGCTCAGCTTCACCAAATTGCGGCATGTCGCCGGAGCGGACGAACTGAGCCGGCGCGTGCTGCATTCCGCCCCTGGGTGGATGGCGCATTTCGCCGATGACACCGGGTTTGTCGCCGCGGTGCGGGGCATGCGCAGCAAGCTCGACAAACCGGAAGCGGGCGGGCCCAACCTGAAGACGGGGGCGGGCGCCGTGTACGACATTGACTTTATCGCCGGCGCGCTGGCGGTCAGGCACGGGGTGCGGCTGCGCGGAAACATGCGGCAGCGGCTTCGTGGGTTGGCCGGCGCGCGCCTGCTGGGAGAAGCCGAATTCTCTCTGTTGGATGAGGCCGCGGAGTTTTACCGTGCGCTGGAACACGCCATCCGGATCGTGTCCGGGCGCGCCCGCAAGACGCTGCCGGTCGGCGAACATGCCCGCAGCGCGGTCGAAGAGCTTACCTCGCGCATGCTGGGCCGCAGCCTGCAAGGCGGGGTGGAGGCGGAGTTGAAGCGCACCCTGGTTGCGACCCGCGCTCTGTATGAGCACCTGATGGTGTGACGGAGAGCACCGCTGCGAGGTACGTCTTCGGGAACCAGGATGCCGGGCGACCTGAACCGCGACGGATGAGGGCGCGGATAAGCCCCATTCTGGCTGTGCTCGAAAATCCACCCCGCCGGACCCGGACCGCGGCATGCTTCTATCCGGCGCCCGCTTGTTCATTCGTCACATTCTCTTGTGATCCATGTCATGCGCGGATGTACACGCCATGCGCCTATAATGGCGGGTCCCTTAAATTCCTGAGGAGGTGGTTGATGGCGGATTCATACAACGGGCTACCCGTGCCCAAAGACGGCGCCCGAATTACCTACAGCAACGGCAAGTACACGATTCCCGATAATCCCCTCATTCCGTTCATCGAAGGCGATGGCACCGGCCGCGACATCTGGAAGGCCTCGGTGCGCGTATTCGATGCCGCGGTGAAAAAGGCCTACGGCAACAAGCGCCGCATCGTGTGGTACGAAGTCTTCGCCGGCGAAAAAGCGATGGCCAAGTTCAAGAGCTGGCTGCCCGACGGCACCATCGAAGCGCTGAAGGACATGCGCGTCAGCATCAAGGGCCCCCTCACGACCCCCGTGGGCGGCGGCATCCGTTCGCTGAACGTCGCGCTGCGCCAGATCCTCGACCTGTATGACTGCGTGCGCCCGGTGAAGCACTACGGCGCGCCCTCCCCGGTGAAGCACCCCGAGCGGATGAACATCATCATCCACCGTGAAAACACGGAAGACGTGTACGCCGGCATCGAGTGGGAGCAGGGGACGGACAAGGTCAAGAAGCTGATCAATTTCCTGAACAGCGAAATGCTCGCCGGCACGGGCAAGAAGATCCGCGAGGACAGCGGCGTCGGCATCAAGCCGATCTCGGTGTTCGGCACCAAGCGCCTGGTACGCAATGCCATCAAGCACGCGCTGGAACTCGGGCGCAAGAAGGTGACGCTGGTGCACAAGGGCAACATCCAGAAGTTCACCGAGGGCGCGTTCCGCGCCTGGGGCTACGAACTGGCCACCAGCGAATTTCGCGACAAGGTGGTGACCGAGCGCGAGAGCTGGATCCTGGACAACAAGGACAAGAACCCCAACATCACCATCGAGCAGAATGCCAACCTGGTGGAGCCGGGCCTGGAATTCGCGGCGCCCGAGTTCCGCAACACCATTTACAAGGAAGTGAAGGACTGCCTGGATGCGATCTACACGACCCACGGCAACGGCCAGTGGAAGAAGAAGCTGATGGTCAATGACCGCATCGCAGATTCCATCTTCCAGCAGGTCGTCACGCGTGCCGACGAGTACGAAATCCTGGCGACCCCGAACCTGAACGGCGACTACATCAGTGACGCATGCGCGGCGCAGATCGGCGGGCTGGGCATCGCCGCCGGCGCCAACATCGGCGATGGCTACGCCATCTTCGAAGCCACCCACGGCACGGCCCCGAAGTACGCCGACCTCGACGTCATCAATCCGACTTCGGTCTTGCTGTCGGGCGTGATGATGCTCGAGTTCCTCGGATGGAAGGAAGCCGCCAAGCTGATCGAGGACGGCGTCAGGAAAACCATCGAGCAGAAGAAGGTCACCTACGACTTCCACCGCCTGATGGAGGGCGCCACCAAGGTGAAGTGCAGCGAGTACGGTACCTACATCATCGAGAACATGAACGCCGCCAGTTCCGCGGCTGCCGACTAGCCGCAGTAACTCACGGGCAAGGCAATCAGGGGTGGGGCGGGTCAAGAACCCGCCCCGCCTTTTTGACCCGGCGAAGCGTACTCAAACCGCGCCTTCTGGCGTAGACTAATCGGTTTTCATCCATCGGCTGGCGGCGCCGAGCGCGTCCGCCTCAGAAAGGATTCCTACCATGCGCAAGAAAGTAACGGTCGTGGGCTCGGGTAACGTAGGGGCGACGGCGGCGCACTGGATCGCCGCGGCCGAACTGGCCGACGTAACACTGATTGACATCATCGAGGGCGTGCCCGAGGGCAAAGGCCTGGACCTGCTCGAGGCCATGCCCATCATCAAGAAGGATGCTTACGTGGTCGGTACCGAGAATTACGCCGACACCGCCAATTCCGACATCGTGGTCATCACCGCGGGCGTGCCGCGCAAGCCCGGCATGAGCCGCGACGACCTGCTCAATATCAATGCCAAGATCATGCGGGACGTAGTCGGCAAGGTGGTCCAGCACTCGCCCGACTGCATCCTGATCATCGTCTCCAACCCGCTGGATGCGATGGCGCAGGCGGCCTACAAGCTGAGCGGCTTCTCGCGCAATCGCGTGATCGGCATGGCCGGCGTGCTCGATTCGGCGCGCTTCCGCGCGTTTATCGCCCAGGAGCTGAAGGTCTCGGTCGAAAACGTCACCGCCTTCGTGCTCGGCGGGCACGGCGACACCATGGTGCCCCTGCCGCGCTATTCGGGCGTGGCCGGCATTCCGCTTCCCGAATTGATGGATAAGGCCACCATCGATCGCCTGGTCCAACGCACCCGCGACGGCGGCGCCGAGATCGTCAAGTATTTGAAGACAGGCAGCGCCTACTATGCCCCCTCCGCGGCGGTGACCGAGATGGTGGAAGCCATCATCAAGGACAAGAAGAAGATCCTGCCCTGCGCCGCTTACCTGGAAGGCGAATACGGGATCCACGGTTTGTTCGTCGGCGTACCCTGCAAGCTGGGGTCGCGCGGCATCGAAGACGTGATCCAGATCCGCCTCACGCCGGAAGAGCAGGCGGCTCTGGAGAAGAGCGCCGGCGCGGTGAAGGAACTGGTCGCCGTCATCGGTGTCTAGCGATAAGAAAGCCAACCGCGGATTAACGCGGATTCACACGGATACAAAGAAAAATCCGCGAAGATCCGCGCTAATCCGCGGCTAGTGTTTTACGCGCGCTCGATCTTTACCGACTTCACCGTCACGTCCTTCACCGGCTTGTCCTGCGGGTTGCGCGGGACACCCACGATCTTGGCCACCACATCCTGCCCCTCGACCACCTCGCCGAAGATGGTGTGATTGCCGGTGAGCCAAGGGGTCGCCGCCACCGTGATGAAGAACTGGCTGCCGTTGGTGTTCGGTCCGGCGTTGGCCATGGCGAGTTTGCCGGGCTTGTCGAACTTGTGGGCCGAGCCCTTGGTTTCATCTTCGAAACGATAGCCGGGGCCGCCGAACCCGGTGCCCGCGGGATCGCCACCCTGGATCATGAAATTGGGAATCACGCGGTGGAAGATGGTGCCGTCGTAGAGGCGGTTGCTGGATTTCGCGCGCGTGACCGGGTGTGTCCACTCGCGCTTGCCTTCCGCCAGATCAACGAAGTTCTGCACCGTCTTGGGCGCCTCCGCTTCGAACAGGCGGCAGACGATGGTTCCTTCGGAAGTCTCAAAAACGGCGTAGGTGCCGGGTTGGCGTGCCATGGGGGGTCCTTTCATTCGAAAAAAAGCCACTGCCGCCGGGTACGGCGCGTGCAGTCTCGCGCAACCATGCGATTCAGTCTACTTCTGCATTTCCGGTTTCTTCCCGGCAGCGGGAGCAGCCGCGTCGGGCTGCACGATCTTGATGTGCGTGATGCGTACCGGCTGGAAAGGCTTGTTGTTGTTCGGATCACTCGGAACGTGCGTAATTTTCGTGACCAGGGACACCGGCTCGCACTGGCCGAAGATGGTGTGGCGGCCGTTCAAGTGCGGCGTCGGCACTTCGGTGATGAAAAACTGCGAGCCGTTGGTATTGGGCCCGGAGTTCGCCATCGCGAGCCGGCCGGGACGGTCGAACTTCAACGAAGCATCGAACTCATCCTTGAACTTGTAGCCGGGATCGCCCGTGCCGTTGCCGGCGGGATCGCCGCCCTGGATCATGAAGTTGGGGATCACGCGGTGGAAGATGGTGCCGTCATACAGCGGCGTGTTGTGCTTCTTGGCGTGCGAAATGGGGTTGGTCCAGTCCTTGGTGCCTTCGGCGAGGCCAATGAAATTCTCCACCGTGACCGGCGCCTTGTCTTTGAACAAAACGCAATTGAAATTGCCGAGCGTGGTTTCAATCACTGCCTTGGGATTACCGGCCGCATCGGCGGCAAGGAGAAGGGAAGGAACGAGCAACAGAATAACGGCAAGTACTTTTCGCATAGTCGCACCTTGAAAAAATAGTTGTTGGCTGTCAGTTGTCGGTAACAAACGAAACATTCTACTCGCTGGACGCTGCAATTTTCTGCTGCGACTGCAATTCGCGGCTGACCTGCTCCACCCGCCGGAAAACGCGCAACAGGTTTCCACCCAGAATTGCTTTGATCTGCGGGGCGGTGTAGCCGCGGTCGAGCAGGGCTTGCGTGATCTTGGGCAGATCCGCGGCGGAGTCCATGCCTTGAGGCATGGCGGGATTGCCGTCGAAATCCGAGCCTAGCCCGACGTGCTCCACGCCGGCCACCTTGGCGATGTAATCAATGTGGTCAATCAGGGCCTTAAACGGCGGCCGGGGCAGTTTGGCGGCCCATTCCTTCTCGACCGGGTCCTCCACCGAGGTGTAGGTGAGAGGCTTTCCCTCGGCCCGGAGTTTCTCTTCATTGGCTTTGACGGCAGCTTCACGCTCCGGCTCTTGCGCGGCATAGGCGAGGCGGAACTTCTCGTCGAGGAAGGCGTCGTAGTAATTCACCATCACCACGCCATCATTCTTGGCCATCGCTTTCAGCATGTCGTCGGTCATGTTGCGCGGGTGATGCGCCAGTGCCCGCGCCGAGGAATGTGACGCGATCACCGGCGCCTTGCTGACGGCCATGACATCCCAAAATGTCTTGTCGGCGACATGCGAAACATCCACCATCATGCCCAGGCGGTTCATCTCCGCCACCACCTGCTTGCCGAAGGGCGTAAGGCCGTCGTGGTGAGGGACCTTGGGGTCGTTGATGTCGCCGGATGAATCCGCCCACTCGTTGGTATTCGACCAGGTCAGGGTCATGTAGCGCACGCCCAGGCGGTAGAAATCGCGCAGCACGCGGATGTCGTTTTCGATGGCGTGCCCGCCTTCCACGCCCAGCAGCGCGGCGAACTTCTTCTTCGGACCTCTGCGCGCGCGCACGATGTCCTGGGCGCTGTAGGCCATCATCATCTGGTCGGGATGATTGCGGACTTGCAGGTAGACCGAATCGATCAGATCCAGCGCGCGCCGGGTGTAGTGGCCGTCGTAGTAGCCGGGCTCGACCCAGATGGAAAAGAACTCAGCGCCGAGATTTCCCTGACGCACTTTCTGCAGGTCAATGCTGCCCTTGTCCCCCGGCTTGGCCGTCCCGATGTCGAAACCCTCATCGAGAAAGCGCTGCGGCGTATCGGCGTGGGTGTCAATCACAATGGCGGAATCGTGGATCCGGCGCGCCTTGGCCGACACTTCCGGGCCGGCGTCGGGCATGTTCTGCGCGCCGGCCAGACACACCGGCAGCGCCAGCAAACCCAGAACTGCGGCAATGATGAATCTATTGTTGTGGGCTGGCGGCCGCGGCTTGCGTATGCGGCGCGCGCGGAGCAGTGGCGAGTTTTTCGCTTTCACGCCACGCAGTATAACGGTCGGACACCATCACATGAAAGCAGGCCTGGCGGCGCTCCTCGACCGCTTCCACCAGTCCGAGGTTGCGCATGTTGACCAGGTAGTTCTCCGTAAAGGAACGCTGGCGGCGCGTCATGCCCTTCTTGGCGATGTCTACCGTCAGGCCGGCGAGATGGGAGGAAGCGGTATCGCCCTCGGCGGGCGCTGCATTGTGGTTGTAACGGGCCAGGCGTTCTTGCTGCTCGACCGTGCGCACCGCGGAATTTACCTGGATAGGCTGGTGAAATTTCTTGTAGTACGCCTGGCCGAAATCTTCCAGGAATAGCCGTGTCCACGGCCGGCAGAAGCGCCGCGAGTCTTCCAGCCGAGGGTCGATGCGAACGAAGTTGTCTTGCGGCAGCGCGACAAGCTGATCACGCGCGATCAATTCTTCCAGCGCCTGATCATTCTGGATCCGCACCAATTGCAGGCGATCAATTTCCGCGTTCTGGCGCACCAGAGAATCGTGCGAGCCCTTCAGCAGCACCGGCATCCAGCTCAGGTGGCGCGCATGACGAACCGTCCCCCGGTGATAACGCGCCTTAATCGTGGCCGCGAATGAGCCGGTCGACAGCAACAGTACGAAGGTTAAGGTGATGCAGGTCCGATACGTGGCGCGCAAACAACCCCCCAGGCTCGACAGTAGAGTTTGTGACGACTTGCTGTTCAGTGTAAACCCAAGTCTCCGCCGGCTAACTCAGGTTTATGCCCTAAGGTACCAACAAAAGCAAGACCCCGAGGCGACTCTCGGGGTCGGAAAGGTTACTTCGGTCACCAGCGCTGCGAACGTTAACGCCGGAAGAGATCGGCAAAGGCCTGCTTCATCACCGAGCCTCCGACCTCGGCGATGGAGCGGGTCAGCGGGATGTCCTTGGGACAGACTTCGACGCAGTTCTGGGCGTACCCACATTCGTGGATCCCGCCATCACCCATCAGCGCGTGCAGGCGCTCGGTTCTGAGGGCCTTTCCGGTGGGATGGGTGTTGAACAGACGCACCTGGGAAATGGTCGCTGCTCCGACAAAGCCGGTGGACTCATTAAACTGCGGGCAGGCCTCCATGCAGCAGCAGCACGAGATGCAGCGCGAGAGCGGATAGGCCGCCTCCTGTTCCTCAGGCAACATTTTCGGGCCGGCGCCGAGGTCGTAGGTGCCATCGATCGGTACCCAGGCCTTCACTGCCTTCAGGTTCTCGAACAGAACGCTGCGGTCCACCGCGAGGTCGCGGATGACGGGAAATTTGCTGAAGGGCTCCAGCACGATCGGCTGCTCGAGTTGGTCCACCAGGGCGGAGCAGGCCATGCGGGTGCGGCCATTGATGCGCATGGCGCACGATCCGCAAATTTCCTCCAGGCAGTTGGAGTCGTAGGTGACCGGGGTGGTCGGCTTGCCGTCACGCGTGACCGGGTTGAGCGCGATCTCCATCAGGACGGAGATCACGTTCATCTTCGGCCGGTAGGGAATCTCGAACTCTTCCCAGATTGCCGCGTGCTGCGGGTCGGTCTGGCGCTTGATTTTAAGAACGATCGCTTTGTTCGCCATGTTTATAAGTGCCTGTAAGACAAATTAAGAATCGCCGTTGGTCATCAGCCGTCAGCCATTGGCGAAAGCAGCTATTGCCGGCGGCCAATGGCCAATTTTGTTACTTCGGCACGTCAGTATTTCCTCGCGCGTGGCGGAATCAGTGACGTATCCACAGCTTCAAACTCAAACCGGGGTTCGTCCGCGTCGGGCGCGAAGTAGGCTTTCGTCGTCTTAAGAAAGTTCTTGTCATCGCGCTCGGGGAAGTCCGGCTTGTAATGCGCGCCCCTCGATTCGTTGCGCAGCGCCGCCCCCTGCACGATGACCCGCGCCAGTTGCAGCATGTTGTAGAGCTGGCGTGCAAACGTAAACGTGCTGTTGGCCCACTGCGCCTTGTCGCTGAGGTTGACGCGGCGGAAGCGCTGCAACAACTCCACCAGCTTGACGTCAGTTTCCTGCAGGTTCTTGTTGTAGCGGATGACCGTGCAGTTGCGCGTCATGACGTCGCCGAGCTCGCGCCAGATCTTGAAGGGGTTCTCGTCGCCCTGATTGTTGACGAGCAGGGCATTGGCTTCTTCCTGGCGCTTGCGCTCGCTGTCAAAGGCGCCGTTGCTCGCCGCCGTCGGCTGCGAGCGCGCATACTCCACCGCTGCCGGGCCGCCGACAAATCCGCCCCAGATGCACGACAGCAGCGAGTTCGCTCCCAGACGGTTGGCGCCGTGGTACTGGTAATCGCACTCGCCCACGGCATACAGCCCGGGGATGTTGGTGGCCTGCTTGTAATCCACCCACATGCCGCCCATGGTGTAGTGCACGCCGGGGAAAATCTTCATCGGGATATCGCGCGGGTCGTCGCCTACGAACTTTTCGTAGATCTCAAGAATACCTTCAAGTTTCTTATCTAATATCTTGCGGTCAATGTGGGTTAGATCCAGGTAAACCATAGGCCCGCCGTCGATCCCCAGGCCGTCTTCGTAGACCACTTTGTGGATTTCGCGGGTGGCGATATCGCGCGGCACCAGGTTGCCGTACTTCGGATAGCGCTCTTCCAGAAAGTAATAGCGCTCGTTCTCAGGAATGCTCTTGGGATCGCGCTTGTCCCCCGGCTTCTTCGGCACCCAGACGCGCCCGCCCTCGCCGCGCGCCGATTCCGACATCAGCCGCAGCTTGTCCTCCCCAGGAATGCAGGTGGGGTGGACCTGGATGAATTCGCCATTGGCGTAGAACGCGCCCTGCTGGTAGAGGGCCGATTGCGCTGAGCCGGTGCAGACCACCGAATTGGTGGACTTGCCGAAGATCGCGCCCACGCCGCCGGTGCAGATGATGACCGCATCGGCCGGGAACGTAACCACCTGCATGGAGCGCAGATCCATGGCGCAGATGCCGCGGCAGATTCCCTTGGAGTCAACCACCGCCGAGAGGAATTCCCAGTGCTCGTACTTCTTCACCTTGCCTTCGGACTCGTGGCGGCGCACCTGCTCATCCAGCGCATAGAGAAGCTGCTGGCCGGTGGTGGCGCCGGCGAAGGCGGTGCGGTTGTACAGCGTCCCGCCGAAGCGCCGGAAATCGAGCAGACCTTCGGGAGTGCGGTTGAAGGGAACGCCCATGCGGTCGAGCAGGTCAATGACGGCGGGCGCGGCGTCGCACATGTCCTTCACCGGGGGCTGGTTGGCAAGGAAGTCGCCGCCGAACACCGAGTCGTCAAAGTGCTGCCAGGTGGAGTCGCCCTCGCCCTTCAGGTTCTTGGCGGCGTTGATGCCGCCCTGGGCGCAGACCGAATGCGACCGCTTCACGGGCACGATGGAAAACAGGTCTACCTGCGCGCCCATTTCGGCGATCTTGATGACGGCTGACAAGCCCGCCAGACCGCCGCCGACAACGATGATCTTAGGAGTTGATGCCATATAAGAATTCCCGCCGGGCCGAGTTGCTCATGAATTGACTGCTGGTAGGACATACGACGTCGACGAATGTTGCAGTTGCCGGAACTCCTGCATGCTCGGCACCTGCCCTTCCGGCGTGCTGATGAATGCATACACCGAGCCGGCGGCCATGGCGGTCATTGCCAGGCCAATCACCAGGCATACATAGCCAAACTTTTTCCGGCCTTGTTCGCCCACGATGAATCCCCACTTGGCTGCAAACAGCCATATGCCATACGCGAAGTGGCACGAGGCGGCGGCCAGCCCGACGCAATAGATCACCACCATCCAGGGATTTTGCAGTTCGGCCCAGACCTTGGCGTAGGCGAGCTCGGAATGGGTAATGATGTGCGCCCCACTGAAGCGCATGGTCCAGGTGTGGTAGCCGATGTAAAACATGGCCACGATCCCGGTATAGCGCTGCAGCGTGTACATCCAGTTGCCCAGCCAGGGATAGTCGCCGACGTTGGATTCGCCGCGCCACCAGATCCAGATTCCGTACAACGCGTGGTAGGCAATCGGGATGTAGATGAAGCAGACTTCCAGCGCCAGCACGAAGGGCAGGCCGGTGAGGAACTTCACGTTTTCGTTGTAAGCGGCGCCGCCGTTGGTGGCGAAGGCGTTGGAGAAGAAATGTTCCAGGAGGAAGAAGCCGATCGGGAAAATGCCGCTCAGTGAATGCAGGCGGCGCCAGAGAAATGAATTGCCCTGGCCTGCCCGCAGCGCCGGAACGCCTGCTGCGACCCTGTCCGCGGTTGCTGCTGCGGGAGAACTGACCGATGCTGCCACGGTTCAGCTCCTTATAAGAGTATGAAAAGTAAAAACGAACCGCCCATTATTGGCCCGCGGCGTCACCAAGTCAAGGAACGCCGATCACATAAGAGTGTGATGTCGGGTACGCGGGCGCGGGATGGCGGCCGGCGCCGAATTCAGGGCCGTGCCTGCACCCGGCCGCGTGTCCCGGATCGGCACGCGGGCAGGTTCCGGCACGCCGCCGGCCCAATTTCCGCGTCCGGCGCTTGTACCTGCTCCGGCGCTGGATATAATGACGCCCGGATCATCCCATCCGAGCGGCCGAGGAGATCACGATCATGGCGACTCCGGCGTTGCCCTTTGCGCAACTGGCGAGCGAGTGCGAAGCGGAGGGGCTCAGCCCCCAGAACGCGGAAAAAATCGGACATCAACTGGCCAAGCTCTTCGGCGTGAAAGAAGATGAAGTCGGCATCCTGCGCATCGAGAAGCACAACCTGGTCTTCTGCTATCCGGTCAAGCTGCATAATGTCGGCAGCATCCCGCTGAACACGTCCTCATCGGTAGCGGTGCGCACCGCCAACACGCGTCGCGCCGAGGTCATCAACAATTTCGCGCAGACCAAGCACACCAGTGTTTTCGAGGCGGTGGAATTGTCCGAGCACAAGCCGGCGGCGCCCGGCGCGGAAGGCGAAAAGTCCGGCCACCACGTACACGTGATCCAAAAGCTCATGTCGGCGCCTGTGCTGGGACCGGCGGGAACCCTCGGCGTCATACAGGTTTCGCGCAAAGGAACCTCGGCGCCTGCGGCGGGGGCGGATTTCATGCCCGGCGACCTGCAGAAGCTGGTGGGGTGCGCGGCCGCCCTGGTGAAGTGTTTCAAATAGCGTTTTCTGCTGCGCTCGTTTCATACCACGCAAGAAACTTGCGAAACGCCGCGCCGCGGTGACTGACCGCGGCCTTTTCTTCCGTCGTGAGCTCGGCAAAAGTTTTCCCCAGAGAAGGGAAGTAGAAAAGCGGATCGTAGCCGAAGCCTCCACTGCCCCGCGGTTCACGGAGCATCTGTCCCCGCGCCGCGCCGTGGAATGTCGCCAGCGTTCGCCCGTCGCGTGCGGCGGCGATGGCGCACACGAACTGCGCCGTGCGTTCTGCGTCGGGGACCGATTCCAGTTCGCGCAGCAGCCGCCGGTTGTTGGCGGCATCGGAGGAATCCATCTCGCCGCCGCGGGCGGCATAGCGGGCCGACCGCACCCCGGGTGCGCCGCCCAGCGCGTCCACCGCCAGGCCCGAATCGTCGGCCAATACCAGTGCGCTCGAAAACCAGTGGCTGTAGTGCTCGGCTTTCTTGCGCGCGTTGGCGTCGAAGGTTGCGCCGTCTTCCACAACCTCGGGCAATTTGTCGAAATCGGGCAGGGGCGCGATCTCGATCTCGTGCGCCGCGGCGGCGGCGGCGAAATCCCGCAACTTGCCGGCATTGGAGGTGGCGATCAGGACGCGGCGCATGGTTCTGCCTGCGACGTAGGGTAGCAGATCGCAAAAAGAGGTCAGCACGTCGCGATTACTCCCGCGACCGAACCACCACGGGCAGCAGCCTGCTCCAGCTAGGGATAGCGGTATCGCTGGCGGTTGTACAGCCAGGCCAGGACGCGATCGGCGATGGCAGCGACGACATGGCCGCCGGGTGTCATGCTGAGCCCGCCGAAAAAGACGTATCGGTAGAGCAGCCAGCAGGCACAGCCAAGAAGCATGGCCGCGTACCTACCGGCGGGAGCCGGTGGAACTTCCGCGGTGATCGCCCACGAAACCAAGCCGAAGACGCCGACCGCGGCGGCGACAATCACCAGGTCCACCGCAGCCCCGCAAACCGCGTGGGCGGCGGGCGTAAGCTGCACCGGCAGGTGCACGTGATCCTCGGTCCATGGCGGAACGTCGTCGGGCGAGACATCGGCCGGCCCGGCTGCTCCATGAACCTCAAGCCATTCTTTCAACCGCTCGCGGGCCGCCACCGGCAAGCCCAGGAAGCGCAGGCCGGCGCGTCCGGAGCTGTCGTTCCAAACCGCGGCGGCGACCGCCTCAAATTCCTCGGGATCGCCGGGCAGGGAAAAGTGAATGGAAAATGCGCGCCGCTCCTCCAGTGGATCCAGCGCCTGCAGGGCGATTCCGCCCTCGCCGATGTCGAGCAGCATGGGAGCATCGCGCAGGCCGTCCACGTGGACGTACGCCAGGGTATGCAACACGTGACGCAGAAAACGGCGGCGCATTCTGGTCACCAGGGAGCGCGCCGTGCGCAGGATGCGGCCGGCTTCCTCCGCATCTACGGGCTTGCGGATGACGAGGTTGGCCCCGAGAGCAAAGGCGTCGCTGACGCCGTCGTCGCCACTGATGATGCCCAGCGCAATCGAGTCCCGGTTCGCCGGAGACTCGCGCAAGCTGCGGAGCAGTTCGCCGTCGGCATCCATCTGGTCGCAATCCACGATGACCGGGTTGTACTTGCGGCTCCGGAGCAGGCCCAGAGCGTTGTCGGGCACCGAACACACCTCCGGCCCAAGACCGAGCTCGTCGAGCATCGGACGGAGTACACCCAGGACGTCCGGGTCACGGCACAAAAGGAGCGATTGCGTCGCCACAATGGGCCGATAGTAGGCATTTTGCGCAGGGCCAGCCAAGTGCCAGGGCTGGTTCAGGTTCGGGGAAGAATCTTGCCGCTGGGAATCTGGCAGGAATTCTGGCGCGCCCTGAGAGATTCGAACTTGAGCCGTATTGCGGGCGTGAGCGCAGCGGGAGCCCGCAGGCGAAATCCTGAGCGCAGCGAAGGATCTCTTAAAAAGAAATGGCGCGCCCTGAGAGATTCGAATTTGAGCCGTATTGCGGGAGTGAGCGCAGCGGGAGCCCGCAGGCGAAATCCTGAGCGCAGCGAAGGATCTCTTGGTTTGAAGCGGCTGCGGATGGAAATGGCGCGCCCTGAGAGATTCGAACTCCCGACCTACTGGTTCGTAGCCAGTCGCTCTATCCAGCTGAGCTAAGGGCGCGCTCCAAGGATTATAGCGAACCGCTCTGCTTCAGCGCCAGTGAGCGGGAGGGAGGCGCAGCGCAGCAGAAAATCCGAGCCGCAATAAAAAGAGCGCCGGATTGCTCCGGTGCTCCCTGGCTCGTACCCTCCCCCAGGTACTTCGCCAAACCTGCAATCAGGACTACGGCAGCGGGCTGGCCCGTAGCGGCACTGGAGGAATTGCAGTTGCTGCAGACACGAGGCTGGCAGGCAGACTCAAGTCTGCAACGTGCGCGGTCTTCCGTTACGTGCGCCCACCGAATTCCGTTGTAGAATTCTCTCTCCCGCAACAGCATTCCCCTGTTGCTGTTTACGGCAACGCCTGTGATGATTGTTGAGCCATACGTGCGCGAACAGCGGGACGCTGTGAGCGTGTTTGCGCCTGCCACGCGGCGCCGGTCCCCGGCGTTCTACCGGATAGTGCTGCTGGCAACCGTGGCTCTCGCTACCGCCTACACCGCATGGTGCATGCCAAGGCGCGGGTGGGTGGCGCACGACGAAGGCGCCCTGGGCGAGAGCGCCATCCGGGTGATGGCTGGCGAACTGCCACACCGCGATTTCACCGAGATCTATACCGGCGGGCTGGCCTACCTGGACGCGGCAGCGTTCCGCGCCTTCGGCGTAAGCACGATGACCACGCGGTGGGTGCTGTTCGCGTTCGTGGTGCCCGCGATTGCCGCCATGTTTTATGTGCTGACGCACTATGTGGCGCCCATCACAGCCGGCGCATGCACTCTCGTAGCCGTTGCCTGGAGTTTCCCAAACTACACGGCCGCAATGCCGAGTTGGTACAACCTCGTATTCGCCATTTTCGCCATCGCAGCCATGTTGCGATTCATCGAGTCCGGAAACCGCGGGTGGCTCCTGGTGGCCGGGCTGTGTGCGGGATTGTCCGTTCTCGCGAAACTCTCGGGTTTGTATTTGCTCGTCGGCATCCTTCTCTTCCTGGTTTTCGATGAGCAATCCACGCCTGGGGCGCCACGGGAGACCACGGACCGCCGCTATACCGTCGTTCTCGGCGCCGGATTGCTCGCCTTTCTCGGCCTGTTGTTGAGGACCGTGCATCGCGTTACCGGCGCCGCTGTCATCTACCACTTTTTCCTGCCGCACGCGGCGGTCGCCGCGTTGCTCATTGCACATGACCCGAGGACTGGCCCGCTGGCAGACCGCTTCAGAAAAATCTCGCGGTCGTGGTTTCCGGTTTTGGCCGGCGTAGCGATTCCCGTTGCGCTCTTCCTCTACGCAATGCGCGGCGCACTCCACGAATTGTTTTATGGTGTTTTCGTTCTGCCGCAGGAGCGTTTCCTCACCACAACGACGCGGGTGCCGCCCGTGTTGCCGGCCGCCGCCGCGGCCATTCCGTTAATCGCCGTGCTCGCCGCCGCCGTGTTTCGCCGATCACGCATCTCGTTGTTCTCTTCTGCGCTGCTCGCCGTGGCGCTGTTGCCCGCCTTGGTGAAAGCGCCGGGCGACACGATTGCTTATCGCATGGGAACTTATCCGCTTTGGATGCTGGCCACCCCGGTTGTCCTGATTGGCTGCCTAACCGTCTTTTGGCGTCGCAGGACCGTTCCCGCCGGTGATGTGCGCAAGGCGGTTCTTGTCCTCTGTGTCCTCGCCGCTTGCGTACTCATTCAGTTCCCGTTTTCAACGATCATTTACTTCTGTTACGTCGCGCCGCTGGTAATGTTCGCGGTTATCGGTGTCCTGCGCCTGTTGCCACGCATGCCGCACCCGGGTGTCGCCGGCGCGCTGCTCGCGTTTTATTGCCTGCACGCGGTCCTTCTATTCGCCCCCACCGGGTTACATTTCAAGGATAACGTCTACGCACCCGAAGGCATGCTACCGCTTGAATTGGAACGCTCTGGCGGCGTGTGGATTCGCAGCGATTGGCGGGACAAGTACCTCAAGGCCCTCGGCTTGCTTCGCGAGCACGCCAGCGGTGGTTACACCTATTGCGCCTTGGATTGCCCGGATGTTTATTTCTTTTCCGGACTTCGCAATCCGACGCCAATACTATTCGACCAGTTTGACGATGCGCGCGGGCGTAACGAACGCATTTTGAGCGCGCTCGAACGGCACTCGGTGACGGCCATTGTGCTCCAACGGTCTTTGTTTCAGAGAGAAGTGCAGGACGATCTGGCGGAACAACTGAAACGCCGGTATCCCAAGGCGCAGCAGTTTGGGACGATGCAGGTGAGGTGGAGATGAGAATCCAGCAGGTGATGGAGTGGACGCCGGTGTACCGCGCGTGGATCGCGCCCTTCGCCGACGCCAAGCTCTCCCCGCTGCTCAAGAATAATGATCTCACGCGCGTGCGCCGCGTGCTGGATGTCGGTTGCGGACCCGGCACAGACACTCACCTCTTCGCACACTGCAACTACCTGGGCGTTGATAGGAACCGCTCCAACATCGAGAGTGCACGCCGCCGCTTCAACCGGAACTTTGTGATCGCTGACGTCACGGCGTATGAAGTTCCTGCGGGTGAGCGGTTCGATTTCGTGCTTGCCAACAGCCTGTTGCACCATATCGACGATGCCGGAGTCCATACCCTGCTCAGCCGGCTGTCCACCCTGATGGCCGACGACGGCCACGTCCACATCATCGATTTGGTGTTACCGGAGGAGCGTGGCCTCCCTCGCCTGATGGCGCGCCTGGACCGCGGTGACTATCCGCGGCGGTTAGAGCGCTGGAACGAAATCTTCACCCAGCACTTTGAGCCGCTCCTGTTGGAGTCGTTCCCGGTCGGGCTGGGCGGGGTGGCGATTTGGAACATGCTGTACTTCAAAGGAAAACGAAAATCATGATCACTCAATTCCGCCTCTCCGTTGTGGCCCCGCTCCACAATGAGGAGGCGAACATTCCGGAACTATTGCGGCGCACCAAGGACATGCTCGACCAGATTGCCGGCGGTCCGCATGAACTGGTCCTGGTGGACGATGGCAGCAGGGATGGCACGCTGGAACTGCTCCGCGCCGCCGCGCGCGACGATTCCCGTATCACGGTGATCTCCCTTTCGCGGAATTTCGGCCACCAGGCGGCGCTCACCGCCGCGCTCGACCACGTCACAGGCGATGCGGCGGTTATTATGGACGGCGACCTGCAGGATCCCCCCGAATGCATTCCGCAACTGCTGGAGCGGTTTCACGCCGGCTACGACGTGGTGTACGCGCAGCGCGTCAAACGTAAAGAGCCGTTCTACCTGCGCTGGTGCTATGCGCTGTTTTACCGGCTGGCCGCGCAGGTCGCCGAGGTCGAGTTGCCGCTGGACGCCGGCGACTTCGGCCTCATGTCGCGTCGCGTCCTCGACCACCTGCGGCGATTGAGAGAACATCACCGGTACCTTCGAGGACTCCGGAGCTGGGTTGGCTTCCGTCAGATTGGCGTGAGCGTGGAGCGCGGCGAGCGCAACGCTGGCACCAGCAACTACACCGCATGGAAGCTATTCAAGCTCGCTTCCGATGGGCTGCTTGCGTTTTCCGTGGTGCCGATCCGGGCCGCCGCTCTGCTCGGCGGAGTCGCAGTCGCACTGGCAGTGCTGTTCACGCTCTACAACGTGGTGGCGAGACTTGCAACCTGGCAGGTACCGCGTGGATTTACCGCGTTGACCGTGCTGATCACATTTCTCTCGGGCGTAAACCTGGTTTTTCTCGGCATTATCGGCGAGTATGTAGGCCGCATCTACGAGGAAGTGAAAGCGCGTCCGATTTACGTGGTTTCCGAACTGATCAGCTCCGCGCTGCAGGTTGCGCGGGCTGCTGGACAGTCCTCCTGAGAAATTGGGGATCCCTCGTACGGCAGCGTCTATCGGGCACTATATGAGCAGTAGGTATGGAAAAAAGAGCACCGGATTTCTCCGGTGTCCAGGCTCGTACTGTTCCCCAGGCACTGCCAAACTTGCTGTGTCTTCAGTCGGCATCAACCAAAGCAGGCTGCAATTCCACCCGCGATTGTTGCTTGACCGGAAATCGCTTCCTCAGCTCCTGCAGCGCTGAATACGCGAAGTAAGTACCGAGCAGGAGCATTTCCGGCTCGATGGCGTGACGATAACGCGGCTGGGCAAACATGAGGTAGTAGGTAATTGGATACAGCAGCAACAGCCAGAAATAGAGCCAACCACCGTCCACGCGCCATGCTACGGCCACGATTAGCCCGGCCAGCATCAATGCGGATAAAGGCCAATAAACCCACGGCCGCCAAGGCTCGATGAGCGGGTGTTCGTAGTCCAACGCCGTTCCCGTCCAGAACGCTTCGACTCGAGTGGCGCAAAGGCCCGCAAATTCCCGCGGGTACTGCTTCACGAAAGTGATGACCAGGTGCTTTTTGCTGGCCACGTAGGCGAGTTCTCCCATCCTCTTGTAATTGGCATATTCCCACTTGTTCTGAGTCGGATGCTTGCCGAACCAACCCGTGCCGTTGCTCCCGTGATAATTGCCGAGTGAGAGTTCGAATGGGGCATTATCGCGAATGAATACCCAGGTACCCAATACGACCCGATTCCTGATCAGCCATGGCGAAATCACAACTGCGAACACGACGGCTGACACCGCCGCGTGGCTAAACCAGCGTTCATGACGGCGCCACAACTTGAAGGTGGGATACAGTCCGGCGGCTGGAAGGAATGCCAATAAAGTGGGATTGGTGAGCGCTGCGATTCCCCACAGCAGGCCGAAACCAGCCCAGCGCTTCCCGCTGGCCTGTTTTCCAAGCTGCAGCGACTGCAAGAAAAGGACGCTGATCAGGAGCGCGGACGCACTCATCTCCCAGACCCAAGTGGTGGGCCAACGCATGAAGATAACGCCCGTTGCCCAGATCCAGCCAGACCAATAGCCCACCTTGCGGCCGACCGTCAGTTCGCCGATGCGGCAGATGGGAATGCAGGTGAGGGCGGAAAAAGCACTATTGATCAGCAGAATTACCACGCCAGATGCAAACGTGAAGCAGCCGAACCCCTTGAATACAAGGGCGCACATGGCAGGGTAGAGGGGCGCCAGCCAAGCCGTGGGACCCGTCGAGCCGCCAAAGGGAGACGAGAAGCCGTGTCCTGTCGCTAGCGAATATGCGACGGCGCCGGTTTCATATCCAAACTCAAAATGGAAATGAGGAGGCGCAAGCAGACTGTACGCACTAGGGAAGTCGTAATAGCGCAGCCAGACGATCAGGGCCAAACGCAGCGCCAACCCAACCAGTACCATCAACACCAGGGAATTGCCCAGACGGACACGATTTGCCCAGTCACGCATCGTTTCACTCTTCGCCCTGATAGATCGTTTCGGCGCGCTTCAAGTCCATGCCCAAAATAATAATGAGGAGCAGAAAAGTTTCTCCTGCTCCCCCTGGCTCGTACCCTCCCCCAGGTACTTCGCCAAACCTACGAATTCACGCTACTGCAGCGGGGAGCCAGTGGTACAGCCCGTGTCTCCCGTCGAGGTAATCTTTGTAGCGACATCGTAGCGGATCACGCCCGACTGATCAGAGCAGAAGTGCCGCTGACCGGTCTGGGAATTCTGCGGGTCGCCGTTGACCGCGTAACTGGGAACCACACCACCGGAGGCGGTGCCGGTGACCACGGCGAATACATAGCCGCTCTTGACGCTCGAAGCCAACACCGAGTCAATCAAGCCGCCGGCGGCGGAGGTGACGGTGCCGTCGGCTGATGGTCCCAACTGCGGCAAACCTCCAAAGCCCATGTTCGGGTAGGTAGAAGCATAGGTGACTTCCGCAGTGTTGATGGTGCGGATCGAACCGACCGCCGAAGCTTCGTTCGCGGCGATGCGCGAGCGCAGCAGGTTCGGGATGGCGATGGCGGCGATGATCAGAATGATCGCCACCACAATCAGCAGTTCGATCAGTGAGAAACCTTTTTGTTTGCGCATTTAGTTCAATCTCCTCTTCCAAATTCAAATGTCGGTTGTTCGGTCGCTGCACAATATGAAGCAAGTGAGTTGCCACAGCCTGTGAATGGCCGTACACAATCCGGTTCGTCCCTCGAATCCACTGATTCGCAAGCGTTTCAGTGTAACGAGCCGGATTTGTAAAGAATTGCCGGGAGCCGCCTGGGCCTGCCAGCGTGTGCCGTATGACAGTTTGTGTCACTCAGCATATCGCAGTTTGTCATTCGCGGGTGCCAGGTTGAGAAGAGTGCGCGACACATGAGACGCCGAAATGTCGGCTACAATGCAGTGACCAGCTCCTCAAAACTGGAATAGCTTCGGATGTCCACGCACCAAGGCGCCTTCACAAAACCGCGTTTGTCCACACCTCTGCTTTTGGGAATTGTGCTGGCCGCAACCTTCCTTGTATATGTCGGGACACTGCAGTTCGAATTTGTGTATGACGATCTGGGGCAGATCGTAGCCAATCCCGCGGTCCAGAGCTGGAAATATTTCCCGTTGTACTTCCGGGCCAACGTGTGGATGCAGCAACTGGCGGTCGGAAACTACTACCGGCCGCTGTTCCTTGGCTGGCTGTTGATGAACCACACCCTGTTCGGCCTGCATCCGGCGCTGTGGCACCTGACGACGGTGCTGGCGCACCTGGGAGTTACGGCGCTGGTCTTTGTGCTGGCGCTGCGGCTCACCCGCGACCGGCGGACCGCGATCGTCACCGCCTTGTTGTTCGGTTTGCATCCGGTGCATCTGGAGGCGGTGGCGTGGATCTCGGGCGTAACCGAGCCGTTGATGGCACTGTTGTTGATTCCGGCGTTTCTTGCCTACCTGAATTGGCGTGAGCGCGGGCGGCGTGCGCAGTGGTTGGTAGCGGCGCTGGCGCTGTACGCGCTGGCGTTGCTGTCGAAAGAGACGGCGGTGGTCCTGCCGGCGCTGGTATTCGCCTGCGAATGGCTGTATGCGCCCGGGGAGGAGCGGTGGAGCGCACGGCTGCGGGCATCGTTGATGGCGGCGGCGCCGTTTGTGCTGGTGACCGGGGCCTACCTGCTGGCGCGGGCGCAGGCGCTGCACGGGGTTGCGCACAAGACGGTCAACCTGCCGGGAAACACGGCGCTGCTGACCATCCCGTCGGCGTTGTGGTGGTACGTACGGCTGATGATGGCGCCCATCGGGCTGAGCGTGTTCTACGACACGCCGTATGTCACGCGCGTCAGCATGAGGTATTTCGTGTGGCCGCTGATCGGGGTAGTACTGGCCCTCGGAGTGCTGGTGTGGTGGTGGCGGAGATCGAAGTCGCCGCTGGTGGCGTTCGCGTCGTTGTGGGTGCTGCTGCCGATCCTTCCGCTGCTCAACCTGACGGTGCTGCCGATGGGCGACTTCATCCATGACCGGTACCTGTACCTGCCGTCGGTCGGGTGGGCGATGCTGGTGGCGATGGCGCTGGCGCAACTGGACACGCGGCAGATTTTGGGACGGCCTGCAGGACAGGTGGCGGCGTTGGGGCTGGCGTCGGTGATGGCGTTCGCCACGGTGGCGCAAAGCGTGCCATGGGCCAACGACCTGCTGCTCTATTATCACGGCATGGCGGTGGCGCCGAACAATGATCTGCCGCGCAATAAGTTGGCGGCGTCGCTGGTGCTGCGCGGCATGTACAACGAGGGAATCAAGCTGTACGAGGTGGTGCTGGCCGACGATCCCGATTACTGGTACGCGAATTACCGCATGGGTTACGCGCAGTACATGATCGGGCGCTATCCGGAGGCGGAGCGCTATCTGGCGCGTGCCACTGAACTGCACGGCACGCCTGATGAGTTTTATTACCTTGGCCTGGCACAGGAGAAGCAGGGCAAGTTGGATGGCGCCCAGGCCGCGCTGGAGCAGGCCCTCAAACTCGATCCCAGCCATTCCCAAGCGCAGCGGCAACTGGCCGAACTCCGCCAGAGGACCCATGGCGAGCGTCACTGAACCGGCCGTTCGCGAGCGCTGGGCGAGCTCGGACCTGGTGCTGCGGATGGCGCTGGTACTGGCGGCGGCGGCGTACGCGCGCACCATCACCTTCGATTTCGTCTTCGACGATCACCTGCAGATCGCGCTCAATCCCTGGATTCAGGCCTGGCGTTTCGTGCCGCATTACTTCACCGGGCACGTGTGGTCGTTCGAGCAGCCGGCCTGGGCAGGGAACTACTACCGACCGCTGTTCCTGCTGTGGCTGCGGGTGGTGAATTCCATGGTCGGCCTGACCCCCGGCTGGTGGCACCTGCTGACCATCGCCGCGCACTTGCTCGCCACCTGGATGGTGTACCGGCTTGGGGTTAAGCTTTTGCGCTCGCAACTGGCCGCAGCCCTGGCCGCGCTGCTGTTCGGCGTCAATCCAATCCACGTCGAGGCGGTCGCCTGGGTGTCGGGAATTCCCGAAATCCTGCTGGCCATATTCTGCATGGCATCGTTGCTTGCGTATCTGAACTGGCGTGAGCATCACAGTAAAACGCCCATATCTGCCAAGAGCGGGCAGATGTGGGGCACCGGCGCGTGGTGGATGGCGGCGTCGGTGGCTGGTTACGCGCTCGCCATGCTGGTGAAGGAAACCGGCGTGGTACTGGTGGTGATCATCGCGGCGCACGCATTCCTGTTCGACGAAGAAATGGGCTCGGGGGCGAGCGCGCGGCAGCGATCCCGCAACGCGATTCGCCTGATGCTGCCGTATGCGGTGGTCGCACTGGCGTATTTTGCGGCGCGATGGAGCGTGCTGCGCGGCGTAGTCAGCCCGCTGCATCATCGCCCGCTGGGAACGGTGTGGCTGAGTTGGCCGAAGCTACTGGCGTTTTACCTGCGGCAGTTGGTTTGGCCGTTCGGGCTGAGCGCGTATTACGACGTCGAGCTGGTGAAGGGAATCAGCTTCCACGACGTCATCCTGCCCGCGCTGCTGGTGGCGTGGATTGCCGCACTCTACGCCGTTGTTTTCCGCCGTTCCAAGCTGATGCTGCTGGCGGGCATGGCGATGCTGGCGCCGATCCTGCCGGCGGTGTACGGGGCAGTCGTGTTCCAGATGGGCGACTTCGTCCACGATCGCTATTTGTATCTGCCTTCGGTAGCGCTGGCGCTGGCGCTGGGCGGCGCCATCGGGCGCGCCCAAATCTCGCAGCGCATGCAGGTGGGGATAGGCATGGTTGCCGCGGTTGCCTTGGCCGTTTCCACCGCGGTCCAGTGCGCGCCCTGGGACAACGACTTGGCGCTGTTTACGCATGCGCGGCAGCACGCACCGCACAATGTCCGCGCCATGGAGGACCAGGCGGAAGCCTATGGCATCCTCGGCGACATGGAAAGCGCGCTGCGGGTGCAGCGCGAAGTCATCGAAGAGCAGCCAAATTACTGGGCAGGCCTGTGCAATTTGGGAATGTACTACTATCGCGTCGGGCGCTATCCCGAGGCCGAGCAGGCCCTGCTGCGCGCCATTGACCACTGGCCCGCCGGTATCAAGCCGATGAGCGCGAACCAATTTTACTTTCTCGGCATGTCGCGGCTGCAGATGCACCGGCCGCAAGAGGCCGAGGGGCCGCTGCGCCGGGCGGTCGAACTGCGGCCCGACGCTGCCGGGTATCACTATGCCCTGGGCGTGGTGCTGCGCCAGCAGGGCAAACAGGATGAGGCAGCGGTGCAATTCCGCGCCGAGGCCGCCAACCGCAAGCGCATTGACGAGCAGACGAAAGCCTTGGGACTAGACGTGGTGCAGTAGGTCAGGCCGCGAGCTGGTCGCGCGAAATCTTCAGTCCGTTCAAATTTCCCAGCACGGTCACCGCGATCGATTCCGTCTTGAAGAAGTCATTGGCGAGTTGGGTCAGGTCAGCCCTGGTGACCTTCTCGATGCTGTTCACGATCTCATCCAGGCCGATGAAGCGGTCGAAGTACATTTCCTGACGGGCCAGGTTGGACATGCGCGCCGTGGACGACTCCAGGCTGAGCATCAGGCTGCCTTTGAGCTGGTCCTTGGCGCGGCGCAACTCTTCCTCGGGGACGGCCTCCGCCTTCAAGTTGCGGAATTCGGCGACGATGCACTGAACGACTTTGGGCGCTGATTCGCGCGAGGTCCCCGCGTAGACGGAGAGGCAGCCGGTGTCGCGATACGGATTCAGCTCGCTGTAGATGGCGTAGGCCAGCCCTTGACGCTCGCGAATGTTCTGGAACAGGCGCGAGCTCATGCCGCCGCCCAGAATCGTGCTCAGGATATAGCCGGCGTAGCGGCGCTCGTGACCCACGGGATGCGATGGCACCCCGACGCAGATCTGCACCTGCTCCAGCGCCTTCTTGTTACGCAGGATGATGCGCGCGGAAATCTTGGGCACTGCCTGGAGAAATCCGTTTTTGCCCGCCTGCAACGGGGAGAATTTCTGCTTCACCAGGTCCACAAACCTTTCATGGTTCAGGTTCCCGGCCGCAGAGATGATCATGTTGTTGGGAATGAAGAAGCGCCGCCAGTAATTCAGCAGCGGCTCCTGCTCGAAGCGCCGCACCGTGTCCTTGGTTCCGAGGATGGGCTTGCCCAGCGGATGGTCCTTCCAGAAATTCTGGGTAAAGATTTCGTGGACGAGGTAGTCGGGGTTGTCCTCGTCCATCTTGATCTCTTCCAGGATCACGCCGCGCTCGCGGGCGATGTCCTTCATGTCGAAGACGGGGTTCAACACCAGGTCGCTGAGCACATCCATGGCGATGGGCAGGTGCTCGTCGAGGACTTTAATGTCGAAGGAGATGCACTCCTTGGCGGTGAAGGCGTCGAGATTCCCGCCGATGGAATCCACCTGCCGCGCGATGTCTTCCGCCGTGCGGGTGGTTGTGCCCTTGAAGAGCATGTGCTCGACAAAGTGGGAGATGCCGTTGAACTCCGGTTCTTCATGCCGCGATCCGGTCTTGATCCAAATGCCGATCGAGATGGAGCGGATGTGCTGCATCTCCTCGGTCAGCACAATCAGACCGTTGGGCAACACCTCGCGCCGGATGTTGCGGAGTTCTTCCACCATGATGGTTTCCCAGTGATCGGTACCCGCTTCCCGCGATTCCTCGGGAAGCCCCACCAGTTGATTCTTACACACCGCAGCCTGCCCTGCGCGAAAAGATTCCAATAACAAAATCAATGACTTAGGGACTCCCGGTCAAAGTGCCGGGAACCTGCGGCGGCTGCCCAGGGCGGGTACAATAGCTTCAGCCGCATAATGTGACACTGCGTTTGGATGCATGCGAGAGCGACCGCAAAAAGAACTTTTAGGCCTTGATCTTCAAGAGCTTACGGCTATCGCCGTGGAAGCCGGCCAGCCCGCCTATCGCGGCCGTCAGCTGTTCGAGGCCTTGTATCGGCAGCGGGTTGAAGCGGTCGACCAAATTACGACCCTGCCCAATTCGTTCCGCTCCGAGCTAACGAAAAATTATGCTTCCGGCCTGCCGCAGACCCAAAAAAAATTCATTTCCCTGGATGGGACCGTGCGCTACCTCATCGGCTTCGCCGATGGGCAGAGCGTGGAGACCGTCTGGATGCCGGAAGGCGACAACGGAGAGCAGGGCGATGGCAGCGAGGCAGGCGAGGAAGAGATGGGTGGCCCACCCTTGTCACGCGCAGTGGAGCATGCCCTGAGCGCAATTGAAGGAGCGCGACAGGGTGGGTTAGAACGCGGGTTCAAGCGCGCGACTATCTGCGTGTCCAGCCAGGCAGGCTGTGCCGTGAATTGCCAGTTCTGCATGACGGCGTTGCTTGGACTGCTGCGCAACCTGAGCGCCGGCGAAATTGTCGGCCAGATCCTGCGTGTGTTTCAGGACCAGAAGGTCTCGCCCGAGAGCGAACGCATCAACCTGGTTTTCATGGGCCAGGGCGAGCCGTTCCTCAATTACGAAAATTTCATGAAAGCGGTGCGCCTGCTGGCGGCCGGCGTCGGCATCCCGGAATCACGCATGACGGTCTCGACCGCCGGGATCGTGCCGCGCATCCGCGACTTCGGAGGAGAACAGGTCCGCCCGAAGCTGGCGATTTCGCTGAACGCCTCCAATGATGCCACGCGCGACCAGGTGATGCCGATCAACCGCAAGTGGAACCTGGCAACGGTGCTCACGGCCGCGCGCCAGTTTCCGCTCCGGCCACGCGAACGACTTACGTTCGAATATGTACTGCTGAACGGAGTCAACGACAGCGTGCAAAACGCGCGCGAGGTCGTCGCCCTCATCCGCGGCCTGAACGCCAAGGTCAACCTGATCGCACTCAACCCGGGGCCGGAGATTCCGTTCTCTACGCCGGAGGACGAGCGCGTCCACGCCTTCCAGCAGACGCTCATCCAGGCCGGCATCCCTACCTTTGTTCGTCGTCCGCGCGGACGCGACATCTACGCCGCGTGCGGACAGCTCAAGCGCGCCGAAGTTGTGCAGATTAGTGCGTAGGCAGTCGGGGCGAGAATTCTGTTGCGGATCGAACAGGTGATGCTCTTCCGAAAAACAGGTCAGATCTGCCTGGGTTTAGCGTAAGGCGCTGAACCAGTCGGACGGCAATAACGCCAGGCCCAAGGAGAACGCCACGTTCACCACCGCGATCGTGACGACTACCAGGGCGCGTGTGGGCGAATGGCGTTCCGGGAAAGCCAGCGTCGTGAACTTCACTACATTCAGTGCTACCCAGAGCGATACGATCGTCCAGGCAAGCCACGCGACACTCGGGTTGCGGGCAGTTAGCAACCCCGCGGGGGGAACAAGGATGAAGAGAACGAGGATGGCCCGCGCCGCAAGCCGACTTAGCCGGCCCGTGTTTCGCATCCCAAGCGCTCCTGATGAAAAGGCTTGTACCCAAGTCTGGGAGCCTGTAATCCACCTGGAAGAAATAAGCAGGGTCAGCCATCTCCAGCAAGCGGACCAGCCCGATGCCCTGCACCATACATCGGCGCAGGAGACAAGTGACCGCGATGCAATCCTTGTTCTGAATCTGGAACACACCTGGAAGGCGCAGAACTTCGGATTCGCAAGAGCAAGCCTGCGCGGTGATTGCCGGTCGCAGGTTGCGACGCTCGAATGCAGTGCCGTCGCCGCGGGTGTATCATGCCGCACCTGAAACTGACGCACGGAGGACGCTATGGCGCAGAAAGTTATCGAGGTCGTCGGCATTTCCAAGGAGAGCTTCGCGAAGGCGGCGGAGAACGCGGTTGCCGAAGCAGCGAAGACCATCCACGGGCTCAAGTGGGCGCGGGTCGCTGAATTCGAGATGGAACTCGACGGAAAGAAAATTACCCAGTTTCGCGCGACCACCAGAATTTATTTTGACGTCGAGCACTGAACAAGCAGCCTGGGAAGCTCACCTGATACGCTGGGACCGATGGACGTTCCCGCCGCGACTTATCGCCTGCGCGACTACCGGCCCGGCGACCTCCGCCGGCTCTGGGAAATTGATCAGCGGTGCTTTGCCCGCGGCATCGCCTACTCCCAGCGCGAACTCGCTCATTACATCGCGAAAGCGGGTGGGTTCACCGTCGTCGCTGAAACCGCCGCCTCGGCTGGAGACGAAACCATTCGCCCGCCACGCATCGTAGGCTTCCTGGTAGGACACGTCCTGCCGCGCGGCGTCGGGCATATTGTCACCATTGACGTGCTTCCGGAGGCCCGGCGCGCCGGCATCGGCTCATTGCTGATGGAGGAATGCGAGACACGGCTCCGCGCCGCCGAATGTAAGGCCGTCTTCCTGGAAACCGCGGTGGATAACGACACCGCGTTGCGTTTCTACAAGCGCCTCCGCTACTCGGTGCTGAAGACCATCCCGCGCTACTATCTCGACAGCATTGACGCGCTGCTGATGGGAAAAAAACTGTAAGGAAGCCACAAATTCGCAAGCGGCCGCGCGCAACCCGGCCCGGTACCTCTATACTTCTGTGGCTCAGGGTAGGCGTGCACCGCGGGCCGGCAAAGCAGGCGTGCAGCGCAGAAGCCTCCCGGAATCGACACCATGCGGATCGCAATTCAGGGCGAAACCGGATCGTTCAGCGACGAAGCCGCGCGCACTTTCCTGCCCGGCTGCTCGGTGGTGCCCTGTGTTACGTCGTCCGACGTTTTCGACCGGCTTGATTCCGGAGGCGCCGCCGCGGCCCTGGTTCCGATTGAGAACTCCCTCGCCGGGCCCGTCGCTCAGCATCTCGACCTGCTGCTGGCGCGCGACGCGTTTATCCAGCGCGAGTTTCGCCTGCGCATCCGCCACAACCTGATCGCCGCTCCCGGCGTGAAGTTGAAGGACGTGAGGCGCGTGTTTTCCCATCCTGTCGCGCTGGAGCAATGCCGCGATTTTTTCCGCCGCCACCGCCAGGCCCGCGCCGAATCGTTTTACGACACCGCGGGCAGCGTCCGGCACGTGGTGGGCGAAAACCTGCGTGACGCCGCCGCCATCGCGGGCAGCCGCGCCGCGGCCGTGTACCAGGGCCGCATCCTGCTGCGCGGCCTGGAAGACGACAAACTGAACTTCACCCGCTTTTTCCTCGTCAGCCGCTCCCGCCGCGTGCACCGCGCCGCCAACAAGACCTCGATCGCATTCGCCCTGAAAAACGCGCCCGGAGCTCTGTTCAAGGCGTTGAGCGTGTTCGCGCTGCGCGATATTGACCTGAGCAAGATCGAATCCCGCCCGTTCCGCGGCCGTCCGTTTGAATACGTGTTCTTTATCGACTATCTGCGCGCTGACGACGAGGCCGCGCGCAAGGCGCTGGCGCACCTGGCGGAGATCGCAGAATTCGTCAAGGTGCTCGGCATTTATCCGGCGGCGTAAATGCCAGCGGCGGAATGAAATGAAGAAGTCAGAATGAAGAATGACTCGGAAGGAACCAATCTTTGCCGCCGCGAGTTCTTCATTCTTAATTAACTGGAAGGACCAGAAAGGAGAAGCCCATGAGCCGGAAAAGCGCGCTGATCGTGCTGGTGTCCGTCCTTGCCTTGTTGTCTGAGGGGGCTGCCGCTCAACGGCAAACAGCGACCCCTCCGCCGGCAATCAAGGGCGAGCGTGCGATTGCGAGACACCACCGCCCAGCCAATGTGCTGGTTCGCCTACTGCTGCTGAGCGGCTCTGAGACCCCTGCCGGTGCCCAGCTCATGGATGATCTCTTAGAAGCGCACAAACAGGCCAGGCTCGATTTGGCCCGGAGTCTGCGGCTGGATGCATGGGAAGGCCTGCGGGTCGACGTGGAGACTCGGCACGTTTCTTGGCTTGAGAACGGTCACCAAGAAGAAGTCAGAGATGCCCCCAAAGACCCGGACAGCTTTGACTTCTTGGTGACGTGGGTTTGGGATCTGGCCGAGTCAACCTTTTACTTCCGTGCCGAAGGAATTGCGGGCTTCCAATCTAAGCAAATACGGGGTATTGAGACGTGGACAATCGAAAGAGTGTCGGATCCTTCCATCTTCCAGACTTGGGAAGCCTCGTATGAGGTGGAGAGCTATCAGATGGGGCCCTACATGAGCGGCAAGGCTGTGCGAAAACTGGCGCAAGAGGCAACGGAAAGGGTCATTGCGCCCAAGAGGACCCCGATTCTGGCCGGTGTGGTGGACTTTATTCAGCGCAACCGCGAGCTTGAACCGGGCGGAAGCCGCCCCAGCGCCCGTCCCGCGCCGAGGCAGGCCCGCGTGTTGGTCCGCGCGCTGGTAACTGGTGCGGGTGGTTCCCACTGGTTTGGCCTCGCCATCTCCGCGCTTGCAAGTGACCTAGGGTTGGTCAGCGGTCCCACACTGCGAGTAAGAGAAGAGCGAACGGTACGGCATGAGGGAGCGAAGTACCAAAAGCGCCCCGGTGAAGAGTGGGCCGTTGATCCCGGCAAGCTGGACTTCCTGGTGAACTGGAACCTGGAGTTCCTTGAACACCCCAAGGATCCGTCGGGAAGGTACAGGTTCACGGTGACAGATTCTTGGAGAGCGCAAAAGACATCCGATCCCTCAGTCAACAAGACTTGGACTGTCTCCTATGACTTGGCGTATGAGAGCTCGATATGGTACGACAGCCCGAAGCGCGCTCAGCTATCCCAGGAACAAGCAGAGAGAGTCATTGCACCCCTGCGCGGTCCGATTGTCAGGGAAGTAGTTGCCTTCATTGAAAGCAACTCGTCGAACGCACCCGCGCAGACACAGAAATAGACGCTAAAGCCTGCTCGGCTGGCGAGCATCTTCCTCGTGAACAAGAAGGATGGGGCCGTAATTCTTCATTCTGACTTCATGAGGTAATCTGCCGTCCGCGAGGTCAACCGATGAAAGCTGCCATCCTGATGTTCGCGGTGCTGATGGGATCGCTGGCGCTGGGCCAGGCGCAACCCGAGCCGAAACCCGCCGCGGAAACTCCCGCCGCAAATCCGGCCGACGTGAAGTCGATCGACAGCATTGTCGCGGCTTTGTACGACGTCATCTCCGGACCAGCGGGGCAGAAGCGCGACTGGAACCGATTCCGCTCACTATTCTGGCCGGGCGCGCACCTCATCCCGCTGGTCACGCCACCGGGAAAAACCGGTTACGCGGCGCGCGTGCTCAGCGTCGAGGACTACGTCACCCGCACCGACCCCTTCTTCGCCAAGGAAAGCTTCTACGAGAGCGCCGTCGCCAACCGTGTCGACCAGTGGGCGCAGATCGCGTCGGTGTTCAGCACCTACGAATCGCGCCACGCCAAGGGTGAGAAACCGTTTGCCCGCGGCATCAATAGCATCCAGGTCTTCAACGACGGCCAGCGTTGGTGGGTGCTGAACATCCTCTGGGAAAACGAATCCGAACAGAATCCGTTGCCGGAACGGATGCTGAGGCCGCCCGGTGGAAAGCAGTGAGCAACCGCTGGTTGTCGTTGGGACATGGACGATTGCGTCCGAAGATTGTCATGTTCCCCACGTAGATCTTCCCGGTGCCGGGTTCAGACCTCATGTGTGAGCATGCTGAAACGTAACCCCATAGCCGTCCTCGCACTGCTGGTTGCTCTTGCCATCGGCGCAGTTGCCGCGGACTCGCCGCACTATAGCGCGAGCGCCGGGCCGTATCGCGTCCTTACCGTAGATCAACTGGTGCTGCACGACGCGGCGCGCAACAAGGACCTGCCGCTCAAGATCTATTATCCCGAGGGCACAGGTCCGTTTCCCGTAATCGTGTTTTCGCACGGCCTGTACGGCTCGAAGGACGCCTATTGGGCGCTGGCGCAATACTGGGCGAGCTACGGCTACGCATGCATTCATCCCTCGCACGCCGACTCCCGGCAGGACAGGGGATATCACGGCACGCTGCGCCAAGCCATCGCCGATCCCGGCCTGTGGCGCAGCCGCCCGAAAGACATTTCCTTCATCATCGACTCGCTGCCGCAGATCGAACGTCTGGCGCCCACGCTAAAAGGGAAGTTGGACCGCAGCCGCATCGGGGTCGGAGGCCACTCCTACGGAGCCTATACGGCGGTCGCCATCGGCGGCGCCACGGTGCAGATGCCCGGCGGCAAGAGCCCGGTGAGCTTCGCCGATAAGCGCGTCCGCGCCATCGTAGTGCTCTCGCCGCAAGGCGAGGGCGAAATGGGGCTGACCTCGCAATCGTGGGAAAACATCCGCGTCCCCATGCTGGCAATGTACGGCTCGCGCGACTTCGGCACCCAGCGGCGTACGCCGACCTGGCGCAGCCAGCCTTTTTACGGAGCGCCGCCCGGCGATAAGTACGACGTGGAACTCGAAGGCGCCACGCACTTCACGTTTGTCGGCCCGATGCGGCAACGCGGGCTCCAGACCCCGCTGTTCCAGTGCGCCATGGTGGAGACCCTTGCCTTCTGGGACACTTACCTGAAGGACGACGAAGCGGCCAGGGAATATCTTGCATACGAAGGCTTGAAGAGCGTCTGCAAGGCCGCCCGCATGGATCGCAAGTAATCGCGAACCTGTGCAAATTTGGTAGGATAGAGATGGCCGCCGAAAAATGGCGGTTTTTTGTAGACCACTCGATCCTTCCTGTTGGCGCGGAGAGGTGCGTGAGTGGTTGAAACGATCCGCCTCGAAAGCGGACATACCTTGACGGGTATCGGGGGTTCGAATCCCTCCCTCTCCGCCAGATCTTTTCTTGTTGAAGGCGTTTCCCGATTGGCCGACTGGCAACAGTGAGAGGCCTAGGGGGCACGCAGAATACGGGCGGTATTCATCGAGGTCTCGCCGGACAAGGCTGGGGAGTACCGGTGGCGCTCGACAAAGCCACCGGGCCTGGAGCACGCTTCTTCGCGCGGCGTGCTTTGCTTCGCGTTCGAGCGTTGGTCACTGGGGTCAAAGCGGCAGGCGAAGATTTTGTAGTCGGTGCGGAGCGGACCGCTTGCTTTGGCGACGACTGGGCCGGTCGCGGTGGAGAAGGCGGAGCCGGCCACTCGATGATCCCGATCCGGCAGTCTCCGTTGTGTTGGAACTTGCCGCTTTCGAGCAGCCCCGCCACCAACGCCAATTCCCGTTGGTTCAGCACCTGATGGGGCAGCAGCTGGAAGTTGCGGAACGTCCACAGGAGGCGGATCCGCTCACCTAGCGAGGGACGCACATAGCGCAGGCCATTCTCGCTCTGGACCTCGAGCACTCCGTGACGGATTTTTTCTATCCACATAAGGCCACCTCACCCACACCTCGGGTTAGCGGCGAGAGCGGCGGCAACCCTGGTTCAGGTGCAGCTGAAATACCAAAGTTACCGGAGGTAGAAGCTGTCTAATCGGCCCAGTCTATAGGGGATAGAGACTCAAGATTGCGAAGGAATGTTACCAATCCCTGCCAGTGGCAAATTTTGTCAATCGAGGGTGACCAATTGTGGAGCCCCGTCAGGCCGGGAAGCCGCAGTGGACGCTTTAGAGTTGGGGTATTGTCGGTGCGCGACGACGGAATCAGGCGGTGGCGCCGTCTTGCCCGTGAGGCCACCTCCTGACTATCTAGAAATCCGCCGCAGGCCGCGTCGTGCTCGGTGACGGCGTTGACTATACCGCCATTCGCATTGGACGAGGCGAGGTGTTCTCTACTATCACCGCCGCGGAATATCGTTGCGCACCACCTCGCCACCCTTCATCACGAAGCGGACGTTTTCCAGCACCTTGACGTCGGTGAGTGGATCGCCGTCCACGGCGATCAGGTCGGCGTAGCGGCCTTTTTCCAGCGTCCCGACCTGGTCGCTCCAGCCGAGCAGGTCAGCGGCATGGATGGTGGCAGCCTGAATCGCATCCAGCGGCTTCATCCCCCACTCCACCATCTTGGCGAATTGCCGGGCATTGTCGCCGTGGGGATAGACGCCGGCATCGGTGCCGAAGGCCATCTTCGCTCCCGCCTGGAATGCCTTGCGGAAGTTCTCGCGCTGCAGCCGTCCGATCTGTCGTTCCTTTTCGATGGATTCCGGCAGCATCCCGGCCTTTTCGCCCATGGCGAGAATGTAGTCGTCGTTGTAAATGTCGAAGACAAGATACGTGCCATGCTCCTTCGCCAGCCGGATACCTTCGTCGTCAATCAGGCTGGAGTGCTCGATGGAGTCAATGCCGGCGCGGATGGCGTCGCGGATGGATTCGGCGCCGTGGGCGTGCGCGGCGACCTTGCGGCCGAGTTTGTGGGCTTCGGCGGCGATGGCCTGCATTTCCTCCAGCGTGTACTGCGGGGCGGCCGCCTGGTCACCCTTGCTGAGCACGCCGCCGGAAGCGCAGATCTTGATGACGTCGGCGCCGTACTTGATGACTTCGCGCACCTTCTGGCGCGCCGCCCAGGGGCCGTCGGCAACGCCTTCGGAGGTGCGGTGGTATTCGAAGGGCAGAAGATTGTCGTCACAATGGCCGCCGGTGATGCCGAGCGCAGGGCCGGAAACCATCATGCGCGGGCCTTCGACCTCGCCGGCATTCACAGCATCCCGCACGGCGACGTCGGTGAAGCCATCGGCGCCGACGTTGCGGACGGTGGTGAAGCCGGCACGCAACGTCACCCGGGCATTTCTCACGCCGATGGTGGCTTCGCGCGGAATGGAGATGCCCAATGCGCGGTAGCCGTGCGTCATCGCGTCGCTGGTGAGGTGCGTATGGACGTCAATCAACCCCGGCAGGCAGGTTGCCTTCGACAAATCGATTGCCGGCACGGATGGGCCGGCGGGTCCGACCGAAGTGATTACTCCTGTGCTGTCGTAGGCAACAAGCTGGTTGGTGAGCACGCGTCCGCTGCGCACGTCGAGCAAGCGGCCGCAGTGCACAGCGCCGGGGGCGACTTGAGCAGATGCGGCGCCGGTGAGCAGACTCAGGAGAAGAGCAGCGAGTCGAGTTTTCATAGCGCGAAGATTGTAACCGACGCGGGTCCGAGAATTCGGACAACACGAATTACCGGCGGGACCGAAAGAAGTCCTGCAGCAACTCCTGGCAGCGGGCGGCGAGCACCCCGCCGGTGACTTCCATCTGGTGGTTCAGTTGAGGATGGTTGAGAACGGAGATAACGGAGTGGACGGCGCCGGCCTTGGGATCATCAGCGCCATAGACCAGCCGCTTCAGACGCGCATGCACCAGCGCCCCGGCGCACATGGCGCAGGGTTCGATGGTGACAAACATTTCGCACTCGGGCAGGCGGTGGTTGGCAACCGCCCGGCCGGCTTCGCGGAGAGCGACAATTTCCGCGTGCGCGCTGGGATCGGAGTCGGCCAGATTGCGGTTGCAGCCGCGGCCGATGATTCTGCCATCGCAAACCACGATCGCCCCAACCGGCACTTCACCCAAGGCTTGGGCGCGAGCGGCTTCGCGCAGGGCTTGCTCCATGTATAGTTCGTCGGTCATTTGCAGAGCCTATTTCACCACAGAGGACACGGAGTGATTAAGCCATTAAGCGAATTTGGTGATTCGGCGTGCCACCAGCAGATCACTAATTCGCAAATCACAAATCACTGAATCACCAATGAGCCGGTGGCGCGCCGCCATGGCTGTGGATTACACTAATCCTGCGACGATTCTCCGGGTGAGGTCATCCATTCCAGCGTGAGCCTGAAAACCGCATTAAACAAAGTTCTGATGGTGGACCTGATCAAGGGGTTGAAGGTAACGTTTCTTTACCAGAACCCCAAAGAGGTCTACACCGAGCAATATCCGCTCGAGCGTCCGCAGGTGGCCGAGCGCTACCGTGGGGCGCCGCGCTTGAACGTCAACGCGGACACGGGCGAGACCTTGTGCATTGCCTGCGACTTGTGCGCGGTAGCGTGCCCGGAGCATCTGATCGTGGTCAGCGCCGAGCGCAACCCCAACACGCGCCGCAAAGAGCTTACGACCTTTACCTACGACACCAGCCGGTGCATGTTCTGCGGGCTGTGCGAAGACGCCTGTCCCACCGACTGCTTGGAACTGACCCAGGATTTCGAGCTGGCCAGCTACACCCGCGAGGGCGCCATCTGGGACCGCCAAACGCTGGAGCAGGGGCCACAGCCGGTGAAGTACGAAAGATAGTAGTCAGTAGTCGGGAGTCAGGGACGCCGCGCATTGCGCGGCGTTTTTGTTTATTGCTGTCCATTCGGGAAGGTTACGCGGAGACCAGGATAAAAAACTGTGAGGGGATTGTCGACGTCAGGATCTTCCAGCGCACGCCGGACCTGGCTGGCAATCTCAGACTTGTATGTTTCGAGTTGTGGCACGAGAGTGTAGATGCTGGCCGTGTCAATTTTTACCGTGCGGAATTGGTCCAAGTCAAAGGGGATGTTATCGCTTGACCGAATCACCTGCACGGTTGGAAGACGGCACGCGTGGCGAAGCGACAGTTCGTAAAAAACGTTAGGATTATGGAATGATAGATCGGCGATGACGAGTCGAGATTTCACCACATGCTCGATTACCTGCCGGCTAATCATGCCAGGTTTGCCTATCTGATCGGCCCTGATTACGCGCAACCCGAATACTTCAACTGCTCGCTCAATGATTGACGAGAGGAACAGATCAGAGTGTTTGCGCTGCTCAGATTCGGGTTCCCCGATAGGTGTGATGTAGAAGCACACCTTCGCCCAGTCCGCTGTGTCCACCGATGCAGGCTTTCCCGCCGCGGGAGTCAGAGCAATCGGTGCGCCGGTCAGCTTTGTGATGTCGGTCGAGCGCGGCATCTCTTCGAGCACATGTTCAACGGGAAGGATCCGTTCTGCTCCTGAAACTGTCCGCAGTAGCCCCAAGAACTTCGCGTTCACAATGAAAGTGTCAACGCATTCGGCCACTTCGTCCTTCGCGTAACCCTTATCGAGCAGGAAATCACGCATCACTGGTAATGCGGGGAGCTTATTCCCCTTGAAGTGGTCATAAAGTTGTTTGAAGGGAGGAATGTTCTCGATCGCAAGTTTAATCCGAGCCTTGAGGCGGTCCGCTGGCGTTGCATCAGAACTTGTGGCCAGCCGGCCTTCCGGAGTGAGTTCCAGATGCTCAGCTTGGTATCCGCCGATGGTGAGACCATACTTTGAAGAGTTCGTTACGAGTTGTCGGCTTGGTCCGCTATCGGGTGCTTTTTTCAGGTTATCAAACAGAGTTAATCTTCGGACCTTCTGACCTGCTGCGAACTGCTGAATGGCCTGCGCAATCACTAACGCTTCTTCAAACGTGCCCGCCGGGAAACTCCTAGTTCTCCGGCCTTGACCCGGCGCTTTTTCGCGCGAACCGTTTCGCTTAGCCCGGCGCCTCCGCCGTTTTTTCTGCTTAGCGCCAGGCTTGCCTACATCTTGAGTATTGGACGAAGTGGGTTTTACTTCCTCAGAGTCCACCATGAGTCTGCTCCACGTTTAGTACTTGTGGCCCAGAGTACATCGTACCACAGTTGTAAACGCGGACCGGACGCGTTGTGGGCTGTTTTGAGTTTTGCGGCGACGTACTACCAAGGTTCTTCCGTTTCGGCGCAGTTGACGAAGTGGTCTGTATTGATCCACTCCTCAGAGAAGTCCAGATTATCAAGGTCTTCGGAATCGGTGACGCCCCCTACGTAGCTTGTGATTCTGACTCTAATCCAAGGGCCATCACCAATTTCGAGCACGCAGAATACGTAATTCAGTGGTGAATCTGAACGTTCCGTTTCGTACCACTTGCCCACGATAAATCGCATAACTCTCTCCCGCGCCATGCCACTTTCAAAACAGCCCACTACCGACGCGCTCATCCTTCCGCAGCGATCACGCCGGCTGCTGCATGGTCATGCAGTGAATGGCGCCCAGGCCCCAGATCAGATCGCCGCAGCAGATGGGAATGATCTCGCGGTCGGGGAATAGGTCGGCCAGGATGTTGAGCGCGCGCCGGTCGTTGGGATCATTGAATACAGGCACCAGAACGCAGCGGTTAGCGATGTAGAAGTTGGCGTAGCTGGCGGGCAGGCGGCGTCCGCGGAAGATCACTGGCGCGGGCAGGGGAAGCTCGACGATGTTAAGCCGGCGGCCGCGCTGGTCGGTCGCGGCGCGCAGGCGCTGAAGATTGTTAGCCAGCGGCTCGTGGTTGATGTCGTCGCGGTTGCCCTCGACAGCGGTGACAATCGTGTCGGGCGAGACGAAGCGGGCCAGGTCGTCAATGTGCCCGTGGGTGTCGTCGCCGGCGATACCGCGCTCCAGCCAGAGAACTTTTTCGATCCCAAGATAATCGGCGAAGACGCGCTCCAGGTCACGGCGCGTCAGCCCGGGATTGCGCTGCTGCGTTTCGCTGAGCAGACATTCTTCCGTGGTGAGCAGCAGGCCGCGGCCATTGACGTCGATGGAGCCACCCTCGAGAACAACAGGCTTCAGGCTACCGGCTGCAGGCTTCCGGCGCGACGGGTGCGAACTTGCAATCGCGCAAGCTGGCGCCCACGTTGGGAACTTCAGGTAACGCACCATTTGCTCGGACGCGCGTTGGTCGAGCGGCCAGTCGGGATACTTGGCCCAGGCGTTGAAGCGGAAATTGACGGCGGCGATCGGATCGCGTTCGGCATCGCGCTTGACGAGAATCGGCGCAAAGTCCCGCGTCCAGCCGCGGTTGGTGCGCCAGCGGTGGAAGCGGATGGTTTCACGCAGGGCGTTGGCGCGCTCCAGGACGTTGCGCGCCCCGGCTTCGGCGGCGGCATCTTCGACGATGATGTCCACCCGCTCGACGCGCGCGAGATGGCGGACGATTTCGGCGTAAACCCAGCGAATAGGCGGAAACTTTCCGGGCCAGTCGGTGCGGTTGTGCGGCCACCCCAGCCAGGTGGAGGCGTGCGGCTCCCACTCGGCAGGCATGCGGTAGCCGAGCGCGGCGGGCGTGTTTTGCCTTGTGTTCAACGCGAGCTCCGACCAGCACATTTAGCCACAGAGGACACAGAGGAAGGAAAACTGAATCTGAATGTATTTACGAATGGAGAGCAGTCTCGCACCTGGGACGTAACTTTGAAGTCCGAAGAAAATCTTCCCAACTCTTTCTTCTCCTCTGTGTCCTCTGTGGCTAATCCAGCAGCCGGTTCGTAATCGGCGCGTAGCTGTCGATGCGGCGGTCGCGCAGGAAGGGCCAGTTGCGGCGCACCTCCTCGAGCTTGCGCAGATTCACCTCGCCGATCAGGATCTCCTCGCGGTCCGGCGATGCCTCGGCAATCACCGTGCCGAACGGGTCGCAAAGAAACGACGTGCCCCAGAAGTCCAGGCCGGCGCCGGGAGTCTGCTTGCCTCGAATGTTACCGGTTTCGTGCCCGACGCGGTTGACGGCCGCGACATACACCCCGTTGGCGATTGCGTGACTTCGCTGGATCGTGCGCCAGGCGTCCTGCTGAACCTGCCCGTGTTCCGCTTTCTCCGCCGGATGCCAGCCGATGGCGGTTGGATAAAACAGGACGTGCGCGCCGCTGAGCGCGGTGAGGCGCGCTCCCTCCGGATACCACTGGTCCCAGCAGACGAGCGTGCCGATGCGCCCCACCGCGGTGTCGAAGGCGCGGTAACCGAGATCTCCGGGAGTGAAATAGAATTTTTCGTAGTAGAGAGGATCGTCGGGGATGTGCATCTTGCGGTAGATGCCGGTGAGCTTGCCGTCGGCGTCGAGCACGGCGGCGGTGTTGTGATACACGCCCGGCGCGCGCTTTTCGAACAGGGACGCGATCAGAACGACCTTCTGCTGCCGGGCGAGCTGCGACAGGCGCGTGGTGGTGGGGCCGGGGATCGGTTCGGCAAGATCGAACAGCGACGCGTCTTCGCGCTGGCAGAAATATTGCGTGAGGAACAATTCCGGCAGGCACACCACCTGCGCCCCGCGTCCGGCGGCGTCGCGCACCATGTCCACGGCGTGCTCAAGATTTTTTTCCGGGTCGGGAGAGCACGACATCTGAATCAAGCCGACGCGAAACTGCTCGGGAGCGGACAATTTTCCTCCGTAACGTGACAGCATAACAGAGCGAGTTAGGAGCATAATGCGGCTGGGGTAGTGGCATGATCTGGCTCAAGAGCGTTGGCGTTGGTCTGCTGTGTGCAGTTGCTCTTCTCTGTTTCGCAATATTCGTGGCCATTGCAGCCGTGTCACTCCTGTCATTCGCTCGTAACGCTGGTACTCTCGCTTGGGATCCGATCTCGGTTAGGTCTCCACTGACCTGGTTCCTATTCGCGGCTGGTTTTGTACTAGGGTTCGCGTGGGAATATCGAAGGCTTGCGCGGCTGATCTCGAACTGACCCACTACCTAGTTCTGCGAGACGTTGACGTCAATGTGCAGCGCGATTTACTTTGGCTGTTTCGCGATCAGCGTTCCTCCGCATTGATCTGCGGCCAAGATTCTGTTGAGGTGAAGGATTGAAGCGCAAGCACGGGCACGAAAAAAAGGATCACGCGCACTCGCCGCAAGGCGCCGGCATTGACCGGCGGCTGCACACGCCGGAAGAGGACCACCTGGTTCCGCTGGAGCCGCTGGATCTGGGCCGCATCCACAGCATCAACGACCTCGTCACGGCGATGGGGCGCACCGCGTTTACGGCGCGGCAAGTTGGCGACGCCGCCGACGTGCTCGAAGCCATGGCGCGCGATAAAGAGTGCCTGGTGGTGATGACGCTGGCCGGCGCGATGACGGTGGCGAAGCAGGGACTGGTCATCGCCGAGCTCATCGACCGCGGCATCGTGCGCGCGCTGGTGTCCACCGGCGCGCTGATGGCGCACGGGCTGGTGGAGGGCATCGGGCGCTCGCACTACATCTACGATCCGAAGATGAACGATGTCGAGCTCTACGAGGCGGGCTACAACCGCGTCTACGACACGCTGGAGCCGGAGCAGAATCTCGATCAGGTGGAGCGCATCGTCGCGCCCATCCTGGACCAGTGGAACGCCGACGAGACACTGTGCTCGTGGAAGCTGAATCGCGCCATCGGCGAGCATTTGAGCAAGCACGTGAAGGGACGGGGAATCTTGAAATCGGCGTATGAAAAAAATGTTCCGGTGTTTGTCCCCGCGTTCACCGATTCCGAGCTGGGGCTCGATCTTGCGCTGCATAACCGCATGCGCGCGAAGCAGAAAAGGACGAAGCTGCGTTACGATCCCTTCGAAGACGTGGACAAGTACGCCGACACCATGCTGGCATCGCCGCGCATGGGCGTATTCACCATCGGCGGCGGAGTGCCGCGCAACTGGACGCAGCAGTTGGGACCGTACCTGGAGTTGCGGCACCGGCGCGGCGGCGAGGACGTGCCGCTGAAGCGCTTTCACTACGGAGTGCGTATCTGCCCGGAGCCGGTGTACTGGGGCGGGCTGTCGGGCAGCCCCTATACCGAGGCGGTGTCGTGGGGCAAGTTCGTGCCGCCGGAAGAAGGCGGAAAATTTGCCGAGGTGTTCGTCGACGCCACCATCGGACTGCCGTTGGTGGTCGGCGCGGTCCTGGAGAGGCTTCAGGCTTCGGGCTCCAGGCTTCCGGCGCGCTAAAATTGCGGTAACCATGAAAATCGGCGTGTTGGCATTACAGGGCGATTTCGACGCGCACCGGCGGCGCCTGCAAGAGCTGGGCACCGAGGTTGTCCTGGTAAGAAAGCCGGAGCAGTTGGACGACGTGGAGGCGCTCGTCATCCCGGGCGGCGAGTCCACCACGTTTCTCAAGCTGCTCGGCGAAAAAGGATTTCAGAAGCTCCAGGAATTTGTGCGGGCGAAGCCGACCTTCGGCACCTGCGCCGGGGCGATCCTGCTGGCGCACGACGTGGACAATCCGCCGCAGCCCGGCCTGGGTGCGCTGGACGTCAGCATCAAGCGCAACGCCTACGGCCGGCAGGTGAACAGCTCGATTCGCCACGGCGCGTCGGAGCTGGGGCCGGAGCCCCTGGAAATGGTTTTCATTCGCGCGCCGAAGTTCGAAAACGTCGGCCCCAAAGTTGAGGTGCTGGCCAGGGAAGGGAACGATCCCGTACTGATCCGGCAGGGAAGAGTCCTGGCCGCGACCTTCCACCCCGAACTCTCGGACGACAAGCGCGTCCACCAGTACTTTCTTGATCTGGTGCGTAACGGCGGATAGACCTCTCCCGCGCTGCCGTCGTTTATACTCAACAGAATGTCAGTTGTTCCCGAGAAAACGTTTTACCTGGAAACCTTCGGCTGCCAGATGAACGTGCACGACTCCGAAAAGGTGATCGGCACGCTCATCGCCCAGGGCTACCGCCAGGTGGAGACCGTCCAGGCCGCCGACCTGGTGCTGTACAACACCTGCTCCATCCGCGACAAAGCGGAGCAGAAGGTGTTCCATCGCCTGGCCGACTACAAGGCTCTCCGGAAGCAGGGCAAGAAATTCGGCGTGCTGGGATGCGTGGCGCAGCAGGAGGGCGAGAAAATTTTCGAGCGCGCGCCGCATGTGTCGCTGGTATGCGGGTCGGCGTCGTACCGCAATCTGCCGGAAATGCTGGTGCAGATCGAGGCAGGGAAGTCGCGCGTCACCGGCCTGGACGACCGCGAAACCGATCAGACCTTCGAGACCGAGTACACCGCCCGCAGCAACCCGTATCGCGGGTACATCACCATCATCGAAGGCTGCGACAAGTTCTGCGCCTACTGCGTGGTTCCCTTCACCCGCGGCAAAGAGCGCAGCCGCACCTCGGACTCGGTGCTGGCGGAGGCGCGCAAGATGGCCGACCAGGGTTTCACGGAAATCCAATTGCTCGGCCAAAACGTGAACTCTTACCGCGATCCATCTGAAAAAAAGACATTTGCCGATCTGCTTGTAGCGGTCGGCGAGATCGGCGGAGTGCGCCGGGTCTGGTTCACTACCTCCCATCCGCGCGATTTCGGCAAGGACATCGTGGACGCCATCGATGCCGTGCCGACGCTCTGCGACCACGTCCATCTGCCGGTGCAGAGCGGGTCCACGCGCGTGCTCCAGTTGATGAAGCGGCTGTACACGCGCGATCAGTACCTGGAGCGAATCGCGTGGATGAAGGCGGCACGGCGCCGGATCAGCATCACCTCCGACGTCATCGTCGGTTTCCCGGGCGAAACGGAAGCGGATTTTGAGGAGACGCTCACGCTGCTCCAGCAGGTGGAATACGACGCAATTTTTTCCTTCAAGTATTCGCCGCGGCCGAATACGCCGGCGCTGACCTACATTGACAGCATTCCGGAAGAGGAGAAAACCCTGCGCCTGGCTTTGCTGAACGCGCGGCAGAAGGAAATTTCACTGGCGGCGAACCAGCGCCACCTGGGCGAAGCGCTGGAAGTGATGGTCGAGGGCCGGAACCCGGCGCGCAGCCAGTGGATCGGGCGCACGTCGCAACACAAGGTGCTAAACTTCACGACAGGCGGAGGCGAAGAACCGCGGGTCGGCCAATATGTGCCGGTGCGCGTTACGGCGACGTTTCCCAACAGCTTATTGGGGGAGATGGCCTGAGTATTCGGAGGGGCACGATGGAAGTCGAGATGAAAATTCGGGGCTTGATGATGGACCCGGTAACCAACATGCCCATCGTGATCCTGAAGGACGTCGGCGGCGATGCGGTGCTGCCGATCTGGGTCGGAATCTACGAGGCCAATGCCATCGCCCTGGAAATCGAGAAGGTCACCACGCCGCGGCCGATGACCCACGACCTGCTGAAAAACCTCCTGACCGGGCTGGACGCCAGCGTCCGCAAGGTGGTGGTCAATGAACTGAGGGACGACACTTTCTTCGCCATCATCTGGGTGGAGCGCGACGGGCAGATTATCTCCATCGACTCGCGCCCGTCGGACGCGCTTGCCCTGGCCCTGCGAGTGGATTGCCCGATTTTTGTCGAAGACGAGGTGCTGAAAACCTCGCGCATGGCCAGCGCCGTCTCCGACCGCGTTTCCCAGGAAGAACTCCGCAAATGGCTGGAGAACCTGGGAGACGAGGACCTGGGGCGCTACAAGATGTAAGTGGCCAGTGGTCAGTGGCCAGTGCCCAGTCAGGCAGACGTTCTCGCTGGCCACTGACCACTAGCCACTGACCACTCGCTTTATGGATTCTGCCGAACAGCTCCAGCGCATCTACCTCGCCGGATTTGAACTCCAGACATTCGATCGCTTTCCCAAGGCTGTGGGAGTGGTGCGCGGCGAGTGCATCGCGCTGCTGGAAGCCACTCCTGGCGGGCTCACGATGATCGGCACGCCCGGCTGGCGCATGGGGGAAGTGATGGGCGTACTGGTGGACGAGGCAGGGCGGCAAGTCTTTCGGGCTAAATCGGAAACGCTGGAGGCCACGCCGGAGAGGCTGGAGGCGCTGCGCCAATTCCGGCAGGAGTTGGAGGATTTGCTGGCGCCGAAGGCCTGAGCTTTACTGTTTCGAGGCGTTATTATAAAAAGCATGGATCGCGAAGGTGTAGTCGGCCCTAACGGCCGTTTAATCATTCCTGCGGACTTGCGCCGAAAGTACCGCATCAAGGGGGGATCGCGCGTGCAGTTCGAATCCACCGCGAGCGGCATCGTGATCCGCCCCATTCACGAGGACGGGATACTTGCCCTGCGCGGGATCTTGAAGGGGCTTGATCTGCCGCCAGATGTTGAGCGCGACCCGGATCGCGAAATCGAATAGAAAAGGGAACGTCCTGACCTGAACGCGCACTCCGGAGGCACGAGGAGCCGCATGTTTGCTGGCTCGATTTTTTGTTTTACATAATACTTCTTATCGGACATTACACTTATAGCCTGGTCTGCCCGTCTGCGGCTCTCCCTCGCCACCAATACAACTTCGAATCGTCGGCGAGCACTTCCCTGTAAACCGAGCCGCGCGCGACGAGAGCCTTCAACGTAGTATGCACCGCGGCCATGGCGAATGAGTACTTCCTTAGATCGTAGCCTCGCTCTAACAAAGCGTCCCGCACTTGAACAGGCGTCCAAGAGTGCGCAGAGTTTCGCAGGAGACTCTCGATGGCGTAACTCAAACTGGGCCTTGGCTGCCAAATGCGCTCTTCCATTGTCGATATGTCGGGCGGCTTCGGCCCCTTCTCGCCCGGAACCCGACAAATCGCACGTATCGCTGCGAGGCGTTCAGTTAGTTGCACGGTTAAACGGTCACGCTCGTGCAACAGGTCGGCGAAATCCTTTAGCAAACCGTTTACTGCAGGACCGTAATTTTCGACTCTCATTCGTTTCTCGCTTATCTGGAGTCATCCCACCAGCACAACCTTGGGATGAAACAGCGTGCCCGCCACCCGGCTGGCGATGGCGACCAACTCTGCTTGCCCGGCAAACACCTTCACCAACGGCGCGCGTGACATTTCCGGCAGGTTGACTGCCTGCCCGTGACGGATGCGGTTGGCGTTGATTTCATCGGCAGTGACGGATGGAAATGTCGGCAAAATCCGGCGCAGGTGGATCATCAGCTTTTCGAGTTCGTCCGATGCTGCGGCCGCCTCCACCTGTTCCAGCGTGCAGGCATCTGCTTCTGTAAACTCGCCCACTCCGGTGCGCCGCAGGGCCGCGAGGTGGGCGCCCACTCCGAGCTGTTGCCCCATCTCATGCGCCACCGACCGCAGGTAGGTCCCGGCGGACACGCGCGCGCGGAAACCGGCCAGTTCCCCATCGAACGTCAGGATTTCAAATTCCTTGATCTCTACCCGCACCGGCTCCAGCGTTACTTCCTGCTTCTTGCGCGCCAGCTTGTAAGCCGGAACGCCCTGGATTTTCTTGGCGGAAAACGGCGGCGGGGTTTGCTCGATCTCGCCGCGGAACTTCGCGGCTACCTCGCGCACCACTTCAAGTGTTACTTGAACTATCTGCGGCGGACCGGCGGGCTCACCCTCGGCGTCGTAGGTGTCCGTGGCAAAGCCAAAGCGGATTTGGCCTTCATAAATTTTTTCAGCGCCGGTGTAGAACTGTGCCAGGCGGGTCAGTTTTCCCAGTAGCAGCGGGAGCACGCCGGTCGCCATGGGATCGAGCGTGCCCAGGTGCCCAACCGAGCGCTCCTGCAGCAGGCGGCGCACGCGGTTGACAACGTCGTGCGACGTCATGCCCGCCGGTTTGTCTATAACCAGTACCCCGTTCATGGTGTCTCTGTTATCGTGAAGGCGGGACGGCGGTCCGGTCAACCCAGGGGTCGCCGCTCAGTTCCATGATTCCCCTCAAGGACGACGCCCCGCGCTACAGTACGCCCTACGTCAACTATTTTCTGCTTGCGCTCAACACTTTGGTGTTCCTATGCATGTGGCTGGGTGTGCCCGCGCCCGCACAGCAGGTGGTCAACGTCTTCGGCTTTCATCCTTACCGCGTGACCGCCTTGATCAGCGGCTCGCATTCGGTGACCGCCGCGATGGCGTTTATCCCGGTGCTGACCGCCATGTTCATGCATGCGTCGTGGCTGCACCTGATTTCCAACATGTGGGTGCTGTACATCTTCGGCGACAACGTTGAGGACCACCTGGGTCATTTTGGCTACCTGGTTTTCTACCTGCTGTCGGGTGTGGCGGCGACGCTGGTCCACACCTTCTTTAATGCGACCTCGCACATCCCCAGCGTGGGCGCCAGCGGCGCCATCGCCGGAGTCATGGGCGCCTACTTCGTCCTGTTCCCCTCGGCGCGCGTGCTGACGCTGGTTCCCTTCCTGTTCGTCTTCTTCCTCTGGCTGCCGGCATGGATCGTGCTCGGCTACTGGTTCATGGTGCAGTTCCTGAGCGGCGCCGCCACCTCGATCGCCTACTCCAGTCAGACCGGCGGCGGGATCGCATTTTGGGCGCACGTAGGAGGATTCGTCGCCGGCATCGCCATGATCAAGCTCTTCCCTTCCCAGCGCCGGCGCTTCCGCTACGACGCGTAGGAATTTGCAATTGGTAATTGGTAATTTGTAATTGCTGAAACGTTTGGGTCGCCCCCTGGCTTGTCCCCGGGCAAGAAATTACAAATTACAAATTGCAAATTACAAATTTCCGGCGACCGGTCCGATCCTCAATTCCTCAACTGCCGCGCTTTCCGGCAGAGAAATGGCGGCGATGACGGCGCGCGCCACCGTCTCCGGCGACAGCATCTTGTCCCGCGGCGCTTCCGGCATGAACTGGTTCCAGATGTTGGTGGCGGTGGGGCCGGGCAGAAGCGAGATGACACGAATGCCGCGACCGCGCACCTCTGCGCGCAGCGTGTCGGTGAAGCCGAGCGCGCCGTGTTTGGAGGCGCAATAGGCCGACTCGCCCGGGAATACGCCGCGCGCCGCGACCGACAGATTATTGACGATCACCGCTCCGGCGCGCATCAGCGGCAGCGCGGCCTGCGTGCACAGAAACATTCCGGTCAGGTTTGTATCCAGGACCTTCCGCCAGATTTCCAGCGGCATGTCCTGAATGTTCTGCAGCGCGTGCGCCGTGCCGGCGTTGTTGATCAGGATGTCCACGTGGTCAAACTGGCTCCTCACTGTGGCGAACAGCAGCGCGACTGAACCCTCGTCGCGGACGTCGCAGCGGATCTCGATTATCGGCAATCGGGTATCGCTTTTCGGTGGCCGGGAAGCGGATTTCTTCCGCACTGCTGACATGGTCCGCGAAGCGGCGATAACCGTGCATCGCGCGTCCACCAGCGCATTGGCGATGGCGCGGCCAATGCCGCGGCTGGCGCCGGTGACAACGGCCACTTTGCCGACGAGCGCGTCACCCGCATCTTTCGGTGCTGGATTCGTTGGATTCATCGCATGGAAGCATACATGACGACAACAAAAAGGCCGGTCGACTTCCGACCGGCTGCTTACCTGAAACTGAAACTGAAACTTGAAACTGCCGTTAAAAGCTGCCGTTCCCCGCCTTCGCCCGGATCAGCGAGAGGAACTCCTCCCGCGTTTCGTGCTCCTCGCGGAAGGCGCCGAGCATCGCCGAGGTGACGGCGGCGGAGTGCTGCTTCTCCACGCCGCGCATCATCATGCAGAGGTGGCGCGCCTCCACCACCACGCCCACGCCCTGGGGTTCGACGACGCGCTGAATGGTTTCCGCGATTTGCGTGGTCATGCGTTCCTGCACCTGCAGACGGCGCGAGAAGATTTCCACCAGCCGCGGCAACTTGCTCAGGCCGATTACTTTCCCGTTGGGCACGTAGGCGATGTGCACCTTGCCGAAAAACGGCAGCAGGTGATGCTCGCACAGGCTGAACATCTCGATGTCTTTGACGATCACCATCTCGTCGTAGTTGACGGTGAACAGGGCGCTCTTGAGCATGGTCTCGGCGTCTTCGTGGTATCCCCTGGTAAGAAATTCCATGGCGCGCTGCACCCGCTCCGGCGTGCGCTGCAGCCCTTCACGATCGGGGTTTTCGCCGAGCCGCGCCAGCATCTCGCGCACCAGATCGGCGTAGCTGGCGCCGGCCAGCGTGGTAGCTTCCGCAACTTGTGTCATGGGTCCCTTCTTCGCGCTAATGACGCACCTCGGCTCCTCCGGCATATTCGAAGGAGTTCATCATCGTCTCTTCCATCCTTACCTTTTCCAGATGGGCCTGGTGAAAGCCGCGCTGCAATATTTCGTAGATTTCCACGCAAAGATTTTCTGTAGTGGGCACGCGATGGCTGAATTCCGGCAGCGTATTGAGGTTCACGTGCTCATAGCGCGCCAGGATTTCGCTCTCCATGAAGCCGTCCAGATCCGACAGGTTGCACACCATGCCCGTGCCCGCATCCACTGCACCGCTGACCGTGACTTCCAGCGCGTAATTGTGACCGTGGCCGTACGGGTTATTGCACTTGCCGTAGGTGGCGCGGTTTTCTTCCGCCGACATCTGGTCGCTGTGCAGCCGGTGCGAAGCCGCAAACCGGTAGCGCCGGGTGAGGTGTGCCTTCATTTCTCTCCGTAAAAATCCACGAACAAATCCGGCGTCTCGAACACGCGGACGCGGTGCAATTGCGCCACGTTCAGCTTGCTGTGCAGGCGCTCCCAGATGGCGATTGCCAGGTTCTCCGTGGTCGGAATGCGGTCGCGGAACTCCGGGACTTCCTTGTTGAGGAAGCGGTGGTCCAGCGCGCTCAGCACTTCGCGCTCCAGCGTGTCCTTCAACTCCTTCAGGTCCAGCACGAAGCCGGAGCGCGGATCCACTTCGCCCTTCACCGTGACTTCCAGGGTGTAATTATGGCCGTGGCCGTTGGGGTTGTTGCACTTGCCGAAGATGCGCCGGTTCTCCTCCGGCGAGAACTCCGGGTTGTGATAATAGTGCGCCGCGGAAAACTCGCACTTGCGCGTCAGGTAAACCATGCTCTCCTTCTCGTCTCAGCGCCGCTCGGCGGCGGTGGCTTCGCCCTTGTATTGTCGCATTTCCGGCGTTTCTGTCGCAGGACGATATGTCCGGTCTTTCCACCGTACCTGCTTTCTCCACCGGGTATGCAGTTGCGAGCGCAGCAGGAGGAACACGAACACCGGCAGTCCGAGGGGCGACAGCATGGTCGCCAGCGGCCCGAAATGCGCCTTCCGCACCCGGCGGAGGAACAGCGCTCAGGTCGGCACCGCGACCACCGCGCCCGCCCCGAACAGAACGTAATGCCCGGTGGCGAGGCCTGCGACCACGGCGCCAATGCCGCCGGCAGCGAGCAGGAATTCGATGCCGCGGATCGCCGCCAGTCGCAATGTCTGGGGAAACAGCAGCGCCAGGTTCTTGGTCCAGCCGTCACGCAGGTCGTGCCAAGTGCGATACATGCGGGTGCGCACCGCGTCGCCGCCGAAACGAAAGCGCAATTTCCGCCCGCTACGCTTGACTGCTCTTGCCAGGGCAACGTCTTCCAGCAAAGTGTAGCTGAAAGCGGCGTGCCCTCCGACTGCGGCGTAGGCGGCACGCGCGATCAGCAGGTATTGTCCGTTGGCTGCCGCTACGGGGGATGCAGGGTCGCAAACGTCTTTCGGGCGATAGGTTGCCGCCAATTCCGCATAGATCACCGGCATGACGGCGTTTTCCATGAGCCCATGAACTTCCTGCGCGGGAGAATACGAGAGCAGGGCAACCTGGTGCTCGCGCGCCTCGCGCAGGCTGCGTTCCAGCGATCCGGGAAGGTGCACGGTATCGGCGTCGGTGAACAGGAGCCACGCGCCGCGCGCGACATCGGCTCCCGCCTGTGCGGCATTGCATTTTCCCGAGCAGCCCTCGCCGAGCGGACCGGCCTCGATCACACGCATACCCGAGCGCGACGCGGCAATCGTGCGCGTGCCATCGGTGGAGTGGTCATCGACCACAATAATTTCGAAATCCACGCCGGTTTGCGCCAGCAGCGAGTCCAGGCACGCGCCCAGGCAGGCTTCTTCGTTGCGCGCCGGCACGATCACCGACACGGCCGGCCCTTCCGTTGTGGTCAGCGCTGTCACAGGCTCAGGATGCAATTATAGGTTGCGGGCGCAGGTTGTGCGTTCCTGGGCAGGGTCAACCGCTGTGATCGTGATCACCGTCACCAACCCGCGTGCGGTGGCATGATGCTGACCGTAAGCCTCATCGAGTATCATAAAAACGTGAAGCGGCTCTCCATCATCGTTCTCGGACTGACGTTGCTGACCGGCTGTTACAGCGGCTCGCGGCCGCCGCGCATTGGCGAAGCCGCGCCCGACTTCGCGATCCAGGACTCCACCCGCACGGTCGCCCTGCACGATCTCAAGGGCAAGGTGGTAGTGCTGAATTTCTGGGCGACGTGGTGTCCGCCGTGCGTCGATGAAATGCCGTCGCTGGTGCAGATGCAGTCGCGGCTGCACGACAAAGGCGTGACCGTGCTGGCGGTCAGCGTGGACGTGGACGAAAACGCGTACAACAAGTTCCTCAAGGACCATGGGGTTGACCTGCTCTCGGTCCGCGATCCCAACCAGAAATCAAACTCGTTGTATGGCACCTTCAAGTATCCCGAAACCTACATCATTGACCGCCAGGGCGTGGTGCGCCGCAAGTTCATCGGACCGGTGAACTGGACGCAGCCGGAGATTGTGTCGTATCTGAGCAAGATGTAAGGATTCGGGCCTGAGACGCAGCTCTAAATGAATACCTTCCTACAGTGGCAGCCCTTGCCTGCCCCCCGCGTAACTTGTGATAAGGGGATTTCACGACAACTATGGTTTGTCAGTACGCTGGTACTTCTCCGTCCGTGGATTGTTCGGAAATGCCGCAGCCATTACATCAGGTGGCATGTCAGGCGATTTAATGTCGGTTTTGATGGTCAATGTATTTCTGTCCAGGGAGAGTTGCCACTGCTCAGTAGTGTGAAAGCGGATAGATGGCCTATCCGTACGCCCAGGTGAAGCGACCAACGACTCCAGCACGAGAGTCTCGTTCTTCACGTGCGCTTTGCATTTGCCGCGCACGCCCGTTTCTGTTGTGTAATCGCCCTCGCTACCGTCGAGCGGGAAACGATTGGTGGTCGATTTGTCGCCGTTAACTCGTGTGACTTCCACTGCCGAATCACTCTGTACAACGCGCAATACAACGGACGCGGCAGTCGATTTGCTGTCGTTCTTCTGCTGAGCGGTATACGTGCCAGAGAAGTCGGGCTTTGTAGCCGCGAAAGCGGCCGCGGCAAAACAGATGAATAATACCGACGGCTTCCTTACTAATGTCAGCATGATTGCGCTCCAGAACAAGTCCCAAGATGCGAGCAACAGATTATGCTCCGACTCAACGAGTGATAACAGCCTATATCACTTGTTAAGTCTACAGCCTCACCTTCCGCAGCCGCAGCGAGTTGGAAATCACCGACACCGAGCTGAAGCTCATTGCCGCCGCGGCGATAATCGGGCTGAGCAGGATTCCGAAGAACGGATACAGAACGCCCGCCGCGATCGGCACGCCCAGCGAGTTATAGACAAACGCGAAGAACAGGTTCTGGCGAATGATGCGCAAGGTCGCCCGGCTCAGCCGCCGCGCCCGCACCATGCCGCGCAGGTCGCCCTTGACCAGTGTAATCCCGCCCGCTTCCATGGCCACATCCGTCCCCGTACCCATGGCGATGCCGACATTGGCCTGCGCCAGCGCGGGCGCGTCGTTAATGCCGTCGCCAGCCATGGCCACCACGTGTCCCTGCGCCTGCAACCGCTTCACAATTTCCAACTTCCGCTCCGGCAGCACGTCGGCTTCGAACTCGTCAATTCCCAGTTGGCGCGCCACCGCCTCGGCAGTCTGGTGGCTGTCGCCGGTCAGCATCACGATGCGCACGCCTTCTGCATGCAGGGCGCGAATCGCCTCCGGAGTGGAACTCTTGATCGGGTCCGCAATGAGGATGCGACCGGCGGCCTTGCCATCCACAGACACATAAATCACCGTCTCCTCAGGAGCCGACCAATGCTCCGGGTCAGACGGGAAAATCGCCGCACGCTCCTGCATCAATGTGCGATTTCCAAGCACGACTTCCCTGCCCTCAATGACGGCCTGCAAACCTTTACCTGTGAGAGCTTCGAAATTCTTGGCGGCAGGAATAGGGATGCCGCGCTTTTCGGCGGCGCTGACGATTGCGCTGGCCAGCGGGTGTTCGCTTCCACGCTCAGCGGCCGCAACCAGTCGAAGCAGTTCATCCTCCCGCATTTCGCCAATCGGTGAGACTCCGGTCACCTTGGGCTTGCCCTCGGTCAATGTTCCGGTCTTGTCCACGACCAGCGTGTCCACTTTTTCCAGAATCTCCAGCGCCTCGGCGTTCTTGATCAGGACGCCGGCAGAGGCTCCGCGTCCAGTCGCGACCATGATAGCGATCGGCGTGGCCAGGCCCAGCGCACACGGGCAGGCAATGATCAGAACGGCGACGGCATTCACCAGCGCATACGCCAGGCGCGGTTGTGGGCCCAGGGCTGCCCACGCGACAAAGGTGATGGCGGCCGCCGAGATTACCGCCGGGACAAAGTAGCCGGAGACGCGGTCGGCGATGCGCTGAATGGGCGCGCGGCTGCGCTGCGCTTCGGCGACCATGCGCACAATCTGCGCCAGCAACGTTTCGCTGCCCACGCGCTCGGCGCGCATGACGAACGACCCCTGGGCGTTGATGGTGGCGCCGATCACGCGCGCGCCGGCACTCTTCTCCGCCGGCATCGGTTCGCCGGTAATCATGGATTCGTCCACGGCGCTGGCGCCTTCCGTCACGACGCCGTCCACCGGTATTTTTTCGCCGGGCCGCACCCGCAGCCGATCGCCGGGCTGTACCTGGTCAATGGGAATGTCGGTTTCGGCGCCGTCGGGGTTGATGCGCCGCGCCGTCTTGGGCGCGAGATCGAGTAACGCGCGAATCGCCTGCGACGTGCGGCTGCGGGCGCGCAGTTCCAGCACCTGCCCGAGAAGCACCAGCGTGGTAATGGCCGCGGCCGCCTCGTAATAAACATCGACAATGCCGTGTTCGCGGAACGCTTCCGGGAAAATTCCCGGCGCAATCGTCGCCACCACGCTGTACCCATAGGCAACGCCCACGCCGATGCCGATCAGTGTGAACATGTTGGCGTGACGGTTTTTCACCGACGTCCACGCGCGCTGGAAGAAGGGCCATCCCGCCCACAGGACGACCGGAGTTGCCAGTGCCAGCTCGCCCCAGGTCAGCATCCAGCGCGGAAACGCGTGCTTCAGCGAGGGCGCCATGTGGCCCATGGCGATCGCGAGGAGCGGGATGGTGAGTGCCAGGCTGGCCCAGAAGCGGCGCGTCATGTCGCGCAGTTCGGGATTCTCCGGCTCCGCCGCGGCGATGGTGCGGGGCTCCAATGCCATGCCGCAGACCGGGCACGCGCCCGGCTCCTGGCGCACGATCTCCGGGTGCATCGGGCACACCCACTCGGTCCGGGTGGCGGGGGCGGCAATCGTTTCCGGCTCAAGCGCCATGCCGCACTTGGGACACGCGCCCGGTCCCTGCTGGCGCACTTCCGGATCCATGGGGCAAATGTAGACTTGCTTTTCACCTGCTTTGGCCGGAGGCGCGGCGGCCGGCGCGGGCTTCGGCGCCAGGTATTTTTCCGGCTCGGCGCGAAAGCGCTGCTCGCATCGTGGATTGCAGAAGTAGTAAGACTTGCCCTGGTACTCGGCTTTACCCGACGCGTGCGCCGGATCCACCATCATCCCGCAGACCGGATCGCGCTCCGGCGCTGCCACCGGCGCAGGTTTCGGCCCGCCGATGCTCACCAGCCCGGAAGGCCGCGCGGCCGCCGGAGCTCCCAGGCTGACCAGACCTGCAGGGTTCTGCAAGTATTTCTGTGGCTCGGCCGTAAACTTTCGGGCACATCCCGGGCAGCAGAAGTAATAGGTGCGGCCCTGGTGCTCTGCTGTCGCCTTGGCGCGAGCGGGATCCACGCTCATGCCGCAAACCGGATCTTTCACCAGCGCAGGGTCGTTCATGCGCGTCCATTCCCGCGGGCGTGCTGGGCCGCGCCGCGTTTCGGTTTCCAGTGATTGTCATCCAGGGTGCGCTCGATCAACTCGCAGATGGCATTGCCGGTGACAGCGCGCGCAGGTGTTCGTTTCCAGCGGCCCAGCGCATTCGACAATTCGGCGCGAAAGCGCCGCAAACGCCGGATCTCCGCGTCCGTCTCCCGCAGATGCCGCTCCGCGATGGCCATCACCTGAGCGCAAGGCACCTGCCCCGCATCGTGCATGCGAAGAATGTTGCCGATCTCGGTCAGCGAGAATCCCAGCTCTTTCGCCTTGCGGATGAAGCGCACGCGCTTCAGCTCGGCCGCGCTGTACACGCGATAGCCGGAGGGGGTGCGTTCGGGTTCGTGCAGCAAGCCGGCGCGTTCGTAGAAGCGGACCGCCTGTGCACTGATGCCAAGTTCCTGGGCCAACTCGCCGATCTTCATGTCACCAAGTCTAAACCTTATAGTAAGGTGCAAGGTCAAGCGGTTCCGGCAGTTTTGTCACCCCTGGCCCCTGCTATAGTGGGGTTCATCGTAAAGGCACTCATTCCCTGAAATGATACGAGGCAAGAACAGCCATGACCGCGGTTGAGGTCGCCTACCGTTATGGAAATGTACCCGGGCCGATGGAAATGCGCGCCATCGACAGCCTCCGCAACGTTTACGGTATCCGGCGCATTCTGTTCAACGAGAAGGAGAAGACAGTCCGGGTGGAATACGACGCGACTCGATTGCAGCAAAACGTAGTGGCCGCCCTGCTCCGCCGCGCCGGCATTGACCTGGGAGAAGAGCTCGCTTCGGCCTAGAAATGCAAAGGGGCGCTCAAGAAACTCTCTGGCCGAAAGTTATTCTCAAGAGCGCCCCTATTGCGCGCCACTTCGTCTGCCGTGTCTTAAAGCACCCCCGATGCCATCCCTCCTCCACTGAAAACAGGCGGCTTACAAGGGCATGCACAGCGCCGGATTGGTAGCTTTTGCCGACGGGACGGAAAGAATTACGTTCCCGGGTGGCCCTCCATAAGTTCCCCTTTTTGGCCTGGGCCTAAGGCAGGAACGAATCTTACCTGCTAACCCCTTAAATCCTGCCATGTTGGGCGACATTAGGGTTATATTGCCGCAACTGAGGGTGCGCGTTGCAGACTAAACCGGAACCTGATAGCGGGATTGCGGCCGCGGGCGCGGCGGGCAATGCCCGCGCTGTCAGTTTCGACGACATTCGATTTCGCTTGCGCCGGCTGGAACGCCAGGATTGGTGGCTCTGGGGGGCCACCGTCCTGGTCATGTTGCTGCTCACCTTCGCGATTTTCTCTCTGAGCTTTCCCGGCATCCTCCACGAAGATAATCCGTTCTACTGGTTCGATCTGGACACCGCCGTTCGCGGACTGTTCGGGCTGGTGCTGCTGTTCAGCATATCCGTCGTCTACCAGCAGGTCTTGATCAAGCGCCTTCGGCAGCAACTCGCCTCCCAACTGGCGGAGATGGCTGCGTTGGAAACGCGGGCTGAAACCTTCGAGCGGCTCGCCGTGATTGACCCCCTTACCGAGCTGTACAACCGGCGTTTCGCGAAAGAGCACATGCCGGTTGAAATTGCCCGCGCGTCGCGCCAGGGATATGCGCTGACGGCGCTGATGCTGGATCTCAACGATTTCAAGGCGATCAACGACCGCTATGGTCATGCCGCCGGGGATGCCGCGCTGCAGGAATTTTCGCGGCAACTGAGACGCTGCTTCCGCTCCTCCGACCTTCCGGTGCGCATGGGCGGGGACGAATTCATGGTACTGCTGCCGGAGTGTACCGCGGACCGCGTGCCCAGAGCCCTGCTGCACCTGCGCGATTTGTATTTCGAGCACGCCGGCGAAAAAATTTCCATCACCTTTGCCGCCGGCTGGGCGGAGTTCAAGGGAGGCGAAACCGCGGCCGACCTGCTGAATCGCGCCGACCGCGCTCTGTACTCCGACAAGAAAACGCGCAATGCCGAGAAGCAGGTGCGCGCCGCCGAAGCGGAAATGGCGCAGCAGCAGAAGCTGGTCACCGTCGGGCAGATGACCGGCGGCGTGGCCCACGATTTCAATAATCTGTTGACCATCATCCGTGGCTACAGCGAGCTGTTGCTCGACTACATCCCAGCCGGCGACGCACTGCGCGACAAGGTCGAGGAAATTGACCGGGCCGCACAACGCGCCGCTACCTTGACGCGCCAGTTGCTGTCGTTCAGCCGCAAGCAGCAGCCGCAACCGGACCGCCGTGTCGATCTCAGCAAACTGGTGCTCGGCATGGAGACCATGATTCGCGCCTTGCTCGGCAAGCGCTATCTTCTGTCATTCCAGATTGCCGCCGACCTGGGCGTGACCCGGGCCGATCCCACCCAGGTCGAACAGGTCGTGCTCAATTTAATCGTGAACGCCCGCGATGCCATGCCCGACGGCGGAGACGTCACCCTGCGCACCGCCAATGTCGAACTCGACGACGCCTTCGTGCGCGCCCATCCCGGGTCGCGTCCCGGCTCCTACGTCAGCCTTGCTATTGCCGACACCGGCATCGGCATGGATGAGCACGTCAAGGCGCACATCTTCGAGCCGTTCTTTACCACCAAGGGAGAGAATCAGGGCACCGGCCTGGGGTTGGCGATCGTTTACGGCGTCGTCAAGCAAACCGGCAGCTACATCGCCGTGGATAGTGAACTCAACCGCGGCACAACCGTCACCGTCTATTTCCCTCGCGCCATGGCGCCGCTAACCGAATTGCAGCCGGCCGGGCCGGCTACCGCGATTTCGACTCTTCCTTAAACTTCACGGTAGCTTCGTCAAGTACTGCCCGCACGCGGTGAACATCGACAGCAGGTTGGTCAAGCCCAGCAACTCCTTGACGCGCTGGCTCAGGTTCACGAGTTGAAGATCGCAGTTTGCGGATTTGGCGGACACATAGAGCCGTACCAGGCTGCCGAGCCCCGTGCTGTCCACATGACGGAGATCGCTGAGATCGAGCACGATCCGTCTCGTGCCCGGCAGCACGCGCATGAATTCCTCACGCAGCTGCTCGGTGTGCTCGGATGTCAGGCGTCCAGCGCAGCGGATCACAATGGCGTCCTCGGCGCTTGTGGTTCGAAGCCGCAGCCGATGCGTAAATTCCCCTGCACGCGATGACATGTGCGCCTCCACTCCGAATCAGGATGTGTTTCCCCACGCGACCTGGCCGCCAGTTTAGCACCGAAATCCTGCCCGGCCCCGGCCCGGCAGATCGTGTCACTGCGCGCCGACGTTTTCCGCAGGTTTGGCGAAGTAGCTGGGCAAGGTACGACCAGGAGCCCCGGAGCAATCCGGCGCTTTGATTTTGCCGTCAAGGACGCGCTGGTTCCTGCTTGCGTATCAATTTGCGGCATTCCGGGATGACAATTTGTGTTAATCGCAACCCATTGCGCCGAATCAGCGCCTCCATGAAGTCAGGTGCCGGTTTACCGGCTCTTGCATAACTACTTTGCTTGCTTACAGTTACATCTTCTGTGTTGGCGGAGTATGTTCTTTCGGCAGCATTGGTTGCCGAAGTGCTTCTACCCAAGTAGTCCTGTTGAATTTTGGAGAGGAATCCAGTCCCGATCACAGGTTTGGCGAAGTACCTGGGGGAGGGTACGAGCCAGGGAGCACCGGAGCAATCCGGTGCTCTTTTTTTTGCGCTCAGCAATCAGTTCTTGGCAACTCGCTGGTGCTCGCAGGCATTCCGTAGCATCGCCAACTCAAACAAATAGGCTCCCGGATAACCGGGAGCCTGTTTGAGCTTGTCCTGGGCTGCTGAGGCCTGGAGCCTGAAGCCTTGAGCCTCCTTTACCAGCCCCGCGTCTGCAGCAACTGCGATTCCTCCAATGCCGCTACCGCCAGGCCCTTCATCGCGCTCTTCGCCTGGGTGCTGGCCTCGAGCACGACTTTCGCGTCGTTGAAGTGCGTGGTCGCGATCACGATCGACTGGGCGCGCAATTCCGCATCTTCGCGCTCCTCGGGGTTCTTGAGTCGGCCATTCTCGTAACCTACTTCCAGCGGCGTGGTGCCGTCCTTCATGAAGATCCCCGATCCTACGAACACGCTTTCCGCGCCGAGCTGCATCATCAGCGCCGCGTCGGCCGGGGTGGCAATTCCGCCGGCGGAGAAATTCGGCACCGGCAGCTTCCCTGCTTTGGCCACCAGGCGCACCAGTTCGTAGGGCGCTTGCAGATTCTTGGCCGCGGCCGACAGCTCATCGTCACCCATGACGGTAAGTTGGCGCATCTCGGTCATGATCTGGCGCATGTGCTTCACCGCGTGCACCACGTCGCCCGTGCCGGCTTCCCCCTTGGTGCGGATCAGGGCGGCGCCCTCGCCGATCCGCCGCAGCGCTTCGCCCAGGTTGCGCGCGCCGCAAACGAACGGTACGGTGAAGGCGTGCTTGTCCACGTGATGGGCCTCATCGGCCGGCGTGAGCACTTCCGATTCGTCGATGTAGTCCACCCCGAGTTCCTGCAAAACCTGCGCTTCGGCGAAGTGCCCGATGCGGCACTTGGCCATCACCGGAATGGACACGCAGTCCATGATCTCGCGGATCAGTTTTGGATTGGCCATGCGCGCCACGCCGCCGGTGGCTCGAATCATCGCGGGAACGCGCTCCAGGGCCATGACCGCGACCGCGCCGGCCTTTTCCGCCACTTCCGCCTGGGCGGCGCTCATCACGTCCATGATCACGCCGCCCTTCAGCATCTCCGCCAGACCGGTCTTCAGGCGCAAGCCGCTGCTGCCATTGTTTTCCGACATGCTTCCCTCACTTCGCGCGCCGCCGCCGCTTCGCAGGCGCACAGACGCATTTGGACGTCTGCTGCAACACTCCATTTTACATGGTCGCGACCACGGCCGCTGCACGCTTCCGATTACCCGCGGTTTCGCTTGCTCAGGAATTTCTGCATCATGCGGTCGACATCCACGGCTTTGAATTTGCCGCGGCCGGTCGCCAGCAACTCGCCCCGCTGATTGCGGATTTCGGCGGCCCTCAGGTGAACGTGTCCGCGCACGCGCACCTCCCAGCCCGCCGCCGTCAGCCGCTCGCCCAGCGGCACCGGCTTGAGATACCGGACCGCCAACTCCACCGTCGGCGCCAGCACGTTGCGCAACTTCGACGGTTTCGACATCGCCTCATCCAGGATGGCGGCAATAATCCCGCCGTGCGCGTGCCGCGGCGGGCCGGTAAAGCGCCGGCCTAGCCGGAAATGCGCCACGAACCGCTTCGCCGCCTCGTCATGCACGAACTTCAGGCGCATGCCTTCGGCGTTGTCTTTGCCGCACCCGAAGCAGTAGTTCTTGCGCAGCGCGGGGTGTTTCTTCAGGATCGGATGCCGGTGATGTACGTGACCGTGGACGTGGCGCGGCTTGCCCATATCCACAAGATGCCACGGCAGGAGCGTAGGCGCAAAAACGTTTTCAGTTATGGGTTTTCAGTTTTCGGCAAGCGATCAACCGATGACCGACAACCGATCACCGATTACTTCTTCTGCGCCACCAATTCCGCCACGCCCTTTTCTTCCACGGTTTCCCGGTAATGGAGCACCCGCAAGCGCAGGAAAGTGTGCAGCAGTTCGTTTTCCTGCAGGTAGTATTCGGGATGCCGAACCGTCTTGGCGTGTTTCGTTTTGTGTTCTTCCGTGTAGGTTTTATAGACCAGCAAACCGCCGGGCTTCAGCGCCTTCACCAGCGCGGGATACAGATCGCGTTGCAGGTAAAAAAACACCAGGACGAGATCGTATTTTTCCTCGCCGGGATCGAAGGAGCGCAGGTCGCGGACCAGGAAGTTGATCTTGACGCCGCGTTCTTCGGCCTTGCGCTGCGCCTTCTCGAATGCGACTTCGGAGATGTCCACCACCGAGACCTTCCAGCGCAGCTCGGCCAGCCAGATGGCATGTCGGCCCATGCCGCCGGCGATGTCCAGCGCGCTGCCGCCTTTGGCAAACGTTGGCTGGATGTAGTCGTCATAGGCATTGAGCAGAAAAGGGTCGGGCTCAAAGGTGGCGTGCGACTCTTCCTGGTAGCGCCGGTTCCAATCCTGTCTCTCGTCTTCCTGTACGCTGTCCCGCATTGTGACCCTCCCTCCGCCGACGTGGCGCGCTGCAATCTGGAAGCATACGCTACCCACTCAAGCGCCAAGTTGCGACACGTCGTGCCGTTCGGTGCGCCATCGCGCCGTTCAACTCATCAGGATCGCACTACGCTGCTGCTCCGGTGAGCCTGCGGCATTTCGTGGTTTACGCTACATCAATTGCGTTATGCTACCTGTTTTCAGGGTACTGTGGGGTTCCCTGCAGGACCGAACTCTTGCTAGGAGGCTCGATGCCGGAGTTACAGACCGGAAGTTATCACGCGAATAACTTTGTGCGCGCATTTCGGCGCTGGTTTGTGCCGTACGCTCAATCGCGTGTGATGCCCGACAAATTCCGTCCGTTGCTGTCGTACCTGTTCACCGAGTGGAAGTGCAACGTGGACTGCCACTACTGCTGGGCCTTCAACAACAAGGTCAAGGGGATGACCGAGGAGACGGCCATCCGCTCCATCGACTGGCTGAAAGACGTCGGCTGCCGCGTCATCGCCATCATGGGCGGCGAGCCCCTGCTGCGCCGCGACTTCATCCTCAAGGTAGTGGACTACGGCACCAAGAACGGCTTCTTCGTCTACCTGCCGACCAATGGCATCCTCATGAACGAGGATTTCATCGACAAGGTCGGCGACCGCGGCGTAGCCGCCATCAATCTCGCGGTGGACTCCATCGACGAGAAGCCCGGCCTGGCGAAAAATTTCAAGCGCATCGAGAAGCAGTTCAAGTATCTCGTCAAGCAGCAGCGCAAGTACGGCTACATGATCGTGTTCAACACCAACATGTGCCGGCACAACCTGGACGACGTCAAGCAGCTCACCGAGATCGCCCACGACAACGGCATCTCCAGCGACGTGCACATCAACGAGCCGCCCTATATCGAGCAGCCCCATTTCCAGCACCTCAACGAGAACGTCACCTACATCCGCCCCGACGACTGGCCGGCGGTGGACGAGGTGCTCGACTGGCTGATCGAGAAGAACGCGCAAGGCTACATCATGGTCAACTCCAAGGATCACCTGCGCAAGATGAAGGACTTCATGCGCGGCGTCACCTATCCCTGGAACTGCCGCGCCGGGCACAACTCCTGCGTCATCCGCACCGACGGCACTCTCGCCCCTTGCTTCCCCATGTATTCGGCCAAGACGGACTGGGGCAAGATCTGGGAGCCGAAGTTCAACAACCATGAACTCGATGAGATGAAGAAGGTGTGCAACTCGCACTGCCTCTCCACCTGCCAGTACGTGCTCGGGTACTACTACAACAACCGCAACGTCGTGCGCTGGATTCTGAAGCAGGGCCTGCACGGCTGGAGCGGTCGGCCGCAGATGGCGGAAGCGTAAGAGCAGTTTCAGTTTCGAGTTTCAGTTTCAGTTGGCCGGGGCAAAAGCTCCGGCCTTTTTTGTGCACGCCGCTGAGTTTTTCAGCGCCTCCGCGCGAAATATTTTGCGTCACTTAGGGATGTGTGCAGCATCACTGGTGGGTGTGATATAGTGCGCGGCGATCCGTGGAAGCGCCCGTGGGGTGGGCGTTCCGCTCGGAAAGTCAATTCTCAGCACGGGGGCAGTTGAGGATGGGCCTTGCGCTTCTGGTTGTGATCTGGTTCCTCACCTTTGTTGGTTCCTACTTCTTCGTGGCCAAGACCTGGTGGTGGCCGGCGGCAGCGTCGCTGAGCGGACCCGCCCTTGACGCCCAATTTCAACACACGCTGATCGCCATGGGCATCGTGTTCGTCGCGGCGCAGGCGGGCCTGGGACTGTTCGCGTGGAAATACCGCGAGCGCCCGGGAGCGGCCGCGGCCACCTATTCGCATGGCAACACCAAGCTCGAAGTGGTGTGGACCACGCTTACCGCGATCCTGTTTTTCGGGCTGGCGATCGCGGGCTCGCACCTGTGGGCAGCGGAGCGCTTCGAACCGGCGAAAAACGACTCCGTAAAGGTCGAGGTCACCGGGCTGCAATTCGCCTGGTATTTCCGCTATCCCGGGCCCGACGGCAAGTACGGCCGCACCAAGCCGGAACTGATTGACGCCTCGGCGGGCGGCGAAGCGGCCGTGGGACTGGATTCCACCGACTCCGCTTCCAAGGACGATTTCGTCACCGGCACCATGTACCTGCCGGTGAACCGCGAGGTCGACCTGACCTTGCGCGCCCAGGACGTCATCCACAGTTTCTTTGTTCCCTCCATGCGCTTCAAGCAGGACGCCGTTCCCGGCCTGATGATCCACATGCACTTCACCCCCGACAAGGTGGGCGATTACGAGATTGCCTGCGCCGAACTCTGCGGCCTGGGGCACTACAAGATGCACGGCATCCTCAAGGTGGTCAGCCAGAAGGAATTTGACGCCTGGACGGCACAGCGCGAGGCGGAGAAGCAATAACAACATGGATAATTCCCAACTTCCCATTCAAGCAGGCGGAAACGGGCGCGGTGGAATGCACGTGCATCCCGCCCCGACCAGCTTCATCCGCAAATACATTTTCAGCACCGACCACAAGGTCATCGGGCTGCAGTATTACTTTCTGGCGCTGACGTCGGTTTTCGTCGGCATGTATCTTTCGCTGCTGATGCGCATTCACCTGGTGTGGCCGGCGGCGAAGGTGCTGGGCTTGAACATCAAGCCGGAAACTTACCTGGCGCTGTTGACCATGCACGGCACCATCATGGTGTTCTTCGTGCTCACCACGGCGCCGCAGGGCGGTTTCGGCAACTACATGCTGCCCATCCAGATCGGCGCGCCCGACATGGCGTTCCCCATCCTCAACATGCTGTCGTTCTGGACCACCTTCCTGGGATTCGTGGCGATCATTGCCGCGTTCATAGTCGAGGGCGGAGCGCCGATATCGGGATGGACCAACTACGCGCCGCTCAGCGCGATTCCCTCCGCCGGGCCGGGACAAGGCCTGGGCGAAGATTTATGGATCGTCAGCATCGCGCTGTTCTGCATCGCTTCCCTGCTGGGCGCGCTCAACTTCATCACCACCACCCTCGACCTGCGTGCCCGCGGCATGACCATGATGCGGCTGCCGCTCACCGTGTGGTCCTGGTTCGTCACCGCCATCCTCGGCCTGCTGGCGTTCGGCGTGCTGCTGGCCGCGGGCATCCTATTGCTGCTGGACCGCAATGTCGGCACCAGTTTCTTCGTGCCCGGCGGCTTGGTGGTCAGCGGCGAAATGATCAAGCACCAGGGCGGCTCGCCGCTGCTGTGGCAGCACCTGTTCTGGTTCTTCGGGCATCCCGAGGTTTACATCGCCATCCTGCCGGGCATGGGCGTCGCCTCGCAGATACTCTCGACCTTCTCGCGCAAGCCCATCTTCGGATACAAGGCGATGGTCTACGCCATGCTCGCCATCGGCATGCTCGGGTTCTTCGTCTGGGGCCATCACATGTTCATGAGCGGCATGAGCCCGTACTCGGCGATGGCGTTCAGCATGATGACCATTGCCATCGGCGTGCCCTCGGCCATCAAAACGTTCAACTGGCTCGGCACCTTGTGGAAGGGCCGCATTCGCTTCACCGTGCCCATGATGTTCGCCATCGGCTTCGTTTCGCTGTTCGTGTCGGGCGGCCTCAGCGGCCCGTTCCTGGCGCAGCCGGCGCTCGACATTCCGCTGCACGACACTTTCTTCGTGGTGGCGCACTTCCACCTCATCATGGGCGTGGCCGCCATCTTCGGCATCTTTGCCGCAACCTATTACTGGTTCCCCAAGATGTTCGGGCGGATGATGAACAGCAAGCTCGGCTACCTCCACTTCTGGATCACGTTTATCGGCGCCTACGCCATCTTCTTCCCCATGCACTACGAAGGGATGGCGGGACGGCCGCGGCGCTACTCGCAGTTGACCGAGGTGGCGTACCTGCACCAGTTCTGGGGGCTGGAGAAGTTCATCACCTTCGCGGCGATCATCACTATCAGCGTCCAGTTCGTGTTCCTGATCAACTTGTTCTGGAGCATGTTCAAGGGGGCGAAGGCGGAGATCAATCCCTGGGAGGCGACCACCCTGGAGTGGACCATTCCCTCCCCGCCGCCGCACGACAATTTCGGCGGCCACATTCCGGTGGTGAACAACGGGCCGTACGAGTACGGCGTGCCCGGCGCGGCGCGCGACTACATCATGCAGACCGATCCGGCGCACGTCAGCAGCTCGCATTGAAGTTGGGGTTATGGGAAGTTTGAGTCCGACACTGAAAATTCGCGAGAAGGCCGCCGCGACGCCCAAGCTCGGCGGCGGCGGACAACCGCCGGTCAGTCGTTTCCCCGGCACTGGTGGCGGAGGTGGCGGCGGCGGACGCGACGAAAGCTATCCCGATTTCGGCGAGCGCCTGCGACGCTACCGCCTTGGACTGATGGTCGGTCTGGTGGCCGTGGTGATGCTGTTCGTCTCTTTTACCAGCGCCTACGTCGTGCGCCAGGGACTAGGCTCGTATGATCCGTCGGCCAACGCCTTCGTCACCGATTGGAAACCGCTCAGCCTCCCGATGGGCCTGCTGATTCTGAATACCTGCCTGTTGCTGGCCAGCAGCCTCACCATCGAGATGGCGCGCCGCGCGGCCTTCGCACAGGCGGCCGTCGCGCCGATTATCGAAATGCCGGGCATCGCCAAGGATGAAGCGCGCGGCGTTCCCTGGCTGCCGATCACGGTGTTGCTGGGGCTCGGATTTCTGGCCGGGCAGTTGCTGGCGTGGCATGAATTGGGGCGGCGCGGCTTCTATGTCGCCAACAACCCCAGCAACTCGTTCTTTTACGTTTTGACCGGCGTGCACGCCATCCACCTGTTCGGAGGCGTGGTGGCCTTGCTGTACGCGCTGACGGCGGGGTTCGGCTCGCGTCCGCTGGAACGGCGGCGCATCGTGGTCGACGTCACCGCCTGGTACTGGCACTTCATGGCGCTTCTGTGGCTATACATCTTTGCGCTGCTGAAATTCGCGGCGTGATCTGAGGGTTGAAAACATGGCCGATGTTGCAGTGGGACAGCCCGTAGGGCACACCGAGTTCGAGCCTTCGCTGTTCCAGACCTATTCCAACAAGATCGGGATGTGGTTGTTCATCCTTTCCGATTCGCTCACCTTCGGGGCGCTGCTGTTTGCCTACAGCTACGGCCGCATTTCCAACCCGACCTGGCCGACGCCGTTTCACAGCGCCAGCATCATCAATGCCACGGTCATGACCGGGTTCCTGCTCACCAGTTCCCTCACCATGGTGCTGGCCGTTTCCGCCTCCAGCTACGGTAACCGCAAAGGCGCCATCCGCTGGCTGCTGGCCACCATGTTCTGCGGCATCATGTTCGTCGTGCTGCACGTCCGCGAGTGGATCGGCCTGATCAACGAAGGCATGACGCCCGGCAAGAATCCCTGGGGCGCGCCTCAATTCGGCGGCACCTTTTTCACCCTCACTGGACTGCACATGCTGCACGTCACCATCGGCGTGGTGGTGCTCGGAGTCATGGTACTGCGCTCCATGGGTAAGAAATTTTCTTCCAACGATATCGAGACCAGCGGTTTGTACTGGCACTTCGTTGACCTGGTCTGGATGTTTATCTTCCCGCTGGTGTACCTGATGTCCACCAGGATTGTGTAGGAGACGGCATGAGCACCGACGTAATCACCGGTCAACGCGTGGCGCTGGAGCACCGGGCGCACAGCCACAAGCCGTTTTACATTGTCTGGGGCGTGCTGCTGGCCATCACCGCGGTCGAGGTCTTACTGGCCTACGAAAGACTGCAGCCGGTGCGGATGTTGTCCATCCTGCTGGCCCTTTCCATCGTCAAGGCGGCACTGATCATTTCCTGGTTCATGCACATGCGCTATGAAGTCACGCGCATGCGGCGCCTGATGATGGCCTCGCTGTGCGTTTGCCTGGTCCTGATGTGCGTCTTTTTCCCGGACGCATTCCGCATCCTCCACCTGGGAGTAAAGTGATGAAGTCGCGGTTGTGCCGCCTCGCGTTGCTGCTCGCCCTTGCTGCTGCCCCGGCGTTTGGGCAGTGCGCCATGTGCTATACCTCGGCCAAAGGCGCCAGCACCAACGGGCAGACGGCGATCACCCGCGGCGTACTTACCCTGCTGCTGCCGCCCATCGGGATGATGCTCGGCCTGGTGGGATTTGCCTTCCGCTACAACCGCCATCCGCATGCACAAGACGTCCTCGAGTCCGAGCAGCAGCGGCACGAAAATTCTTAGGTCTGTCGCGGCAATCAGGAATTGGTCGGTTGACATCCTCCTCATGCGGCTGTTATCGCCAATCACACCGGCTCACTACAATGTGACCGGTGTGCTATGCGCCACACTCACAACGAATGAACAGCGCAATCGAAATTCACGACTCGTATCTCACTTCCATCGCTAAACGGGGCGATGCGCTCGAACTCCGGTTTGACGCCTACATCCACAAGAGCGAAGGCACGCCGGGGGTGGACGCCGGAACCGGCTGGTCACAAGACGTGATACTCATCTTCGGCAATGGAACCGTTGAAGGCGAGATCGCCGAATGGCCAGCGGACTTGAACGACGGGACGCTGGAAATGGACGACGAGTCCAGCGAGAACATCATTCCGATTCCGTTAGACCGAAGAGGAACGATTCAGCTAACCCTGAGACCGAAATGCGATGACCCCATAGTGGTGCGCGGCACCGATGTGCGTCTGCAACTTCAAGGTGCGCCAACTTACGTCGAAAACTTCCCCGGTAACACAACGACGTAAAGTGCCGTCCGCGTCCAAATGAGTGCCATCTTGCGAACCGTCTCAGTAGTCACTGGCAGCTTGCTCCGGTTTGAGCACAAGGCGCGCAGTAGTCTAAAATAGAAAGATTCCGCGGCATTCCCCAACCCTTATGTAGGCCCGCTGGATGGGCCGGGGCGGGTCCAGGCTGCGGCGGTCCCTGATGTCAACCGATAACATTGTCGTTCGCGGCGCCCGCGTACACAACCTGAAGAATATCGATTTCGAGATTCCCCACAACTCCATGACGGTGGTGACGGGAGTTTCGGGCTCGGGCAAGTCGTCCCTCGCCTTCGACACCATCTATGCCGAGGGCCAGCGCCGCTACGTCGAGTCGCTCTCCTCCTACGCCCGCCAGTTCCTGGAACGCATCGAGAAGCCGGATGTCGACCTGATTGACGGCATCGCGCCCGCCGTCGCCATCCGCCAGAAGAACACCACGCGCAATCCGCGCTCCACCGTCGCCACCGCCACCGAGATCTACGATTACCTGCGCCTGTTGTTCGCGCGTGTCGGCCGCACCTACTGCATGCAGTGCGGCGCCGAGGTCAAGAAAGATACGGTCGACGAGGTCGCCGGCCGCGTGTTGTCGCTGCCCGAGGGCACGCGCCTGAACGTGCTCTTTCCCTTGCAGCCTCCGGCGGGGCGCGTCATTGCCCAGGAAGCGAAGTCGCGCGCCCGCAAGAAACCGCTTCCGGCGGCGCAAAAGCTGGACGAGTCGGACCTGCTCAAGGCCACGCTGTTCGAATTGCGCAAGAAGGGCTTCAACCGGCTATTTCAGCGCGGCCAGGTCTTCGAATTCTCCACCCCGGAATCCCTGCTCGACATCAACTTTTCCGAGCCCGTTTTTGTCCTGATGGACCGCATCGTCGTCGCTCCCGACCAGCGCGCTCGCATCGTGGACGCGCTTGAGACCTGCTATCGCGAAGCCGGCGAAGCGATCTTTGAAACGGCGGAAAGCGAGGGACAAGTACCGCAACATCTGCGGTTTGCGAGCCGTTTTGAATGTAAAAGTTGCGGTGTGCGCTACGAGGAGCCCGAGCCCCGCCTGTTCTCCTTCAACAATCCCTACGGCGCCTGTCCCCGCTGCCAGGGCTTCGGCAATACGATTGATTTTGACCTTGACCTGGTGATTCCGGATAAGAGCCTGTCGCTCGGCGAGGGCGCGATTGAACCTTGGACCAAGCCCAAGTATCGCCCACTGTTAAACGATCTCAAGCGCTACGCAAAATCCGCCGGGATTCCTCTCGACGTGCCCTGGAACCAGCTTTCGCAGGAGCACCAGCAGATCGTGATCGGAGGCGACGGCAAGTTCTGGGGCGTGCGCGGCTTTTTCGCCTACCTGGAGCGCAAGAAATACAAGCTGCACGTCCGCGTCTTCCTCAGCCGTTATCGCGGGTACTCCGTCTGCTCCACCTGTGGCGGCGCCCGCCTGCGCCTGGAAGCGCGGCACGTCAAGATTGGCGGCAAGGACATCTGCCAGGTCTGCGCCATGACCGTGGAGCGGGCGGTGCAGTTCTTTTCCAGCCTGGACCTCAGCCCGCAGCAGGCAGCGGTGGCCGGCAAGATCCTGGAAGAAATCCGCGAGCGCCTGCGCTTCATGTATGACGTCGGCCTTGAGTACCTCACGCTGGACCGACTCTCCTCCACACTTTCCGGCGGGGAGGCGCAGCGCATTCAATTAGCTACCTCGCTGGGCTCACGGCTGGTGGGGACCCTGTACGTGCTCGACGAGCCTTCCATCGGCCTGCACAGCCGCGACACCACCCGGCTGATCAAAATCCTGCACGACTTGCGCGACCTGGGAAACACCATCCTGGTGGTGGAGCATGATCCCGAGATCATGCGCGCCGCCGATCGCATTCTCGACCTCGGCCCCGGCGCCGGCGAGAATGGCGGGCGGGTCATCGCCACCGGTACCTATGACGAAATCCGCCGCGCGCCGGCCTCCCTCACCGGCCGCTATCTCAGCCAGGACCTGCGCATACAAATCCCGCAGCAGCGCCGCAAGCCCGGCATTCAAAAGCTGCAAGTGCTGGGCGCCAGCGCCCACAACCTCAAGAACATCGATGTCAGCATTCCTCTGGGAATGATCGTCGCCATCACCGGCGTATCCGGCTCCGGCAAATCCACCCTGGTGCACGATGTCCTGTACCACGCGCTGGGCTCATCGCTGAAACAGACCAGCGGCGGCGTGCCGCCGCCCGTAAACGGATACGCCGGGCTGCGCGGCGAGCAATTCGTGGACGACGTCATCCTGGTGGACCAGTCGCCGATCGGCCGCACCCCGCGCTCGAATCCAGTCACGTACATCAAGGCCTTCGACGGCATCCGCGAACTGATGGCTTCCCTGCCCGAGTCGCAGAAACGCGGCTTCGCCGCCGGACACTTCTCCTTCAACATCCCCGGCGGCCGCTGCGAAACTTGCCAGGGCGACGGCACGGTCACCGTCGAAATGCAGTTCCTCGCCGACGTCGAATTGATTTGCGAGGAATGCAAGGGCACGCGCTTCAAGCCGGAAGTGCTCGATGTCCGTTATCGCGCCCGCAACATCCACGAAATCCTCAACCTCACGGTGCGCGAGGCGCTGCAGTTTTTCCGCGAGGTCCCGAAGATTACCGACAAATTGCGGGTTCTCGATGAAGTGGGGCTTGGTTATCTACGCCTGGGACAGTCGGCGACCACGCTTTCCGGCGGCGAGGCGCAGCGCATCAAGCTGGCGGCGCATTTGCAGCCGCGCGCCCGCGAGTACGTGCGGCAACAGGACCAAGAGGAGCGCCGCCGGCGTCCCCGTGTGCTCTACATCTTCGACGAGCCGACCACCGGACTGCACTTCGACGACGTCAGCAAGCTGCTGGCCGCCTTCCGCCGCCTGATTGATGCCGGCGGCTCCATCCTGGTCATCGAGCACAATCTCGAGGTCATCAAGGTGGCCGACTGGGTCATCGATCTCGGTCCCGAGGGCGGCGACCGCGGCGGGCACGTCGTGGCCGCGGGTCCTCCCGAGGCCATCGCGCGCCACGCGAAGTCCTACACCGGAAAATGGCTGGCGCGCATCTTACCTGCGGCCACGCCATCGCGCGCCACGGCGGCGAGCGCTGCGGACCCCGGGAACGGTAACTCTCGATCTGAATCGCCAGCCCGGGAGCCTGCGGTCTCGGTTCGCCGGCGCGGCACAGGAACGAATGTCGGCCAATAGAGGCAAGCTCATCCTGCTGCTCGGTTTGGCCTGCGTGGGCAGTGTCTTCGCGCAGGAGTCCAAGCCCACCGTGCGCCATCACCGCGTCGCCGAGGATCCCGCGGCCGCCGCCGTGTTCCGGGCCGAAGCGGCGATGGACAAGAACGACTATGCGGCGGCGGAGTCGGCGCTCAAGCAGGCCGTTGGGCTCGATCCTGAGAATTACCGTGCGTGGTATGACCTCGGCGTCGTTTACAACGCTACTAACCGCACCGCCGACGCGATCAGCGCTTACCGAAAATCCATCGCGGCGTTTCCCAAGTTGTTCGAGTCCAATTTCAACCTCGGAGTTCTCCTAGGCCGCGCCGGCGATCCGGAAGCCGTCAAGTACTTGCGCGCCGCCATCGAACTCACTCCAACTGGTAATCGTGACCAGGGCTTGGCCAGCGCCTGGATGACGCTCGGGTATCTGTCCAAGGGACAGGAACGCGTTGACGCATTTCGCCACGCCGCCGAACTGCAGCCCAAGAACGCTTCTCCTCAAATGCTCGCCACTCCTCACTTACTTGCGGCAGCAGCAGCCGAGACCATGCACGACCTCGCCACCGCCGAGCAGGAGTACAAGGCCGCCGCCGAGCGGGATCCCAAGTCCGTCGAGGCCGTTGCCGGGCTGGCCAACATTTACCTGCAAACCAAGCGCCTGCCCGAGGCGGAGTCGGCGCTCCGCAAGTATCTCGCGCTCGATCCGCAGAATGCCAAGGCGCATCTGCAACTCGGGCGCGTGCTGGCGGCGCAGAAGAAGAACGAAGATGCGCAGTCGGAATTCGAGACCGCCTTGCGCTTCTCGCCCGGCGACGCGGCAGCCAAGCGCGAGCTGGCCATGCTGTATGTGGACAACAAGCAGTTCGCCAAAGCCGAGCCGCTGTTCCGGGAAGCGCTGCAGAAGGATCCGCGCGACGCCGAACTGCACCACCGCCTTGCCACCGTGCTGATTGAGCAGCACAAGTTCGAGGAAGCGCAGAACGAATTGCTGCTGGCGGTGAATCTCAAGCCGGACTTCGGCATTGCCTATGGCGACCTGGCCTTTGCCGCATCGGAGAACAAGAATTACCCGCTCGTGCTGAAGGCGCTGGACGCACGCGCCAGGTACCTCCCGGACATTCCCTTCACCCTGTTCCTGCGCGCTACCGCCTACGATCATCTGGGAGCGCGTAAAGAGGCGGCTGCCAGCTATCATCAGTTCCTGGCGGCTGCCAACGGACAGTTTCCCGAACAGGAATGGCAGGCGCGGCACCGGCTGATTGCCATCGAGCCCAAGAAATAGCGATGAAGAAGCTCTGGATCATCGTCGTTGTGCTGCTCTCGGCTTTGGCGTGGGCCTCCGACAAGCAGGAGTCCATTGAATCGCTGAAGGCGCGCGCCGGCCTGGCTCAACCCAAGGACCAGGTCGAGCTATTCACCCGTATTGCCGAGCGGCAGCTCGATTCCCTCGATCAGGCTTATAACGGCGGTACCGTGCGCGAGGCACAGGCGGCGCTGGCCGACGTTGTCACCTACGGGGTCAAAGCCGCAAAAGTCTCCAGCGAAACCGGCAAGCGGATGAAGCAAACCGAAATCGCCATGCGCAAAATCACCGGCCGCCTGGAAGCGATTCGCAAAACCGTCGAGGTGGACGACCGGCCGCCGCTGGCCGACGCCGTTCAAAGACTCGAGACGGCGCGCAGCGAACTCCTCAACCGCATGTTCCGGAAGTGAGCCATGCGACTACGAAACGCGATTCTCGCCCTGCTTTTTTGTTCGGCGATCCCGCTGGCGGCCCAGCTTGGAGGCCGCGAGCCGCTCAATGAAAAGGAAATTGACCAGCTGCGCGAGGTGGCCCAGGAGCCGGACAAGCGCCTCAAGCTGATGGTCGAATTCGCGCGCGCCCGCCTGGCCGCCATCGACCGGCTTCGCAGCGAGGCGCGTCTTGCCGCCGGTCGCGGACCCCAGGTCCATGACCTGCTGGAAGACTTCACCAAGCTGGTGGACGAGATGGGCGACAATATTGACGACTACGTTGACCGCAAGTACGACCTGCGCAAGGCGCTGAAGACGGTCATCGACGGCGACACCGAGTTCCAGGCCCAGCTGCGGACGCTCAAGGAACAAGGGCCCGGCGCGGGCGCCAAGGCGGGCAGCGAGACCGGCGACTACACTTTCGCCCTGCAGAACGCGATCGAGGCGGTCAATTTGAGCCTGGATGATTCGCGCAAGCTCTTGCAGGAACAGGAAATCGCGTTCAAAGAGGAAAAGAAAAAGAAGAAATAGTAACGAGTACTGAGTACCTAGTACCGAACAAAACAGTCCGTGATTTCGAAGTACGGGTCTAGGTACTCAGTACTCAGTGCTCAGTACTCTGATCCCATGCATCCACGGCTCTTATCCATTCTGCAACGCGCCTATCGCGACCTGCGCCCGCGCGCGCCCATGCCCGAGTTCCGCGCCGAATTCTTTCCCTTCGCCAACATCAACAACACCATTCGCCTGCGCCAGGGAGTGGTGAAAGTGCGCGTCTCTGACCTGCTGGAAGGCGCGCCCGACGAAGTGCTCTACGCCATCGCGCACATCCTCATCGCCAAGCTCTACCGCAAACCGATTGATTCCGCGCTGGCGCGCCGTTACCGGCAGCACTGCGGGCGGCGCGACCTCAGCGCCAAGGCCCACCTGGTGCGGCAGGTGCGCGGGCGCAAGCGCATCGCCAGTGCCCGCGGGCGCGTTTACGACCTGGAAGCCATCTTCGAGGAACTCAACACGCGCTTCTTCTTCGGGCTGCTCGCTCGCCCGCAAATGACCTGGAGCCGCGATCGCGCCCGCAACGCCCTCGGCCATTACGACCCGGCGCACAACGCCATCGTCGTCAGCCGCGTCTTCGACCGCCCCCAGGTTCCCCGCTACGCCGTCGAGTACATCGTCTACCACGAAATGCTTCACCTCCGGCACCCGGTCCGGCTGCGCGGCAGCCGCCGTTGCGTCCATCCGCCCCAATTCCAGGCGGACGAAAAGCTCTTCCCCCAGCTTGAGGAGGCGAAGCGTTTTCTGAAAACCTTGTGAGTCGCTCTCCGGTCGCGACCGGAGACGAATTCTGACTTCTTACGTCCCGGAATTCCCGCTCAGGCCGCGGTTTTCCCCTGTGACTGGTGTCACAGGCAACTGTGAGCGTTCGCGTTGACCCGGGTGCGGTGCAGGATTATCATTTTCATAGTTGAAAATGAATTTCAATTTCATCTTCGCCGGGATGGCCTTTTACCATGCTTGAAGCCCTCATCGTTACCCTGCGCGAGGGGGTCGAGGCCGCGCTCATCGTCGGCATCACCCTCGCCTATATCGCCAAGATCGGCCGCCCCGACCTGCGCAAGGCCGTCTACGCCGCCCTGGGCGCCGCCTTCGTCGCCAGCATCGCGGTTGCCGTCGTGCTCTCGCGCCTCAGCTTCAACCAGGATGTCTTCGAAGGCTGGGTCATGCTGGTGGCGGCGGTCTTTGTCGTCACCATGATCATCTTCATGATGCGCACCGGCCGCAGGCTCAAGGGCGATATCGAAGGCAAGGTCGGCGGCCTGGCGGCCAAAAGCTCCCGCCTCGGCCTGTTCGCGTTCGTCTTCCTCATGGTGCTGCGCGAAGGCGTGGAAACCGTCCTCATCCTTTCCGCCGTCAACCTCAACAGCACCGAGTTGATGAGCTTCCTGGGGACGCTGCTGGGAGTCGCGCTGGCGGTCGTATTCGGCGTGACTTTCGTCAAGGGCAGCGTGCGCGTCAACCTGCAGAAATTCTTCCGCGTCACCACCGTCATTCTCTTTTTCGTCGCCTTCCAGCTCACGATTTCGGGATTGCACGAGCTCTCGGAAAACGGCGTGCTTCCCTCCAGCAAGCGTGAGATGTCGGTGATCGGCCCCATCGTGCGCAACGATTTCTTCTTCTTCGTTACCATCCTGGCTCTGGCCGGCATGATGGTGCTGTTCGAGTATCGCCGCCGCCAGACTCCGGTCGCCGCCACCGCTTCCGGCGCCGAGCGCCGCAAGGCGGAATGGACGGCCAAGCGCGAGCGCCGGTGGGCCGTGGCTGTCTACGCCAGTTCGTTCTTGTTCATCATGCTGATCACGGCGCAGTTCATCTACGCCAAGAGCGCCAGCGCGCTGTCGCCGGCGACCGAGGTCACGATCACCCAGGGTCAAGTGCGAATCCCCGTGGCCCAGGTCAACGACGGCGAGCTGCACCGCTATGTCGCCAAAATCGGCGGGAAAGAGATCCGCTTCTGGCTGATGCGCAAGCCCGACAACAGCATCGGCACCGTGCTCGATGCCTGCGAGATCTGCGGCGACGTCGGTTTCTACAAGAGCGGCAACACCATCATCTGCAAGAACTGCGCCGCTCCCATCAATCCGCAATCGGTCGGCCAGGCGGGCGGCTGCAATCCCATCCCGCTCAAGGCCACCGCCACGGCCGACGCGGTCGTGATCGCCGAGGCGGACCTGGCCGCCAGCGCCCGGTATTTCAAGCACTGACGCCATGTTTGCCCGCATGCTCTATCAATCGTTCTGTCGCCAGCGGCGGCGCAAGCTGCTCGCCGGGATCGCCATCACGCTGGGCGTCTCGGTGGCGACCGCGATGATTGCCGTCGCCACCGACATCGGCGACAAGATCAACCGCGAGCTGCGCACCTACGGCGCCAACCTCGTGCTCACGCCCGACGAAGACACGCTGAACGTGGAGATCGGCGGCGTCAACCTCAAGCCCGCCAGCGACGGCGCTTACTTGAACGAATCGGACCTGCTGAGGATCAACGGAATGTTCTGGCAGCACAACGTCGTGGGATTCTCCCCCATGCTGGACGTGCCGGTTACCATCCACAACGGATCGGCTGCGCAACCAGTGCAGCTTCTCGGAACTTATTTCGCCAAGCGGCTGCCCTTCGGCAAGGAAGGATTCACCACCGGCGTGCGCACCACGCATCCATGGTGGAAAGTGAGCGGCGCCTGGCCGGATGACGAATCCAGCGATGTTCTGCTCGGCGAGCGCCTGGCGCAGCAACTCGGCCGCAAACCCGGAGATGAAGTTCAGGTCGCTGGCCGCAACCTCCGCGTGGTGGGCATTCTTTCTTCCGACGGCGCGGAAGATAACCAGATCGTTGTCCCGCTGGCGCTGGCGCAGCAGATTCTCGGACGTCCCGGCGCGGTCCGGCGCGTGCTTGTCAGCGCCATGACCAAGCCCGAGGATGCGCTCGCCCGTCGCGATCCCAAGACCATGTCGCCGGAGCTGTACGATCGCTGGTTCTGCTCGCCCTACGCCAACTCCATCGCCCATGACCTGCAGCAGACCATTCCGCACTCGCGCGCCGAGCAGATCCGCCAGGTCGCGCAGAATGAAGGCACGGTGCTGGAGCGCATCAAGGGCCTGATGCTGCTGGTGACTTTCGCCGCTCTGCTCGCCTCCGCCCTCGCGGTCTCGGCCGCCATGGCAACCGCCATCTTCGAGCGCCGCGGCGAGGTCGGGCTGATGAAAGCCCTGGGCGCGGGCAACGCCGCGGTCGCCACCCTGTTCTTCGCCGAAGCGGCGCTGCTGGCCCTGATCGGCGGCACTGCCGGATTCGCTTTCGGCAACCTCATGGCGCGGCAGATCGGGCGCTGGGTTTTTGATTCCAGCATCGCCATCCAGCCGGTGCTCTTCCCGGTCGTGATTGCCTTGGCCATTGTCGTGACCTTTGCCGGCAGCGCGGCTTCCATCCGCAAGGCAATGAAGTTCGAGCCGATCATGGTGCTGCGAGGCGACGCATGACTCGTCAACGCACCGGCAGCCGCAACGCGATGTTCTTCCGCATGCTGATGCGGGCCACCATGGTCAAACCGGGCCGCGTGATCTCGGCGCTGCTGGCCGTGGTAGTGGCCGCGTCGGTCGCCACCGCGATGATGAACCTGTACGTGGATGTCCAGGCCAAGCTCAGGAAAGAATTCCGCAGCTACGGCGCGAACGTGATTGTGGTCGCGCGTGACGGCCAAACGCTGCCCGCCGAAGCCCTCACCCGCATTGAAAGCGTGCTCGGCAACCGCGGCCTGGCAGTTCCCTTTGCTTATGCCGTCGCACGCACCGGCAAAGGCGCGCCGGTGGTGGTTGCCGGCACCGACATGGAGCGCGTGCGCAAGCTGGACGCGTGGTGGTCGGTGACCGCATGGCCCAGCGCGCCACGTTCCGCGCTCATCGGCGCGCACGCGGCGCCCGTCGTCTCGCCCGACAACCAGCCATTCACGCTGAGTTTCGACAACCGCACCGTGGAACTGACTGCCGCGGGCACGCTGCGCACCGGCGCTGCTGAAGACAGCCGCGTCTACCTCGACCTGAAAGACTTCACCGCGTGGACCGGCGTGCAGCCGTCCTCCATCGAGATCGGCGCCGGCGGCACGCCGGAGGAAATCAACGGCATCATCAGCCAACTGGCCACCGCACTGCCTGCCGCGGAAGTTCGTCCGGTGCGGCAGATCGTCGAGGGCGAAGCCCGCGTGCTGGGCAAGACGCGCGCCACGCTGCTGGCCGCGGTCAGCATGATCATCCTCACCGCCGCGTTATGCGTGCTCGCCACGCTCACCGCCTGGGTGCTCGACCGCCGCCGCGACTTCGCCATCATGAAAGCCCTGGGCGCTTCCGAGCGCCTGGTCAACGGATTCTTCGCCGCCGAAGCTGCCGCCCTGGGCGCCGCCGGAGCGGTGATAGGATTTGCCATCGGCATTGGGGTGGCGGCCTGGATCGGTCGCGTCAATTTTCACGCTGCCGTGGTGCCGCGCTTCGGGGTGTTCCCTGCCGTGTTCGCCGGCAGCGTGGCCGTGGCTTTGATCTCGGCTGTGCTGCCCATCAGCCTATTGCGCCGCGTGCAGCCTGCTACCATTCTGAGGGGAGAGTGAAATGATCCGGCTCGTCAACGTCGCGAGAGAATATCCGGCGAAAGCCGACGCCAATGGCGGTGTCATCAAGGCGCTCGACAATGTTTCGTTGTCGGTGGCGCCCGGCGAATGGCTGGCGATGATGGGTCCTTCGGGCTCGGGAAAATCCACGCTGGTCAACCTCATCGGCTGCCTCGATCGGCCGTCGGCGGGCGAAATCTGGCTCGACGGCGAAAATGTTGCCCACCTCTCCGGCTCCGACCTCAACCGCGTGCGCGCCGAGAAAATCGGCTTCGTCTTCCAGCAGTTCCACCTGATTCCCTACCTGACCGCGCTGGAAAACGTCATGCTGGCGCAGTATTTTCACAGCATGACCGACGAGCCGGAAGCGCTCAACGCGCTGGAGCGCGTCGGACTGCGCGACCGGGCGCAGCATCTGCCCGCGCACCTTTCCGGCGGCGAGCAGCAGCGGGTCTGCATCGCGCGCGCCCTGATCAACGATCCCAAGATCGTGCTCGCCGACGAGCCCACCGGCAACCTCGACGCGCTCAACGAAGAGATCGTCATGCGCCTGCTCCGCGAACTGCACCAGCAGGGCCGGACCATCGTCATGGTGACCCACGATCCAACGGTGGCGCGCATGGCGGACCGGCGCGTCGAGCTGCATCACGGAAAAATCGCCGCCAGCGAAACCTTTGCGCTGCGCGACGAAGAGCAGATTGACGAAATCCTGGAGGAAATCTGGGTTCTCCAGGAACACGGCGAAGGCGCGGAGTTGGGGCGCATGGAAGTCCACGGCCCCGGGACTTTGCCGCCGTCGCTGGCGGTGGAGCGCATGTCCGAGCTGGGACTGGTGACCACCGCGCCGCATCCACCGCAGCCGCATGGTCACAAGCACGTGGTGAATCCCTGCCACGACGCCATGATCTACAGCGGCGAAATCCCCCCCGACGGCAGCATGCTGATTGAGTTCACCGAGCGCGGGCGCAAGCGCGCCGCCGACGTCATCCGCCGGCATCGCCTGGCGGAAATGCTGTTTACCGAAAGCCTGGGCATGATCAACGAAGACGAGATCGAACAGCAGGCGTGCAAGTTCGAGCACATCCTCTCACCCGAGGCGACGGAAAAGATCTGCGCGTTCCTCGGCCACCCGAAAACCTGCCCGCACGGCGCGTCGATTCCCCCCGGCGAGTGCTGCTCGCGGCCCGCGGCGGAGAACATGCAGCGCCTGTTCGCGCCGGCTCGGGCGCGGAAGTAGCTACTCGAAGTTCGACCTGCTCGAAAGCGTCATTTGAGCAACTCGGCAATTTCGTTGCGGCCGAGCGCCTTCGCTCGCTGATACATAGTCAACCTCACCTGACCTAAGCGTTGATTAGCGTGGGGATCCGCGCCGTGGGCGAGCAGTAGCTTCACCATGCTCACGTCGCCGACAACGATGGCGTCGGTCAAGACTGGTGCGTCGGGGTTGGCGCCCCGGCTCATGAGAAACCCAGCGGTCTGTTTGTCGTCGGCACGGACGGCCCAGTTCAGAGGCCTCAATTCATGTTTATCGGTCGTGTTCACCAGCGCCGGATCACTCGCCAGATAGTCCGTCATAAGGTCTCGCCGTCCAAGCATGACGGCCTGAACGAAGGTCGGATGCGGGATATAGGACGCGAGCAACTGGACCACGGGGGCGTAGCGGTCGTGATCGAATCCCATGCATGCGACGGCCAGTTGTAGGGGATCTTGGTCGCTCGCGCCTCCGACCGGCCAGAACCGGCGCGTGCTCGAAGCCGCAAGGGACGGGTCTTCTGCCAGGAACTTTCGCACCGCTTCCGTCTTGCCGAGCTGCAGCGCGTCGAAGAAATTCAATCGGGCGCCGTGCTGCAGTAACAGGTCGGCGGTAGCTCTCAATTGGGGAACGCGTGCAGCCGCAAAGGCTGCCTCGTCCAGGGCAGTGCGACGGTAAATGTCGGTCACGTTGGGATCCGCGCCGCGGCCAAGCAGTAGCGCGACCATTTCGGGGTAGCGAATCGCGTGGCTCAGCGGCGTACTGCCCATGCCGCTGTCCTGCGCATTCACATCAGCGCCAGCGGCGATCAGCAACGTCGCCAACTCGGGGCCGCGACGGGAGCGGGTTGCGAGCGCGATCATGAGGGGCGTCTGGCCTTCGCGGCCGCGCACATTCACGAGTGAAGGATCGCCGCGCAGCTCGTCCACCGCTTTCTCGACGTTCCCTTGCCACATCAGTTGGAGAAAAGCCATCCCCTTGGGGGTCGTCGGCCAGACCTTGTGGCGCAACGCCGCAGTTGCGTCCTGTATCTGCACGGCGGCGAGCGGGACAACGGCCACGGCGGCGGCCAACAAGGCGGTTAAAGTAAGCCGCGAGAGCCGGTGGCGCGGTCTGGGTTCCAGGATCGAGCGCAGGCGCCGCTCGAAGCGCGGGCAGCCGGCCATGCCAACGGCGGCGCGGTGCAAGCTGCCAAAGCGCACGTCCACGGCGAGCGATAGCAGGTCAGACGCATAGTCCGATGCGCGCGCTCCGGCGGCAATGACGGCGTCATCGCAGGCAATTTCACGCTCGACGCGCATTCGCCTGGTGGCCAGCCAGACGAGGGGGTTATACCAGCAAAGGGCGCATGCCAATCCGGCCAGCATCTGTGAGGCAGTGTCGAATCGCTGGACGTGGGTTATCTCGTGCAGGAGCACGTGCTCGATCCGCGCCTGGTTCCACTCGATCGCCGACGCGGGTAGTACGATGCGCGCATGCAGGATTCCCCAGGTAAGCGGGACATCTGACCGCTCACTTACCAAGAGGGTGATGGGCAAGGCAATGCCACGCTCCGCCACGAGACGGTTGAACGTCTGCAACAAGGAGCCGGGAACAAGATGCCCGCGCGTCGAGATGCGCGCGAGTTGTATGCGCGCCATCAGCATTCGAAACAGCAGAAGCCCTGCACCCAGCAACCACGCACCCGAGAAAAGCGGCGCCCAGTTGAAATTTCGCGGCGAAGGCACGTGGAGCGGTCGAGCCGGCAAGTTCCCGCTGAACGCAGCCGGCGGCGCCGCTCTTGCCGGTATCGGACCCGCGGCTTGCCTCCAGGAATCGGTGGAAACGAATTGCGGGGTTCGCAGTTTGTACTGCCAGGGCAATAAAGGACCGGCCACACTAACAACTGTGAGCAGCATGGCAACGGCCCACACCAGGTGAAGCGCAGCGCTCGAATGCTTACGCAGCGTGTACGTCACTGCGGCGGCCACCGCGATGATCAGCGAGGATTTGATCAAGGCGAGCACCACTCCGCCGGGACCACCAAGCGCGATCAGCCATGCCGGCATAATCACCTCCCCTGCTCCCGTGCCTGACGCACCATGTTGCGCAGCCGATCCAGATCGTTCTGGGTCAGTTTTGCATCGGAAATGTCCAGCAGCGCCGCCATGGCATCCTTCGTGGACCCGCCAAAGAACGTGGCGACCATGTAGCGCAGCGCGGAGAGCGCCGCCTTGTTGCGTGGAGTTGTGGGGGCGTAGACGTAACGCAGCTTGTCCTGCCGATGGCGTACCAGTCCTTTGCGTTCCAGCAGTGCGAGCATGCCGCGAACCGCAGAATACGTCGGCGGATTCGGTATCTGTTCGCGCACCTGCGCCACGCCGGCCTCACCGAAACGGTAGAGGATGTCGAGAATCTGCCTTTCGCGTGGTCCGAGTTTCATAGATATCATGCTATTCCATTAGCATGTGCCATTACATTAGCATATGTCCCGCGAACGTCAAGAGGTTTTAGTTACGGAAAGAAAAAGGGAGAAGCAGAATAGCTTCTCCACTTGTTTGCACCAACTACAGCGAATTTCTCTACGTGCGGAAGTAGCGACCGGGCATCGTCACTAGAACTGGTTTCAAGAATCGGTTTTTGGGTAGGGCACGGCTTCAGCCGTGCCGCTCGAGGCCACAAGAATAGTGGGCTTTAGCCCCTGAGGGACATTTTTTCTGAGGCGAAAATGTAGTTGTGAAATAAGTTCTAGTCATTAAATGCGAAGCCGGTGGCCGTTCCTTTACTGGCCCAACCCAACGCGGCGCAATAACTCCTGGAAGCGGGGATCGCTGCGCAGCGGATCGTAGATCGGGTCCACCTTCAGGCTGGTGAGCGTGCTGGAATGTTCCTCGTAGGCTTTTTGTAGCCTGGCCAGCGCTTCGTCTTGGTTGTTCATGCAGATGTACGCCTCTGCGAAAGTCGGGGCTAAATCCAAACGGCCCTCGCGCTTCCACTGTTCCAATTTCGCCAACGCTTGTCGTGCCTTCGCTGGCTGGCCCGAGCGACTATAGACGCAGACCTCCTTCGCCCAAGGCCATGGTGTAGGTGCGCTTTCAGCGCGGCGCCAGCTTTCGATATGGGCGAGCGCGTCGGCGAACCGGCCTTTTTCGACGTACGCGCCGAGAATAAAGTGAGCCCGCGGAAAGTTCGGTTCCATGTCGAGCACGGCACGAAATTGCTCGATCGCCTTGTCATACTGCCGCGCGAAATAGAGAATTGCGCCTCGATCGGCGGCAATAATCACGGATAACGGATCCAGGTGGCGCGCGCGCTCGCTCTCGGCCAGGGCCTCGTCGAAGCGCCCCTGGAAAGCCAGGAATTCGGCATACCAGTGGTGGGCGGTGGCGTAGTTGGGATTCAACTGGATCGCTCGGCGATATTCTTTCTCGCCGGTTTGCCAATCCCAATCGTACATTTCGGCGATTAGCGCCAGCGAGGTGTGGGCCTCGGCCAAGCCTTCGTCAATTTGCAGAGCTTTCAGGGCTGCCGTCTGCGCTTTGGGCATTGCTTCATTCGGCGGCGCAAGATAGTAGCTGCTCATCAGCGCATAGGTATCGGCCAGCCCGGCATAGGCGCGGGCGTATTTGGGATCTTTGGCGATGGCCTGCTCAAAGCATTGGACGGCCTGCTGGAACCCTTGCGGGGTCCTCTTGTTCCAAAAGTAGCGCCCTTTCAGGTAGAGGTCGTAGGCCTCGTACGACGCTGGAGAGAGCGCGGACGGGCGCGCGGCGGCGGCTGGCTTGTGATCGTCTGCAAAGGTCAGCTGGATTCCTTCCGCGACTTCCTGCGCGATTTCGCCTTGCAGGAGCAACAAATCCTTCAATTCGCGGTCGTACTCGTGCGCCCAGAGATGGGTCTGGTCGCTGGCCCGAATGAGCTGGGCGGTGATGCGCACTCGTCCTGAATCGCGCCGCACGCTTCCCTCCAACACATATTGCACGTTCAGGTCGCGGGCAATCCGGTCCAGTTGCTGCGGGCTGTGTTTGTACGTCATCACCGAGGTGCGCGCGATGACAGCCAGGCGCTGGGGGTCCAGGCGGCCTAGTTGGGTGATCATCTCCTCGGTCAGGCCGTCGCTGAAGTATTCCTGGCCGGCGTCCCCGGTGAGGTTCTCGAAGGGCAGCACTGCCAGCATCAAGCGTCCGCCCGCCGCTTTCGGGCTGGCCCGGTAGTGGGACCAGATCAGCCACCCACTGAGCGCAACCGCCAGGGCAACAATGATGCCGAGCGGAATCCCCCAGGGCCGGCGCGCCGATACGCCTGTCCAAGGCACCTCGACAGGCGTTTCTGGCTCGGTGGCAGGAATTTGTGGCTCGGCTGGGGCTTCGCTTACCGGCGCGACGAAACGGTATCCCTTCCCAGTCACGGTCTGTATGAACCGCGGCCGCTCGGGATTGTCCTTCAGGACCTGCCGGATTTTGCGAACGGCGCCGTTGATGCTGTTATCGGTGTCGAGGAAGACGCCGGCGCCCCAAATCCGTTCCACAATCTGCTCGCGGGTGACGATGCTGTCCCGTTGCTCGACTAGGAGCAGCAGAAGTTCCGTCGGGATGCGCTCCAGCTTGAGCACACGACCGCTGCGGCGCAGCTCGTAGGCGCGCTGGTCGAGCTCAAAATCCTCGCCGAACCTGACTGTTTCCAGGATTCGTACCGGACCGGACGACATACAACCCCAGTGGGGGAAGGGATTAAATTCTACACCCGCTACACCAATTCGACTGTTTTCTGCCGCTTAGCGATACACAAAAATTAATGTCTTCGACAGGTCGCCGCTATTGCGAACACAGCCCTGGCGCTTCAGCATGGCCGCCACTAGCGAAGCATTCCTCCCCCTGACCTGATACCAGCCCTAATGATTTCGCAAATGGAGAAAACTATGCAGCGCGCGATGACGCACCCTCGACTCCTTGTAGCACCAGAATCAGGGCTATCGCAAGGGGGTCTTATCCAGCAACCGGGGCTGCGAAGCGAGGGTTTCTGGAACCTCGTGGCGCAGCTGTGTAATCCGCACCGTTGGGTTCCTACACCTGTCCGTCTATTGCCGCATGGTCCGGCAAGGAGAGAGGAGTTCGCCGTGAAACGCCCGCACGAAACAGCTCACGTTTCCATCTCAATCAAAACCAAGTGGCCTACGGGCCTCAAGCAAGTCTTAGTTGTGCTAGGTGCTGTGTTGGCCTTGGCCGGACTATGTTCGGCCGGGCTTGCCGCGCAGAGTCTGCCGTCTGCTCCGGCGAAAACTTGTTCGCAGGCCGCGCCCGTCGCAGGACAAGACCGCGCGTGCAAAGACCTCTCGAGCCTGCCGGTGGCCGCTCAGCGGACTATTTCCCGTGCTTTGGGTGGGGACGATGCGCGCTACCGCATGGTGCCGGCCGCAGGCGGAACCCATGCGGAAAATCCGCAGCACGCGCTGACGGTGGATTTCACACCGCAGGGCGTCGCGGTGCATAGCGGAACGGCACGTTGGGGGATGGCACTGCTAGGCTATGGCTACGGTGAGGCGCTTCGTCCGGTGCCTGTTTCGGCTCCGAAGGCGAACGCGAACCTTGTAGAGTACAGGCGTGGGGCGCTGACAGAGTGGTACGTGAATGGTCCATTCGGTGTTGAGCAGGGTTTTACGCTGGCAGAACGGCCGGGGAAGGCCAACGGCTCACCGTTGACGCTTGCGCTCGCGTTGAGCGGAAACATGGCGTCCACGGTAGATTCTGGTCGGAAGGCTTTGGCGCTTGCGGGAGAGGGGGGAGCCGCGCTGCATTACGCGGGATTGGCAGCTTATGATGCGGTGGGCCGCGAGCTTCGGGCTTGGCTCGAATTGCACGGCGACCGGTTGTTGCTGCGGGTGGACGATGCCGGCGCTCAGTACCCGGTCGTCGTAGACCCGTTCGTTCAGCAGGCCAAGCTGACGGCCTCGGACGGCGCGGTCGGCGACCAGTTCGGCGGCTCGGTGGCCATCAGCGGCGACGGCGACACGGTGGTGGCCGGAGCGCCTGGAGTCAGCTCTGGTCAAGGTGCGGCGTATGTGTTTGTCAAGTTGGGGACGGCCTGGGCGCAGAATGCCAAGCTGACGGCCTCCGACGGCGTGGCTGGCGACCACTTCGGCTACTCGGTGGCCGTCAGCGGCAACGGCGACACGGTGGTGGCCGGAGCGCCTTATGCCAACATTAGCCTCAAACCTTTTCAAGGGGCGGTGTATGTGTTCGCCAAGCCATCAGGCGGGTGGGCGGACACATCGACTTTCGATGTCAAGCTGACGCCCTCGGATGATGCCTTCGCCAGCGGGCTTGGCTTCTCGGTGGCCATCAGCGGCGACACGCTGGTGGCCGGGGCACCTGGAGACAGCTCTGGTCAAGGGGCGGTGTATGTGTTCGCCAAGCCATCAGGCGGGTGGGCGACAACTTCGACTTTCGTCGCCAAACTGACGGCCTCGGACGGCGCGGCCGGCGACGACCTCGGCGACTCGGTGGCCATCAGCGGCGACACGCTGGTGGCCGGGGCACTTAATGCCACGGTCGACGCCGACGCTTTAATACATCAGGGGGCGGCGTATGTGTTTGTCAAGCCGGGGACGGGCTGGGCGACCCCATCGAGCTTTGGTGCCAAGCTGACGGCCTACGACGGCGCGGACGGCGACGATTTCGGCATCTCGGTGGCCATCAGCGGCGACGGCGACACGGTGGTGGCCGGAGCGCCTTTTGCCAAGGTCGTCGGCTCCAGCGCTTCTCAAGGGGCGGCGTATGTGTTTGTCAACTCGGGGACGGTCTGGGCGCAGAATGCCACGCTGACCTCCAACGGGGAGGACGGCGACCAGTTCGGCGGCTCGGTGGCCATCAGCGGCGACGGCGACACGGTGGTGGCCGGGGCACCTAATGCCACGGTCGACCTCAACGCTTCAATACATCAAGGGGCGGCGTATGTGTTTGTTAAGCCGGTGTCGATCTACCCGAACACATCGACTTTCGATGTCAAGCTGACGGCCTCGGATGATGCCCCCGAAATCCGGCTTGGCCTCTCGGTGGCCATCAGCGGTGCCACGCTGGCGACCGACACGGTGGTGGCCGGGGCACCTAACAACGCTTTAATACATCAAGGGGCGGCGTATGTGTTTTCTAATTTGAACAACTCGGCGCCGACATTCACGTTCGACCTGTCGACCCTGCTGGCGAAGACGTTTGGCAATCCGCCATTCCCCGTTGCCAGCTACGCGAGCACAAACAGCACCGGGACAATCTCGTTTGTGCTGGGGACCGGGAGCGTCGGTTGCGCGGTCACTTTGGGCGGCCAGGTAACAATCACCGGCGCGGCGGTGGGCGGTAATTTCTGCGTCATCGCGGCATCGCTGGCCGCTGACGCCACCTACGCGGCGGCGGGTCCGCTCTCGCAATCGTTCCATATCGCCCTGGCGACGCCGACAATCAGCATCAGCAACCTTCCGAGCAACGCGATGTTCGGCGGGAGCTTTACGCCGGCATATGCAAACACTGGCGACGGCGCTACTTCCGTGACATCCAGCACAACCACCACCTGCACCGTCGCGTTGGACGGTTCGGTCAAGTTCATACATGTTGGTACGTGTACGCTGACGGCGCATGCCGCGGCGGATGCGAACTACAACGCTGCAACCGGCGCCCTCCAGTCGTTCAAAATTGCCGGAGCGACGCCGACGATAAGTATCAACAACCTTCCGAGCAACGCTACGTTCGGCGGGAGCTTTACGGCTACATATGCATACGCCGGTAATGGAATCACGTTTGCGACATCGGGCACGCTGAGCCCTTGCCTGGCGATCGGCAGCAGAGTCTTCTTCGTGGGCACCGGCACCTGTACGCTGACGGCACACGCCACGGCGACAGCAAACTATGCGGCCGCGACCGGCAGCCCCCAGCAGTTCACGATTGCCAAAGCAACCACGAAGATCAGCATCAAGAACATTCCAGGGAATGCAGAGAACGGTCGGAGGTTTACGCCGCTGTATAACTACATTGGTGACGGGACTCCCTCGGTGACATCGAGCACGCTCGGCGCCTGCACGGTGTCCAGAACTGTCGTCAACTTTATACATACCGGCACGTGCACACTAACGGCAGCGGCCACCGCAGGCACCAACTATGCGGCCGTGACCGGCAACCCTCAATCGTTCACGATCAAGAAGTAATAGCGTCCTGGAGGGGAGCTTCGGCTCCCCCTCTTGGCGCTGTAGTCGTCGATCGTGTCGCCCTCGCTGTCCGTGGGGCGGGGGCGGGTATCCGGCTTTTCCAGGCGCAAGGCAGATCTAAAACCTCATTCTGCTTGTATTTGCTACAGCGAATTGCTCTAGCTGCGCTCTGAAGCTTTCTGAAGTCTTCGCGAATTTAAAGGAGAACATTATGACCATGACCCGGAAGTTTTACCTGATGGTGGCGGTGGCCACGGCATTCGCATTGGCTGCGAGTTCGGCACACGCGGCCGAGACGACGAACAGGCTCGCCTCAAACAGGCTGGCAACAAACAGGCTCGCAACGAACAAGCTGGCGTCGAACAAACTCGCCTCGAATGCGCTCTCCTCGACCCGCCTCATAGCCCACAACGCCAGTGCGGAGCTCCTCGCGACGGCAGACGGCCGAGACGTCTACAGCTATCTGATCAGCTGCGCGCTCCCCGCCGGGACGACGATCCAGGCGACGATCGCCGGCGCGCCGGACAGCGGTCCGCCTGACACCAGCTATACGTGCAGCAATGGGGTGTGCGTGTTCGACGGCTCGATCGGCCTCGCCGAATACTGGGTCGATCACCGGCTGGCGCCGAAGGACCAGCGCTGGGTGAGCGCGTGTATCTTCGCGCGCGTAAACGCCCATGACACCGCAGAGCCGATCTCCCTGCGCGGCCCGCACGACAGCCTGACGGTCAGCGCCGGTGAGGCCGCAACCTTTACGCTGCAAGAGGGCGCGTTCTACGGCAACCTGTTCACCGGCGATGATCCGATCGACTGGAACGCCTGCCGCGGCAAAGACCAGGCAGCGGGTGAGTTCGGCGGACTCGTGGACCGCGATTGCGCCGAGCCTGACCCCCTCGACCCCACCCACACCCAGTGCGGCTTCAATTACGCCGGAGACTGCGCCGATTACACGCCGGTGTTCCCGAGTCCGTACGCGTGCAAGAGCTTCGATACCGAGCTGGGGACCTTTGGCGACTGCCACAACAAGGCCGGAGCAGGCCACTGGCCGGCGTCGAAGACGTACCGCGAGGTGATCACAACGTACGTGCCGAACTGATCCGCAACGCTTCAGCGCAAAAACCTAAAGGGAGAAGTCGGCTAGCTTCTCCCTTTATTTGTTTCAACTACAGAAGATCTCTCTAGTAAAGCCTGAAGTTTACCTCGACGTTGATCTGCACCGCCACCGGGCGCCCGTCCTTCATCGCCGGCTCGAACTTCCATTGCCGCACCGCCTCAATCGCTTTCTGGTCCAGCCCCAAGCCGAGCGAGCGAGCGACCTTCAGGTTCTGCGGACGACCGTACTGGTCCACAATCAGCCACAGCACCACCGTGCCCTGGTACTTGGCCTTGCGGGCTTCTTCCGAGTACTCGGGATCGGGCGTGGAGAGGGCGCGCGGAGCGGATACGCCGCCGCCGACCCTGAACAAGCCGCCGCCAATGCCTCCACCGCGGCCGGGGCCGACACCCGGTCCTTCACCGGAGCCGACGCCGCCGCCGGAGCCTGAACCGATGCCGCCGCCCGACCCGGTGCCGTTGGAGGGTGGACCGTTCGGATATGCCGACTTGGGATCGCCGAAATTGGGCATCGCCAACTGCGCCATCTTCACTTGCGGAGGCACCACCACCGTGGGTTCCATCGGGAGCTTGGGATGGTCGTTGCGGATGACCATCGCCGGGGGCGTGAACTGCTCCATCGCGAACTTGGGCAACTTTCCCTTGGGAGCGGGCAGCTTGTCGCGATCACCGCCGCCACCGCCACCGCCGATGGTGTCGTTCTTTTTCGAAGACAGCGGCATGTACTGCGAAATGTCGGGAGCAACCAGGGTCACCGTTTCGTGCTTCGCTTCCTTCACTACCCGGGCGCCGGCCAGCGAGACACCAATGATCCCGCCAATCACCAGCACGTGCAGCAGGGTCGAGCCCACCGCGCCGCGCTTCTTGTAGTTGTACGCACCCCAGATCTCGTGCACCGGGACAGGCTTGGATGTCAGGTGCAGGGGCGGAAGCTTCTCGGGATGGCGCCAGTCGTGGATTTGCCGCCGCAGCGACTGCCACAGCGAGAGGTCGAATTGATCGCTGGGAAGCAGCAGGTTCAACTCGGGTATTTCCTGCCCCCGAACCTGGTTCTCCGATGGAATCAAATTCTCATGTGCCATAAGTGCGTGTTATCCCGGGTTCAATGCTTGTGGCCCGTTTGCTCCTGTTTGATGCTTCACCTGACCAGGAAGATGAGCACATTTGGTGCCAGCTTCTCGCAGCTAGACCCCACCCTGCCCACCTGTGCACTTAGGCTAACACTGTCTTGCCGCAGGAGTCGCGGTACGGTCGCCGTAATACGAAAGATTTACATGGTGACGACAATAATTGCGGAGTTACCCAGGGGGACATGTACCTCTGGTGATCGGATGATCGGGCGATCGGGTGATTGAAATTTTCGATGCAGGTCATCAGATCACCCGATCACCAGATCACCCGATTGAAAGCATGAACTCGCTATAATGAAAAGATTACCCCTGATCGCGGAGACAAGACCGGAGTGCCGCAAGAACTGAAAGCCACGCTCAACCTGCCGAAAACCGAGTTTTCGATGAAGGCCAACCTGCCTCAGAACGAGCCCAAAATGCTCGCCCGCTGGGAGCAGATGCGAATTTACGACCTCATCCGGCAGGCGCGTCGCGGCGCGCCCATGTACGTCCTGCACGACGGGCCTCCGTACTCCAACGGACCCATCCACCTCGGTACCGCGCTCAACAAGACGGTGAAGGACTTCATCGTGAAGTCCAAGACCATGGCGGGCTTCGATTCGCCCTACCTGCCGGGCTGGGACTGCCACGGCCTGCCCATCGAGATCAAGGTGGATGAGGCGCTGGGGCGCAAGAAGCTGGAGATGGACCCGCTCCAGGTGCGGCAGGCGTGCCGCGAATACGCGGAAAAATATCTCGACCTGCAGCGCGAGCAGTTTAAGCGCATCGGCGTGTTCGGCCGCTGGGAGCGCCCCTACTCCACCATGGCCCCCGAGTACGAGGCGGTGGTCATTGACGCGTTGTTCAAGTTCATTGACCAGGACGCCGTGTACAAGGGCCTTCGTCCCGTCTATTGGTGCATTCACGACGAAACGGCGCTGGCGGAAGCTGAGGTCGAGTACAAGAACCACGTCAGCCCGTCCATCTGGGTGAAGTACCGCATGACGAGTGATCCAGCGAAGTTGGACGCGGCGCTTGCGGGCAGGAAAGTTTCCACCATCATCTGGACCACCACCCCGTGGACGCTGCCCGCTTCGATGGCGGTCGCATTCCATCCGGAGGAGGAGTACGTCGCGCTGGAATCGGGCGGCGAGTTGTACATCGTCGCCGACAAACTGGCGCAGATCACCGCGGAAAAATGCGGGCTGCAGCGCAACCCGGTCGCGCGCTTCCCCGGCCGCATGCTGGAGCACACCACCTACGCGCATCCCTTCCTCGAGCGCCAGATCCTGGGCGTGCTCGCTGAGTACGTGCACATGGAAGAAGGCACGGGCGCGGTGCATACCGCTCCCTCGCACGGCGCCGACGATTTTTACACCGGGCAGAAATACAACCTCGACCAGACCTGCAACGTGGACGAGGCCGGACGCCTGCGCCACGGCTTGCCGGAGTACGAGGGCAAGAAAGTCTTTCAGGCGAACGATTCCATCGTCGAGTTGCTCAAGAGCCGAGGAGTGCTCTTGCACCTGGAGAAAATCGAGCACTCCTATCCGCACTGCTGGCGCTGCCACCATCCCGTGATCTTCCGCGCGACCGAGCAGTGGTTCATTTCCATGGAAGCGAAAATTGGCGCCGGCACCCTGCGCAGCCGCGCGCTAGAGGAAATCAAGAAAGTGCGCTGGGATCCGGCCTGGGGCGAAGAGCGCATTTCCAACATGATCGCCACCCGGCCCGACTGGTGCATCTCCCGCCAGCGGGTGTGGGGCGTGCCCATCGCCATCATCTTCTGCGAAGGCTGCGACGAATTCCTGCGCGCGCCGGAAGTGCAGCGCGCCATCGTGGAACTGTTCCGGCGCGAGGGTTCGGATGCATGGTACCGGCTAAAGCCGGAGGAGATTGTCCCCGCGGGAACCCGGTGCGCCAAGTGCGGCGGCACGCAGTTCCGCAAGGAAATGGACATCGTGGACGTGTGGTTCGAATCCGGATCGAGCTACCTGGCAGTGCAGTCCGCCGAGCCCGATCTGCCGTGGCCGTCCGGCATGTACATCGAAGGCGGCGACCAATACCGCGGCTGGTTCCACTCTTCCCTGCTGTGCTCCATCGGCGCGCGCAATTCGGCGCCCTACCGAACGGTCGGCACCATCGGCTGGACGCTCGACATGCAAGGCCGCGCCATGCACAAGTCGCTCGGCAACGACGTGGACCCAGTGGATATCGCCAACCGTATGGGGGCCGAGATCGTGCGCCTGTGGGTCGCGTCGGTGGACTTCCGCGAAGACGTGCGCTCCGACGAAACCCTGATGCAGCGTATCGCGGAGACCTATCGCAAGATCCGCAACACCTTCCGCTACATTGTCAGCAACCTGTACGATTTCGAGCCGCAGCGTGACGCCGTTTCCTTCGCCGACATGGAGTTTCTCGACCGCGTGGCGCTGGCGCAGACCGCCGAACTCGCGCAGCGCGTGCTGGCCTGGTACGACGACTTTCTCTTCCATCGCGTCTTCCAGGACGTAAACGAATTTTGCGTGGACGCGCTCAGCAAAACATTTTTCGACGTGCTCAAAGACCGCCTCTACACCTACGCGCCCAACTCGCGCGCCCGGCGCTCGGCACAGACCGCCATCTGGCGCATCGGTGAGGCGCTGGCTCGCTTGTTGGCGCCCCTGATGAGCTTTACTGCCGAAGAGGTCTGGGGATTCCTGCCAAAGGTTGCCGGTCGCGAACCGAGCGTCCATTTGGCGACGTTTCCGCAACCCGAGAGCATCCCCGGCGAGGGCTTCTCGCTCACCAGCAAGGAGACGCTGGCGCTGCATTCGGAATGGCAGGACTTGTCACGCGTTCGCGACGAGGTGCTGAAGGCACTGGAAGCGGCCCGTAACCAGAAGCTGATCGGTTCCGCGCTGGAGGCCGAAGTGCGGCTGAGCGTGCCTGAGTCGCTGCTCGCGTTGGTGCAGCGCCACGAAAAGGATTTGCGCTACTTGTTCATCGTTTCCAGCGTCCAATTAGAAGCGGCGCCTTCGGGAAACGGCAGCGGCAGCGGGATTAGTGTTGAAATCCGCAAGGCTCCCGGCCAAAAATGTGAGCGCTGCTGGAATTACTCCGCCCAAGTGGGCAGTGATCCCAGGTATCCGACGGTCTGCGAACGCTGCAGCGCGGCCCTGAAGGAGATCGAAACGGGAGCTCATGGACGCTAGAACCAGCAACGGGATCCACGCCAAGCGCAAGTACCACTTCCTGATTGCCGTCCTGGTGATCGTGTTGGACCGGATGAGCAAGTGGCTGGTGGCCGGCAACATCACCCTCCACGACAGTATTTCCGTCCTGCCCGGCTTCTTCCGTCTGACGCATGTGCAGAACAGCGGCGCGGCCTTCGGGCTGTTTGCCGAGTCATCGTCGGAGTGGAAGGTCGCGATCCTGATTCTCTTCTCCATTCTGGCGCTGGCCGTGGTTTCTGCGCTGCTGTGGAAGAACAGCCATAGCATGACCGTCACTGGGGTCGGTCTGGCACTCATCCTTGGCGGTGCCGTGGGGAATCTTTGGGACCGCCTGCTGACCGGCCATGTCGTCGACTTCTTCGACTTCTACCTCGGCAGCTATCACTGGCCGGCCTTCAACGTTGCCGACAGCGCCATCGTGATTGGAGCGCTGCTGCTGGTGGCCGAGATCCTCTTCGCCAGATCCCCGGCTGAGCAGAAGGCAGTTCGATAATGGTCTATCGGTCTATCAGTCGATGGGTCGGGCAGTTTGTGCCCCGCGACCGATAGACCGATAGACCGACAGACCACCAATTGAGCTACTGTTTCACGCTTGTCAGTAGCTTCTTCTCGGCGTCGCTTGGCGGCTCAAACTTGCCGCCCAGATATTTCGCCAGAAACTCTTCGCTGGCGGCATTGAATGCCATGCGGTTCTCCGGGCGCGCGAAGCCGTGGCCTTCGTCCGGGAAGACGAAATATTCCACCGTCTTCTGGTTTTTCCGCATGGCGCCAACGATCTGATCGCTTTCCGCCTTGTTGACCCGCGGATCATTTGCGCCCTGTCCGATGAGCAGCGGGGCCTTGATCTGGTCCGCCTTGAACAAAGGGGACTGTGACTTCAGGAACGCCTCGTCCTCACCCATCCGCCGGTGGAAGATGGAGAGTAGAGTCGCCCAATACGGCGGGATGGTTTTCAGCAGAGTATTCAAGTTGGAAGGTCCGACAATATCCACCCCGCAGGTGAAGGCCTCGGGAGCGAAGGTAACGCCCGCCAGGGTGGCATAGCCGCCGTAGCTGCCGCCCATGATGCAGACCTTCTTGCCATCCGCCACGCCCCGCTTCACCGCCCAATCTTTCGCGTCCAGCAGATCGGTGTGCATGGCGCCCGCCCACTGCCGGTCACCGGCATTGAGATAGCGCTTGCCGTATCCGGTGGAGCCGCGGAAATTCGGCTGCAACACGGCGTAGCCACGGTTGGCGAGCCATTGCGCATACGGGTTGTACCCCCACAGGTCCCGTCCCCACGGACCACCGTGTGGAAATACCACCATGGGAAGATTCTTCGCGTCACGGCCGGCGGGAGTGGTCAGGTAGCCGTAGATGAGCATGCCGTCTCGCGCCTTGTACTCAATCGGCTTGACCTTGGCGAGCTTGTATTTCTCCAGTTGTGGCCGGTTGCTGAACAGCATGGTCGCGGTGCCCGCGCTGCGGTCGTACAGGTAGTAATAGATCGGAGCATCATCGCCCTCGAAGGTCACGATCCACTTGTCATCCGCCAGGTCGCGGCTCAGATTGCTGATGTCGGCGTCGCGGACCTTTTTCAACGCCTCGAAATCCGCTTGCAGGCTCTTGTCCAGAATCTGGAATTCGCGGCGCTCGCGGAGGTACACCACCGCCTCCAGCTTGTTGGTTTTGGGGTGGGTCACGACAAAGGAAACGTCGAACTGCGGATCCTCGGAGATAACCGTACGCTTTCCCGTCGCTATATCTACCGAGACCAGGCGGGCGGCATTGGCATCCAGCGAGGTGATGACCAACAGTGCATTATTGTCCGGAGAAAAGGAGTCCACGTTGCCCAGCGTCTCTTCCGGACCCCATTTAATCAATTCGCGCCAGGGCGAGGTGGCGTTGTTGCGGACGCGGATCACGGTTCCGCCATCCGGCGTAGCGACCTGCGCCGCCCGCACCTGCAGGCCGTGGTCCGATTGCCATCCGGTCACGTCGCCCGGGTTCTCGGTATCGAGGGAAAGCTTGCCGGTTTTCAAGTCCGCGCGATAGACGTCGAACAGCTTGGGATCGCGCTTGTTGAGCTGGATCAGCGCCTCGTCGGGGTGCGTGGCTTCCAGGGCGACGATGTCGGCGCGGACCTTTTCAAACGGCGTCAAGTCGCGCGTCTGCTTGCTGGCCAGGTTGGTCTGATAAACGCGCCAGTTTTCGTCGCCACCCTGGTCCTGCGCATACAGGACGTTGCTGGAATCGAACTGCCAGGAAAAGTTGCGGATGCCGCGCTTGCGGTCGCTGGTAATCGCGTGATCGTCGCTCTTGCCCAGCGTCCGTACCCAGATGTTGAGCACACCCTGGTCGGGCGCTAGATAGGCCAGCATTTTGCCGTCGGGCGAAATCTGCGGCAAGGCCCGTTCGGGATTGCCAAAAATAACGCTGCGCGGAATCAGAGGGGCTTGCGCCTGTGGGAATGCGCTCAGCGACAGCAGCAGGCACGCAAGCAGGACAGCGGCAGTTCGAATCAGCTTCATGCGGAAACCTCCCGGCTCCAGGACGGTAACTTCAAAGCAGAATTGTACGCATTGATGGGTACGAAGGTGAACCGCAGTTAGTTCCCGCAACTTCCGACCAGCTAAAAGGGATCAGACAGTTTCAGTTTCAGCCGGCCGTTTCTGAAACTGAAACTGAAACTCGAAACTGCTTTTACGGCGTTCCGTACAGCCGCTTGTACACGGTCGCGTTGCGCAGCACCGATTGCACGTATTCGCGCGTTTCGGTGAACGGGATGGACTCCACGAATTCCATCGCGTCGCGGTACTTGCCGTTCGCCAGCCGTCCTCGTTCTGGCCAATCTTCACCATGGCTTCGATGGCTCTGGCCAGCCGACTCACGTCGGTCACGGACCCGGTAATGGGAGAGCTCCCCATCGCCGCGGCACCACAGCCCTCCCAGTGGATTTCCCCAGGGCAGCGGCCGGCCAAGGGTCACCGCAGCAGAAGCGTTTTCGTGGACAAGCGAATCTCAGTTACGGTGGCGAACTTGTCATCGTCTTTGTGGATCACCTGGGCGTCCTTCACCTCATTGCTCTGCGTCACGATCTCCACCTTGGTCGAAATCAGACTCTTCTCAGGATTGACCTTGTTCCCGGCAAAGAAGTAGACCTCGCCCTTGCTGTCCGGGCGCTCCAGAAGCACGATCTGATAGTCGCCCGGCTTCAGATCGACCTCATTGACGCGCATCATGTGGTCGAGCTTGACCGCGATTTTGTTGTTCTTTTGCTGCTCGATCTCAGCTTCGGCCTTCTTGCGTTCCGCCGCCAAGTCCTTCCACTGCTTGCCTGTTAATTTCCGTAGCTCGTCGAGAAAGCTGGCGTGGTCGCTTTTCCCAAGTTCGAAAACCACATCCTTCTTTTCTCCGTTCTGTTCGAAGGCGATGGTTACGAAGTGTTTGGTGGCTTTGCTGCTCGCCAACAGAAGACCGCCGAGTGGGCTGGCCGCCATCAGAGCAACACCGCCCTTGGTACGGTGATGGGAGCGGTTGTCGTAGCTCACCTCGGTGATTGAGGACAGCGGAATCGTATTAGGAGTTCCCTTCTCTATCTGCCATACAAGCTTTTCTGCATCGGGGAGAGTCAACTGCACGCTGGTGCCACGCGTGATCGCCGCATCCCCGAGTTCGTACTTGGCGGCCCACGTTTTCGTCACCGGCTTTCCCTGGGTCGACACCTTTTCTTGTGCGAGGCCAACCAGAGTGAGACTCAGGAGCAGGACCAGAGCGAGGCTGACTTTCTTGGTGAACATACCGTTCCTCCTTGCTAAAAGAATCGTTGCTTGGTGACCTTGGCGATTTCCTTGGCGATGCTACGCGTGACGTCGATGGACTCACGAGCGCGAAGACCAGCGAGTTCCACCTCGGCTTTGAGGTCATCTTCAACCAGCACTCTTCCGGTTGCAGCGTCGATGAACTTGATATGAGCTGCAATCCTGGTTTTCGCACGGAAAAAACCCCAGTCGCTGCCCCCCTGGAATTCGGTGACCTTCGTGGTCAATTGCAGCAGAGGAAGACCCGGATCGGCGGGCTTCTCCCCTTCGCGGAGCACCTCCTTGAACTTACCGATTTGCAACAGAGCCAAAGCCGTTTCCTGCATCAGCGCGCGTTGGAAGGACTTGGGCATGTTGGTCCCCTGCCCAAATTCAAACTGCTTCACCTCAATGACTTGGTACTTGCTTTTTTCAATGATCTGCGCGAGAGCCACGGTAGACACTGCTTGCAACAGCACCCAGACCAGTCGGGTTCGCAGTCTGAGTGAATGGAGCATGTATGTCCCCTTCCCGGATAGCACGCTGCTGGAGGGGTCAGGATGGCAGAACAATCGCCCAAGTTCCTAACCGGGCGGTTCAGCAGGAATTCCCTTTTTCAGCTCTGAATCCCCGCAATCATACTGCCCGTGAGCGATTTCGCAAGGCCGGAGATGCATCTGCGAACGAAATGCGCGGCGCTGCCGTGCCATTTTGGGCTGCACCGCATGCTAGCTCTACGACATCCCCAATATCCAAATCGACTGGCGGCCATTCCAAGCCAACGTTCTCCGTTTCTAGGGATGTGTCGGTCGCCACGACGCGCAACTTTCTGGAGGGTCACTGCCTTTGGGATGCTCAAGCATGTTCAGGTGCGCATTTAGGTAGCCCGGGCTCGGTAATGAAGCAATGAAGCGAGAAACCCCGTTGACAGACACGGATAACCGCATGTTTTCGAACTCCTGCGGCTCAGCTCTGCCTCGGGCGCGTCCTTCAGAAGTTGTTGGAACCGGGACCGACAAACTGAAACTCGATAAGCTGTCTTATGGCGTTCCGTACAGCCGCTTGTACACGGTCGCGTTGCGCAGCACCGATTGCACGTATTCGCGCGTTTCGGTGAACGGGATGGACTCTACGAATTCCATCGCGTCGCGATACTTGCCGATCGCCAGCCACGCCTCCACCCGGTCGGTGCCCGCGTTGTACGCCGCCAGCGCGTATTCCACGTGCCCGTTGAAGTGGTCCACCAGTTCGCGGAAGTAGCGCGTCCCGAGTTGCAGGTTGAAGTCCGGCGCCAGCAGTTGTTGGCTGGAAAAGCCGCGAACCTTCATCGAGCGCGCCAGTTTTTTCCCCGTGCTGGGCAGCACCTGCATCAGGCCGAAGGCGTTGGCGTGCGAGATCGCCTCGGGATTGAATTCCGATTCCTGCCGTATTAGCGACGCCACCAGGAACGGATCCAACCCGTTGCTCGAGGAATATCTTTTCAGGTCCGTCCACCACGGCCGCGGAAACAGGTCCTCCCAGTACGGACGCGGCAGCGCTTCCAGGTCCATGGCCAGGTACGCCGGCACGGCGCGTTTCAGCACCTGGAGCGCGCGGTAGTACTGGCCGTTGTCGCGGTAAAGGCGCGCCATTTCCGCCGTTGCCCAGGACGCCCCGCCCTCCTCGGCCGCCGTCTTCAGTTCGCGTTCCGCGAATTCGGTCAAGCCGCCGTTCTGCAGAAGCTGCGCCTTCTGCGCGCGCAGATCGTCCGCCGGCGGCTCCACCCGCGTGTACGCCGAGGTCAATTGGATCGGCGGAATTTTTTCCAGCACCGGATCGGCAGCCGGCGGGCTCGCCTGCTTCAGGTCCAGCAAGCGCGTGCGCGCCAGGTCGGCGTAATAGTAGTTCCGGAACCGCTGCGAGAGTTTCTGGTAATAGACCCGCGCCTTGGGAGAATTCTGTTCCTCCTCGGCCAGCCGCGCGCGCCAGTACACCGCCGCCGGCACCTGCTGCGATCCCGGATAGAGCGCGATCTGCTCCTCGAAGCCCTGGCGTGCGGCGTCGGCGCGTCCCTGCCGCAGGTTCAGCCACGCCACCTTCCAGTGGGCGTAGGGCGCCAGCTTGCCCTGCGGAAAGCGCTCCGTGATCTCGCGATAGAAATCAATGGCGCGATCGTAGTCATTGCGCAGCAGGAACATGTTTCCGGCGGTGAGCAGCGCCTGCTCCAGCCAGCCGCTGGTGGGCGCCGCCTGCCGGATTTGCGCCAGCGTGCCCAGGAAACGGTCGTCATCGTTGGCGGAGCGCGCAATCTCGGCGAGGTAGAACAAGCGCTCGCCGTTCAGCTCGCCGGGCGGAAGCGCCAGGCCCTCCAGCATGGCACGGGCTTGGCGGTCGTCGCCGCTGCGGTGGATCGCCCCGGCGAGAGCGACCTCGACCGCCGGACGCTCCTCCGGCGTTGCCAGCTCCCGCAATGCTCGCAACTCCTGCACCGCCTCGCGATACCGTTTCGCCTGCGCGAACTGGTCGGCGCGAGCTTTCTGCAGCGCATAATTGGCGCCCAGCCCGCCCGCGGAATTCAGCAACTTGCCGGCATCGTCGGCTTCGGCGGCCAGCGGCGTGGAGAAATACATGTGGCGCAGCACGTCCGCGCCGCGCGCCGCGTCACCGGAACGAAGCAGTGCGCGCCCGTAGGCGAATTCCAGGTCGGAGCGGTAGGGACGCCGGTACTTTTCCAGCAGCGTCGCCGCCTGCGCCGGATCTCCGGACGTGACCAGCGCATTGCCATAGTTCACCGCCGCATCGCGCACGAAGATCGAATCCGGGTACTTGGTGGTGAAATCGCTCAGGCTGGCAATGGCCAAGTCGGTTTGGCCCGTCGCCTGGTAAGACGCCCCCAGGAAATACGCCGTGTAGTCCGCCAGGTCCCCGGCGCGCGCCTGCGCCAGCTTCAAAGGCGCAATCGCCTTCGCCGGTTCGTGGTCGAGGATATGCGCGTAGCCGAGCGCCAGGTTCGCCAGCACCCCGGCATCGTCGTGCGCGTGCTTGCGCGCGTACGCCTCCACCCCCGCATAGGCAGCCGGACTGCGGTTATCGAGCAACTGCCGCGCCATCGGCTTCAGTTCGGCGGAGGCGACAAACGCGCGGCGCATGCGCCGGATGCGCTGTGGGCTGACCGTCTTTTTGCGCTTGGCCTTGGACTTCGCCTTGGTGCGCGACGGTTTCGCGGATTTCTTGCTGGTGGACTTGGGGGAAGGGTCCGCAGTCTGCGCAGAAAAAGCAGACGTGCAGAACAGCGCTGCGATGGCGACGACTAACAGGAACCGGGTACGCACCACAGTTTCAGTTTACCCTGAAAATCCTTCGCCGAGCAGGGATGGATCATCATTCGCCAGGATGCGGATCAGTTCCTGGGTGAAATAGTTGCCGCTGGACGCCGAAGTCGAACCGTACCGCTTGTCGTAGGTGGCACGGCTCTTGTCAATGTCGTCCCTCAGGCGCGCATAGAGGTCCTTGTGCGTGCGGCCCTCGACCACCTTCAACTGGTTGTAGAGCTTGATTTCATCCACCAGCAGCTTGGCGAAGCGGCGGGCTTTCTTGTGCACCTCTTCCTCTTCCGGCGACATGCCCGCCGGCGCCGCGGCGGGCGCGGGCGGAGCCGCTGGCTCCATGGCGGGCGTAGGGACGTATTCCGGCGCGGGGGCGGGCGCGGCGGCCACCGCTGCCGGAGTGAATGCCGGCTCGGGCGAGGGCTCCGCCGACGTCACGGCGTACGCCGGTGGCGCCGGTTCCATCGCAGGAGCGGGATGCGGTTCCGCCGCGGCGTCAGCATGGACATGATGCCCCACTTCATGCTCCACGGGTGCAGCGCCACTCTTGCGTGCCCCCATGATTTCCAGCCACATGCCGGTGCAGTGCACCAGCGCTTCCATCGCCGAGGGGTCCAGCTTTCCGCCGGGCCGGACTCCGGCATCGACATACACCAGGGCGGCGACCTTCTCGCGAATGGACAAAGGCAGCACCAGCGCGTTGGTCCCATCGGCGGGAGCGCCGTAGGTCGAAACGAACTGCGCGTCAAATTCAGCCGACGATCCCGCCGCCGGAACGCGGTCGTGATACGCGCGCGCGGCCAGGCCGGAGTTCAAGTCCAGCGCCACCGCCTTGATACCCTCGTTGTGTTCCGTGCCGGTGGCGCGCCAGCCCGTCGCCACTCCGGCGCGGATGACGAATAACGCGGCGCGCTCGGCGAACTTCGACGTGCCCTCCAGCAGCGATCCGAGGATGTCGACCTGGGTGGTGGCATCGAGGATGGAGTTGATGGCCGCGTTCAGCAGGTCGATGGGTGCGCCGCCCGGGGAAGCGGCAGGCGCCGCTTCGGCCGGCGTCATTTGCTCCAATTGCTCGCATGCCTTATCGACGAGCTCGCCCTTCAGCGCGGTGACGTGGGTTGCCAGGCTCGCGCTCACCACGCGTTCGATGATCTCCCGGATGTGCTTGCTCTCCCCCATTCGACTCCTTCCCCTGATGCGGCCCACGGGCGCGCTTCGGCGCGGACTGCGGCGATTATATGAACTCAAAACTCAGTGTCAATGCGTGGTAACAAAATCCGGGCCGGCGAATCCAACTGGAGAACCCTGGAAATTTTGCGAAAAGCGCAAGCCACGGCAAAACATGGATGTGCTCCGACATCCAAATCGGTAGAATAGCGGTTTCCGGCTTAGCGCCTGCAAATCTTTGAATCGGGAGCCCGATGGGAGCCATCCAAAAATTGAATGAGCCGGTTTTCGACGAACTGAAACTGGTGCGTGCCGCGAAGGCGGGCGATATCGGCGCCTTCGAGCAGCTGGTTCAGCGTTACGACCGGAACGTCTTTCGCATCGCGCAGCATATTACGCAGAACCGCGAGGATGCCGAAGACGTCGTCCAGGACGCGTTCCTGAAAGCCTACGAGAATCTCAAGAATTTTCAGGAGCAGTCCAAGTTTTACACCTGGCTGGTGCGGATTGCGGTGAACGAAGCGCTGATGCGCTTGCGGCGCCGCCGGCCGGAACGCATGGTGTCCCTCGACGAAGAGGTCAAGACCGAAGAGGACAGCATGCCGCGGGAGGTCGCGGATTGGAGTCCCAACCCCGAGCAGCTCTACACGCAATCGGAGTTACGCGACATCCTCACCAAGACGATCCAGGGATTGCCTTCCAGCTTTCGCACGGTGTTTGTGCTGCGCGACGTGGAAGGGCTCTCCACTGAAGAGACCGCGGAGGCCCTGGACTTGAGTATTCCGGCGGTGAAATCGCGCTTGCTGCGGGCACGTTTGCAGTTGCGCGAGAGGCTGAATAAGTACTTTCGAAAGCGCAAGAGCGGAGACGGCAAAAAGTGAATTGCTCGGATTTCTTGAAAGAGTTGACGGACTACCTGGACGAAAGCCTCGATGCCCGTACACGGACCGAGTTGGAAGAACATCTGCAGTGGTGCCACAACTGTTTCGTCATCTGCAACACCACCAAGAAGACCATCGAGATTTACCGCGACTCCCAACTTTACGAACTGCCCGACGACCTCCGCACCCGCTTGCGCACCGCCATCGTCGCCAAGTGCCAGCACAAAAAGGCCTAACCGACCGCCGCCGACTTTTCCACAGCGCTTTTCGCTGGCTCCCAAAATGAACAATCCACAGTTATTTCAGTGGCGACGTTCAACGAACCTTTTCCGGCTGGGCGGAATCTAATAATCTACTGGGCTGAAAACTTTCGCTCGACTTCCGGGGCCCATTGTGAGGGGTAGGTCCATGATCATCAGAGACATCATCGATGTGTTGTTCGGCTGCTCCCACAAGCACTACAGTTTCCCGATCACTGCCAGGCCGGGACAACGCCGCAGCCCCGCGGCTGCCGTGACCGGCACGTATGTGGTTTGCCTCGATTGCGGCCAGGAGTTTGCTTACGATTGGCAGGAGATGAAGTTCGTCACGGCGCGTGCGAAGGCCGGCGAACTGGCCGAAGCAGCCGAACCGTTTGCCAAATCTGCCTGACGGGCAGCTTTATCCCTTCTTGGGGAGATGCCGACTTTGCCGAAGCGGGGCGCTTGCCCTCGACCTTTGGATTCCGGCGAAGCGCTCGGCCTGCCACATCCCTGCTCTGTCGTTGCCAGGTGATACCCCAAACTCGCCGGGTGATACCCCCAAAAAGTAACCGGCAGCCCAGGCTGCCGGTCTTTTCTGAAACTGAAAACCGAAACTCTTAGTCGTTATCTCTCCGCTTCAGCGTCGGACGATCGTCGTCGTTGCTGCCGCTGTCCTGGCCGCTGCCGGTCTTCTTGCTGTTGTCGGCCGTGGTGCGCCGCAGCGTAGGACGTCCTTCCTTGTCCTCGGGGCCAGTCATCTTGCGGCGGTTCTCGATCGCCGCCAGCCGCGTCTTCACGTCGTCGAACTCGGAGGTGTTGATGATGTACTGGTCACGCGCCGGCAGCACCTTTGCGATCTCGTCCTGGCTCTTGGTGATTCGGTCCGGCGTCTGCGGATGGGTGGCAAACGCCTTCGCCAGTGTCCCCGGCTTCTTCTTCTCCTTCGCCTGGATTTTTTCGAAGAATGAGATGAACGCCTGCGGGTCGTAGCCGGACTTGTACATGTACTCCAGCCCGAGGTAATCGGCCTCGGCCTCGAAGCCGCGCGAGAACGACAGGAACGTCAGCGGCAGTCCCAAACCGGCCGCCGAGCGGATGGCGTAGCCGATCCCGCCGCCGACGAAGATGAGCGGAATGGTCGCAATATTCGCAAACTGCGCACGCGTCATCTGCCGGGTTGCGTGGCGTGCGGCGACGTGCGCGATCTCGTGTGCCATCACCCCCGCCAGTTCCGCCTCGTCATCCGCGGCCAGGATTAGCCCCGAGTTGACGTAAAAGAACCCGCCGGGCAGCGCGAAGGCGTTCAACTCGTCGGAGTCAACCACCTTGATGGTAAACGGCACGCGCGCGTCGGAGTTCCGCACCAGATTTTGTCCAATCCGGTTGACGTACTCGGTCACGACCGGGTCCTGCACCAGTTTCACGCTGGCTTCCACCTGCGCCGCGTACTCCTTGCCCATCGCGATCTCTTTTTCCAGCGAGTACCAGTTGCCCAGCCCCTTGCCGCTGCCGATCTTGCGGTTGCCGATAGCATCAATGTCGTTCTTGCCGCCGTCGTGCGTCTCTTTCGGCGGATTCGCCACCTGTGGAACAAGGCCGTCATTCTGCAGTTGCTTGTCGGTCGTGGTCCCCTTCGAATCCGCGGTCTGCGAGTCCGCGGTCTGCGGCGTGCCGGTCACCGGAGGGGCCCCGGTAGGATTCGGGTTCTGGGCGTCGGGAGTGCTCTGCGCAATCGTGCACGGCGCCAGGGTCGCTACCAGCAACGCAGTCACCAGCGTATAGGCGCGAAACTTCATGGTGCACTTCCTTTGAGGTTGCTTGCCGACGAGCTGATTAGCTTCCATTATACCGCCGAAATATGCTGCCGAAACTCAGCAGCGTCCGCCAGGGCCGCGGCCCGCTGTGTCGCCAGTCTATGGTTGGATGTGCCTTCCGACCATCGGGACACAGTCAATTCTCCCCGGGTACTTGGGCCAAGCCTTCCCCCTTGGATTGAACCCGCCGCCGCGCAACAAGTCTCGCAGGGACGAATATGTATCCGTAGTACCATCTCGTCCGCCTCTGAAGTGCCCAGTCCCGAGTCGATGGCGAGCCAGGAACATGCCACTCGAAATTTCATCGCTCGGCACTCGGTACTAGGTACTCAGCACTAGGAGTTCCCCATGCTCGACCGCAGGTCCTTTCTTTTCAATACCGCAGGTATCGCAGCCGCGCTGGCCGCCGCTCCGCGCCTGCTGGCGCAGTGCAGCCTCGAGCCTACCCTGCCCGACGCCGCTCTTTATGCCCGCGATGAAGACGCCTACTGGCGCGAGGTGCGCAAGCAGTTCCTCATCCCCGCCGACGAAATCTATCTCAACAACGGCACCGTGGGCTCCTCCCCTGCCCCGGTCATCCAGGCGGTCATGGACGGTTATCACGCCACCGAAACCATGGCGCAGAGCGATCCCGAGGATTACCCCATCTGGGGCTACGGGCCATTCAACGAATTCCGCGACCCGCTGGCGGCCTTCGTCGGCGCCACCCGCGACGAAATCGCGCTTCTGCGCAACGCCACGGAGGCCAACAACTTCATGATCCATGGCTTCGACATGAAGCCCGGCGACGAGGTTCTCATCAGCAACCAGGAGCATCCCAGCGGCGAGGAGCCTTGGCAGCTGAAGGCCAAGCGCTATGGCGTGGTGGTCCGCAAATTCGAAATTCCCCGTCCGCTGATCTCCCCCGCCGACGTGCTCAACCGCATCAACGACGCCATCTCCCCGCGCACCCGCGCCATCTTCATCAGCCACATCACTACCGACACCGGGGTCGTGCTCCCGATCAAGGAAATTTGCGCGCTGGCGCGCAGCAAGGGCCTGGTCTCGATGGTGGACGGCGCGCACGTCACCGGCATGATGCAGCTCAATATCCGCGAGCTTGGCTGCGACATGTACAGCTCCAGCCCGCATAAATGGCTGATGGCGCCCAAAGGCAGCGGATTCCTCTACGTGCGCGAGGAGATGCAGGACCGGCTGTGGAGCACCGTCACCACCGCCGGCTGGGACGATCCCAAGCTCAAGGCAGAGCGTTTCCAGCGCATCGGATCGTCCAACGTGCCGTCGCTGTGGGGTTTCCGCGCGGCCCTGGACTTCGCCAACAAGATCGGCATGGACCGCATCGAGCGCCGCCACCGCGCGCTGGCCGACTACGCCATGGCCGGAATGAGCCGGCGCGGCGTCGAATCCTGGACCTCGCCCGACCCAGCGCTGCGCTGCGCCATCGCCACCTTCAACATCGCTCCCATCCAGATCTACGAACTCGAAAACGCGCTGTGGAAGCAATACCGCATCCGTATCCGCGGCGGCGGACCCTCCAAAATCCGGCTCTCCACTCCCTACTATTTGCAAAAAGCGGAGATCGATCGTTTTCTCGAGAAGTTTGACGAGTACAAGCGGAAGAAGGGGTAGAGAGTTTCAGTTTCAGTTTCGGTTTCAGTTTCAGTTGAAGAACGTAACTGGTATCAAAAATCGATCCATGGGTAGGGCTCGGCTTCAGCCGTGCCGGACAGGCCCTTTATTCTTGTCATTCCGGGCGCAGCGAGGAATCTAGGTTTTTTTGTGGACGAGGAGAGGTGTCCGGCCTACGTCGAGCGCAAATTTTCCGACCGCTCCGATGGCTCAATCGTCGAAGCGCCGTGCAGGCTCAGGATCTCGATCCTGGTGGCGCGCCACTCGCCGTTCTTGTCCTGCTGCGCCGTCACCCGCACCTCGGCGCCGGTGCCGATGGACAGCGCCGGCATTTTCTGCCTTTCGCTGACAGGTACCGCCTCGGAATACACCACCTGTGCGCGGCTGATGCCCACCCGACGCACCTGTCCGTTCGTGCTCTTCATGTACATCCATCCCGGCGTCATGTCGGGGCCGTGAATCACCACACCGCGGAAGGTCCCCGGCGTGTCAGCCCACAAGTAAGTGGCCACCAACAGAAGTGCGAGGAAGGTCGGCACTGCCATCTTGCGCATGGCAGATTCGATGCCGGACCCCACGGCCCGGGTTACGAAAAAAAAATTCCACCCCTCACGCCTGCAGCCTGGAGCCTGAAGCCTAGTCGTAATACTCCAGCCCCAAATGCGTGATCAGCGACTCGCCCTTCAGGTGGCGCAGCGTGTTCTTCAGCTTCATCAACTGGATAAACAGATCGTGCTCGGGGTAGAGCCCCGGCGCCGACATCGGCGACTTGAAATAGAAGCTCAGCCACTCCTGGATGCCGAGCCCGCACAGCTCGGAGCTGCGCTTCGCCAGGTCGAGAAATAGCACCAGGTCGAGCACGATGGGCGCCGCCAGAATGGAATCGCGGCACAGGAAGTCCACCTTGATCTGCATCGGATAGCCCAGCCATCCGAAGATATCAATATTGTCCCAGCCTTCCTTGTTGTCGCCGCGCGGCGGGTAGTAATTGATCCTCACCTTGTGGCAGATATTGCCGTAAAGCTGCGGGTACAGCTCCGGCTGCAGGATGTGCTCCAGCACCGACAGCTTCGATTCTTCCTTAGTCTTGAACGAGCCGGGATCGTCCAGCACCTCGCCGTCGCGGTTGCCCAGAATGTTGGTGGAGAACCATCCGCTCAGCCCGAGCATGCGCGCCTTGAAGCCGGGCGCCAGGATTGTCTTCAGCAGCGTTTGTCCGGTCTTGTAATCCTTGCCGCAAATCGGCGCCTGGTTGCGCCGCGACAACTCGTGCATCGCCGGGATGTCCACCGTCAGGTTGGGCGCGCCGTTGGCGTAGGGCACGCCTTCCGACAGCGCCGCATAGGCATAGATCATCGAAGGCGCGATGTTCTCATCGTTCTTCGCCAGTGCCTGTTCGAACGACTTCACCGTCTGGTGCACCGCCGTCGGCTGCAGGAAGGTTTCGGTCGAGCCGCACCAGATCATGATCAGCCGCGAGGCGCCGGAACTCTTCTTGAAATCGCGGATGTCGTCCCTCACCTGCTCGGCGAGGTCCATCTTCGTTTTGCCCTTCTTGACGTTGGGGCCGTCCAGCTTCTTGACGTATTGGCGGTCGAACACCGCCGGGCGCGGCTTGATCTGCGAGAGGAATGGCTTGATGTTGTCGAGCAGTTCTTTTTCCAGCACGCCCGCCTTGCGCGCTGCCGCGTACATATCGTCCTCGAACGGGTCCCAGCCGGTGAACACCAGGTCGTTGATCTCGGCCAGCGGCACAAAGTCGCCGATGCGCGGCGAACGCCCGTCCGTCCGTTTGCCCAGGCGGATAGTGCCCATCTGGGTCAGCGATCCGATCGGGTGCGCCAGTCCTCGGCGCACTGCCTGCACCCCGGCCACGAACGTGGTCGCCACCGCGCCCATGCCCGGAATCATCACCCCCAACTTCCCTTCCGCCGGTGCAATCGCGCTCGCGGCCACGTGCGCCGCGGGCTTGCTCATCGGGGTCCGCGATGCCGCGGATCTGCTCGACTCCGGCTTACTCGACTGGTGTGCTTTTGCCGCCGATTTCCTACTCGTCTGCTTCTTGCTTGTCGCCATCATCACTTCCGCAAGTCAGAATGAATTCAAAACCATTTATCTTCTCGTATCGCGTCCGCTTTTGCAATTACACTGGCGCAGCCCGCGTTGCCAGCACCGTCCAAACTCGCCCTCATCACCGGCTCCTCCAGCGGCATCGGGCTGCTGACCGCCGTCACCCTTGCCTGCCGCGGCTATCGCGTCGTTGCCACCATGCGTGACCTCAACCGCCGCTCGCTCCTCGACGATGCCGCGAAAAACGCCGGCATCGCCGATCGCCTCGACGTCCGCGCCCTCGACATCTCCAATTTCGACTCCATTCCCCGCGTCATCAACGAAATTCTGCGCGACCACTCGCGCATTGACGTGCTGGTGAACAATGCCGGCTTCGCCTTTGCCGGCTTCGTCGAGGACATCCGCCTCGCCGAACTCCGCCAGCAGATGGACACCAACTTCTTCGGCCACGTCGCCATCACTCAGGCTGTGCTGCCCGCCATGCGCGCGCAACGCTCGGGCCACATCATCATGGTTTCGTCGGAAAGCGGCCGCATGGGCTCGCCCGGCATCGGCAGCTACTCTGCATCGAAATTCGCGCTCGAGGGCTGGAGCGAAACCCTGCGCCTGGAGACCCGTGCGCTCGGCATCAAGGTCGTGCTGGTCGAACCCGGCGCCTTCAAGACCGACATCTGGGACCGCAACGCGCGCCTGAATGAAGTGCTGGTCACCGGCAACTCGCCCAACCAGGAGCGTGGTCGCAAGTTGAAGGAATGGGCCGTGACTCTGCCCAAGGCCGACCCGCAACGCGTTGCCGACCTCATCGCCCGCATCGCCGCCGATCCCAATCCGCGCCTGCGCTACATGATCGGCCGCGACGCTCTGACGCGCTGGTGGCTGCGCAACCTGCTGCCCTGGAAGTGGTACGAGAGGCTGGTGCTGCGGAAAGTCGGTCTGGAGTAAACAAAAACCCAACCGCGGATTTCCGCGGATCAAGGAAGAAAGGTTTTGGTTTTCAGATCCGTGAGAATCCGTGGGAATCCGTAGTTGAGTTCGTTACGACGCGATCTCCGCCGCCGCGCCGATCACTTCCGCCAGGTTCTCCTCCAGCAACAGCGACGTCCCGCTTTCCCCGCGCTTGTAACGCACCTGCACCGTGCAATCCTTCACCGCCCGCACGAACCCCGCCGCCGACTCCGCGTCGGAAAACGACCGCCGGTAATATCCCGCGTAGTACTGCCCGCCGACGACATAGGAATATGCCAGGTCGGCTACGAAGTAACGGCTTGTTCCGGTATTGGGCTGGCGCCACTCGGCGCGCTCCACGCGGCCTTCCGCCAGCGGCCATTGCCGCGCCGCTCGCCGCCGCAACCATTGCCAGCCGCGTTCTGCCAGCACCGCAAGAAAGATCGCCAGCACGAAGATGCCGGACTGCTGGACTTCAGGTGCCACTGCCTGCTCCCGGTTTGCTGCATCCCAGCGTACGCGGCTGCCGCACATCGCGCTGTGACCAACATCACACCGGGGTGGCAAGCGGCTGTTCCGCGTATACTCGCCCATGTCGGAGCATGATCATGCGTCTCGCGTTTGTCGCCCTGATGGTTCTCGCGCTTGCTGCCGCCGCCCCCGCGCAACAGGGGCGCCGCTCGCGCCCGCCGGCGCGATCCTCCCAGCACCCACTCGAAGAAGATCAGAAGGCCATCGCCGAACTGCAGCGCCGCGATATCGAGGCCAACATGGCGCTCGATACCGAAAAGCTCCTTGCCCTGCGGACCGACGATGTCGTTTACCTCGTGCCCGGGCGCGCGCCGCTGGTCGGACAGGATGCCGTCCGCAAGTACCTGGGAGAAATCCGCGCTCAGCTTGCCAACTGGGACATGCTCGCCTACGAGGAAAGCTGGCAGGAGGTGCAGGTGGTCGGCGACTTTGCGTTCGAGTGGGGAACGGTCAACATCCGCGCCCGGCAGGAGGGCGAGAAGCGCGAGTCGGCGGCGGTGCGAAATATCATGCAGGTTCTCCGCCGCCAGCCGGATGGTGATTGGAAGATTTCGCGCGCCATCTGGAACATCCAGTCACCGCCGCCCGCGCCGCCACCGGCGAAGCCTCCGGAAAAACCAAAGGATTAACCGCGGATTTTCGCGGATTCACACGGATCAATTGCATTTCTGTTCCGATCCGCGTAGATCCGCGGCAATCCGTGGTTAAGCTTTTTCTTGCGTTCCGAAATCGGCAATCGGCAATCGAAAATGAATTTGCCTTTTGCTACCTCTGTGTCCTCTGTGGCTAAGCTCCCGGGGACTCATTCGCGCCGATCCGGTGCTGCCAGCGCGACCACACGAACCACGCGGCGCCTACCACGATCACTGCCAGGATCACGGCGTCGAAGCGGTGAAACCAGGTCTTGAGCCGCGGGTCGGTTTCCCATTTTTCCCCCAGCACGCGCCCGACATAGGCCAGCATCAGGCACCAGGGAAACGAGCCCACAAAGGTGTACACGTGGAAGCGCAGCCGCGGCATGTGCGCGATCCCCGCCGGCAGCGCGATGAACGTGCGCACCACCGGCAGCAGCCGGCTGATGAACACCGCGCTGCTTCCGTAGCGGTGAAAGAAGCGGTCCGCCCAGTCCAGTTCCCGCTTGCTCAACAGGATGTAGACGCCGTATTTCTCCACCAGCGGACGTCCGCCGTAGTAGCCGATCTCGTAGGCGATCACCGATCCCACGTTGCAGCCGAGCGCGCCGAATATCGCCACCAAGAACAGCGTGAAGGGCTCGCGCCCGTACTGCGCGGCAATCGAGGAAATCGTCAGCGCGCCGGAGAACGGCATGATCACTTCCGACGGCAGCGGAATGCAGGCGGACTCAATTGCCATCAGCGCCACAATGCCGGGATATCCCAGCCGCGAGATGACGGAAATAATGAAGGCGCTCAGCGCCGCGATGATGTTGGCAATCATGAAGACAGTACCGAGTACCTAGTACCGAGCACCGAGCGCGCGCATCCGATTGTTGCTCAGTACTCAGTACTCGGTACTCAGTACTAGAAATCCTGCGAGTCCTGAGTAAAGGTATATCCCGGAAGGCTTGCGCCCTCGTTGCTCTTCTGCACCTTGACGCGCACTGTGTCGGTAGTGGCGGCGGTCGAGTCGGCAATGCGCAGGATCGCCCACTGCGTGAACACTTCGGTATACACCTTGGTGACCAGGAAATTTTGCGCCGTCTGGTCGTTGCGCCACACTTGCCCGAGCTGGATGGACTTCACCGCCATGGTGTTGCCAGATTACAGCAGTGAGAGAGCAAGCAACAAGTCGCTAATTGGGTGATCGGTTGTCGGTTATTCTTTGCCGGCGATCGGTGGTTCGGAATCGCGATAAACGGATGCGTGCATAATTTCGTTGCTCTGGAGGTTCGCCTGTCGAAAACCGCCTACCGTTTTTCCGGCAGCTTCCCCTCCAGCAGCCCGCCCAGCGCCGCCGCCGGCACCCTCACTCCCACCATGAACTGCCCGAACAGCGCGTACACCGCGCTGACCTCGTCGAAGCGCATCTCGTAAATCAGCTTCTTGAACACCAGCGGATCGTCGGCGAACAAGTCAACGCCCCATTCCCAGTCGTCAAAGCCGATGGAGCCGGTGATGATCTGGCGCACCGTTCCCGCATAGCGCCGCCCGATCTTCCCGTGCTCGTCCATCTGCCGCTGGCGCTCTTCGATGGGCAGCGTGTACCAGTTCTTCTCCTCGCCCCGGCGGCGGTCCATAGGGTAAAAGCAAACGTAGCGCGCGGCGGGAATTTCCGGCCACAGGCGCGGCTTCATCGCTTCTTTTTGCCGCTCCGTGGCGTCCGCAATTTCCTTGTTCCACTCCGCCGAGTGCGGTTCGACGCCGCGTTCGCGCAGCGTGCGATAGAGCTTCACCGAAGACTCGTACAGGCCCAACTCCACCACCGACAGGTACGACTTCGTAATCTCCAGGTATTCCGCCAGCGCCGTGCGCCCTAGTTCCAGCTCGATCTGTTTCAACTCGTCGAAGCTGTTTCGAAAGTGGACCAGCATCAGGTCGCCCTTGTGTCCCAGCACCGAATACAGCGCACTCTGTTGGGGCTCCAGCCTTTGCAGGACGGCCGTGGCTTCGGCGGCGATCCGGGAACGCTCCGCAGGCGTCAACTTCCGCCATTCCGGCCAGCGGAAGCGCGCCACCTGGTGCAGCACACTGGCGCCCTCCAGGGTCAGCGGTACGGGAAAAAGCTCGGTGGGCAAGGATTTCCGGCGGGCCTCGCCTCTGATCGAAGATGCCATCCTCAACTCCCGAAAACAAACTTGCATCCTGCTGCCGGCATCCATTCTACTCGTGAGGCTCGAAATCTACGCCCCGGAGATGTGCTCGCCTGCCCGCGCGCATCTGTTAATATTCCTGGCCGGCAGACACGAGGACGTTTCATGCCCGAACCCACGCATCGCGACCCGCCGGAACCGCGCCGCCAGGTGGTCAGCTTCACCTTTTACAAGGTTCAGCCGGAATGGCGGCGGCTGCCGGCGGCGGACAAGGCGGAGCACCGCCGCGAGTTCGCCTCCGTCATCGGCAAATGGCGCCAGAGCGAACAGATGACCGTGCTCACCTATTCGCTCTCCGGCCTGCGCGCCGAGGTCGACATGATGTTGTGGCGCATCTGCTATTCCCTGGATTGTCTGCAGCAGATGCAGGGCGAACTGATGCGCACGCACCTGGGCGCCTACCTGGAAACGCCGCACTCCTACCTCGCCATGACCCGCCACTCGCAATATAAGATCGGCCGGGGAGGTCACGACGGAAACGCCATCAAGTGTGGCGGCTATCGCTACGCTTCGGTGCTGCCGTTCACCAAAACGCGCGCCTGGTATCAACTGGCGTTTGAGGAGCGCCAGCGCATCGTCAACGAGTACCGTGACGCCATCGCCGACTTTCCCCGGGTGCGCATGAACACGCTTTACTCCTTCGGCATTGACGACCAGGAATTCGTGCTGGTCTTTGAGAGCGATCACCCCGCCGACATTGTGGACTTGAAAATGCGCCTCCGCGAAACCGAGAATGCAGTCTATATCCAGCAGGACACGCCCGTGTTCACCGGCATCCAGTGCGATGCCGACCAGATGTTGGAGCAGTTGGGGTGATGGCACGCGGCATCGTTCCCCGTCAGCCGTCCAAGAGCGGACGCCAGGAGGGCCGCCGAGCCCCGGTGCGCGCTACCCCGCCCCTTCAGAAATCATCGCGCCCGCCGCGCTTCAAGCCTCCGGTGAAATCAGGAGCCAAAACCAAGCGCCCGGCGAAGACCGTAACTCCGAAATCACCCAAGTCTTCTGCGAGGGTGCTGTACGATCCGCTGGCGCCGCAGCGCGTGCAGGAAATCCTGACGCGGCTCGATGCCACCTATCCCAACGCCACCTGCGCGCTCCACCACAACAACGCGTGGGAGCTGCTGGTGGCAACCATCCTCTCGGCGCAGTGCACCGACGTACGCGTCAACTTGACCACGCCTGAGTTCTTCCGCAAATATCCCACGGTGCACGCGGTCGCCGCCCTGAAGCCGGAGCAACTGGAACCCGACATTCGCTCCACCGGCTTCTTCCGCAACAAAGCCAAATCGGTGGTCGGCGCGGCGAAAATAATTGTCAGCGATTTCGGCGGCGAAGTGCCCTCGGAGATGGGGCAGTTGCTGACCCTGCCCGGCGTGGCGCGCAAGACGGCCAACGTCCTGCTCGGCACATGGTTCCACAAGAACGAAGGCGTGGTGGTGGACACCCACGTGTACCGTATCTCGCGGCGCCTGGAGCTGACCACCAACACCGATCCCAACAAGATCGAGCAGGACCTGGTGCGCATCATCCCGCGCGAGCGCTGGACCAGCTTCAGCCACCAGGTGATCTGGCACGGGCGCAGGCTGTGCACGGCGCGCTCGCCCAAGTGCGTGGATTGTCCGCTGGAGTCTGTCTGCCACGCCGCCGACAAGACCTGGAACACGGTAGATATCCACAAGACCGCCAAGCCGTAGCTTCCGCTCGGAGTAGCTCGGAAGCAGACTTTCGGGGTCGGTGGTGAGATGGCTGTTATCGACAGTTGGCGCGCATTGCTGGAACTTGGCCCCGCCTCGGCGTAAAGTGCTGCCGTGAAACTCTCTACTTTGCTGGCTGTATTCTTCGTGCTTTTATTCCCCACTCTGGCGTTAGGTCAAACAGAAAATACGCCGTGGAAGGAATACGTTTTCGCGTCAGACGGGTTTGCACTAACTCTCCCGTATGAGCCGAAGCCGCACCCAGACGCAAACGTTGCGGACGCGATGGTGTACACCGTCAATCTCCCCGACGCCGCCACAGTGACGTTAAGAGTTCTGCATCAGCCGCGCGATTGCCGCAATACATTACAACAGTTGAAGGACGGAGCACTAAGCGGCAGAGCGCCTGGGGCAGACGCTTCCTCGGTGAAAGATGTGACCATCGATGGGCATCCCGGACTGGAATATCGGTGGAACGTGAGCCCCTCTAGGGCTGTGCTGGAACGCCATTACTGCGTAGATGGGCGTTTCTACACATTCTCGACTGGATGGCTCAGTGCTCGTCCCTTGCCACCGACAGCGATGCGGGTCTTGAAATCGTTTCGGCTCGTGACCCGGGATTCGCGATGATGGTCAACTGTTGATAAATTCGCCTCATCACTAGGAACCGTTTTAGATTATGTGGGACTCGACGCAGTTTGCCGCGAGCGGGACTCGGCTGGAGATCCGACTCGCTCGCAGACGCAAGCCGCAGCAACGATCTACAAGGACGTAGCGATCATCGCCACCAGGCTCGGGATGGTGTACTCGCGAGCTTCGATGTCCACCCGCAGACCATGCTGGCGCATCGTCTCCGAAGTCACCGGCCCGATGGAAGCCAGCTTCGTGCCGGTGAGCAGCGCCTGGTTTCCCTTCCCTAGCAGGTCGAGGAAATTCTTTACCGTCGAGGAACTGGTAAACGTGATGACGTCGGGTTTGCGGCGCGGGTCGCGCAGCACCTTCGCCAGCTCCGTGCGCGACGATTCGGGCAGCACGGTTTCGTAGGCCTCGATCACGTCCACCTTGGCCCCGGCCTTGATGAGTTCGTTCGGGATCACGTCGCGCGCTACCTTGGCGCGGACCAGCAGCACGCGCTTGCCTTTGACCTCGGGCTTCAGTTCGGCGACCACGGCTTCGGCGACGTATTCTTCCGGCATGACGTCCACCGGCAGGCCGCGCTTTTCGATCGCCTTGCGCGTCGCCGGGCCGATGGCGGCGATGTTCAGATGCAGCAGGTCGGCCTCGCTCTTGCCCAGCTTGGCCAGCCGCGCGAACAGCGCCTGCACGCCGTTGACGCTGGTCAGGATGAGCCAGTCGTAATCCAGCAGGCGGGCGATCGCCTGGTCGAGCGCGCGCCACGACGCGGGCTCGCGGATCTCGATGAACGGGATTTCGATCACCTCGGCGCCGAGCAGGCGCAGCGCGTCGGAGAGCGCGCTGGCCTGGTGACGCGCGCGCCCTACCAGTACGCGACGCCCCGCCAGCGGCCGGGTTGGAATGTCAGCGCTTGCGTTCATGACGGAGTCGATGGCCCAATGTCGATGGTCTATGGCCCATACTCGATTCGATTTCCCTGACGACTGACGACTGGAGACTGACGACTGATTTCACGGTTTAAGTCGTTGGTCACTTGATCGCTAGTCCGTTCCCGCTTCGCTCTTGCTGACGACTGAAGACTGGAGACTGACGACTGATTTCACGGTTGCTGCGGGGCCGCGGCGGTTTCGCCGTAAACTTCCTGCAGGATGCGGTCGCCGCCGCGCTCCAGCAGCCGCTTGCCCACCATTTCCCCAAGCTTTTGGGGATCGTTGCCCGACTGATTTTCCCGCAACACCTTCGACCCATCCGGACGCGCCACCACGGCGGTCAGGTGCAGCACGCCGTCCTTCATTTCGGCATACGCCCCGATCGGCACCTGGCATCCGCCGCCGAGCTGGTTCAGCAGCGCGCGCTCGCAGGTGGTCGCGGCGCGCGCGGCCGCATCATTCAGAAACTCCAGATGAGCGCCGGTTGGCGCATCGCCGCTGCGAATCTCGATGCCCAGCGCTCCCTGTCCCACCGCGGGGCACATCACCTCCACCGGCAAAATCGCGCGAATCCACTCCGTGCGGCCCAGGCGATTCAGCCCGGCAGCGGCGAGAATGATGGCGTCGTACTCGCCTTCTTCCAACTTTCGCAGGCGTGTGTCCACGTTGCCGCGCAGCGGAAAGATGTTCAGGTCGGGACGCATCGCCTTGAGCTGCGCCTGGCGCCGCAGGCTGCTGGTGCCCACCCGCGAGCGCTGCGGCAGGTCGTCAATGCCGGTGAAATGCCGCGCCAGGAAAGCATCGCGTGGGTTTTCGCGCTTGGTGATGGCGGCCACCTGGAATTCTGGCGCCAGCTCCGTCGGCAGGTCTTTCAGGCTGTGCACCGCCAGGTCCACGCGCCCATCGAGCAGCGCTTCTTCGATCTCCTTGGTGAACATGCCCTTGGTGCCGACCTTGGCGAGGGCGACGTCGGTAATCTTGTCGCCGGTCGTCTTGATGATTTCCAGTTCCACTTCGTGCCCGCGCGCCTGCAGCAGTCCGGAAATGTGGTTGGCCTGCCAGAGCGCGAGTTGCGACCCGCGCGAGCCGATGCGCAGGCGCGCCATCAGCGCTTCGCTCCGTTGGCCGCCGACTCCGCTTTTTCTTCTTCCGCTTTGTGCTTCAGGTTGAACAGCCGCCGCACCACGTCAATCACCGTGGTGCCCTGCTCTTCGCGTGCCGCCGTTTTCAGCGTGGTGATCGGGGTATGCATGATCTTGTTGATGATCCCGCGGCTCATCGCCTCAATCGCCATCTCCTGCTCCGGCGAGAGCTCGCCCAGCCGGCCGCGCACGCGGTCGATTTCGGCCTGGCGGATCGTCTCCAGGTGCTCCTGCAGCGAGACGATCGTCGGCACCACGTCCAGCGTCTGCATCCGCGCCAGGAAACGCTCGACCTCTTCGTTGATGATGTCTTCCGCGCGTTCTGCCTCGCGGTGCCGGTCGGCGACGTGCGTGCTGACCACCTGCTGCAGGTCGTCAATGTCGTACACGAAGATCCCGTCCAGCTTGTTGACCTCGGGATCCACATCGCGCGGGACGGCAATATCGATGAAGAACATCGGGCGGTTACGCCGGCGGGCGAGGAACTTCTCGCCGTGCTCGCGGCGGAAAATCGCCACCGGCGCGCCGGTCGAGGTGATGACGATGTCGGCCTTGTCGGCCGAATCGTAGAGCTGGTCCCAGGGCAGCGCCTGCCCGTTGAATTTGCGTGCCAGGTTCTGCGCCCGCTCCAGCGTCCGGTTGTACACGAAGATCGAACCGGCGCCGTGCGCCAGCAGGTGGCGCGCCGCCAGTTCGCACATCTTCCCGGCGCCCACCAGCATGACGGTCTTGCCCGTCAGGCTGCCGAAGATTTTTTTCGCCAGTTCCACCGCCACCGATGCCACCGACACCGCCGAGCTGCCCACCGCCGTCTCGGTGCGGACTTTCTTGGCCACCGCAAAGGCGCGCGTCACCAGCGCGTCGAGCTGCGAATTGACCGCACCCACGGCGCGGGCCACCGCGTAAGCTTCCTTCACCTGCCCTAGCACCTGCGGTTCCCCCACCACCATCGAGTCCAGACTGGCCGTCACCCGGAACAGGTGGCGTATGACGTCCTTGTCGGTGTACTCGTAAAGGTGCTGGTCGAACTGCCGCGGATCAACCTGGAAATATTTCCCGAGAAACGCGCGCAGGTCGGCGCCGCCATTGCGCGAGCGCGCCAGCAGTTCCACCCGATTGCAGGTGGAAACAATCATCGCTTCTTCGATCCCGGGATGCTGCGCGAACTGCTGCACCGCGGCGGGCAGCTTCGATTCCGAGATCGCGAACCTCTCCCTCACCTCCAGGGGCGCGGTGCGATGGTTCACTCCGATGAGTTGCAACGTCATTGCGCGATGAACCTGTGAACTCCGCTAAAGTAATTGGCCGCCCAGGCGCCGACCGCCGCGATGAAGGCAAAGGTTGCCAGGTACGCGGCCCTCTTCCCGCGCCAGCCGGAATTCCAGCGCGTGTACAACAGCACCATGTAAACCGCCCACATCAGCAGCGACAGCAGGATCTTGGCATCCAGGAAGTACATCGGCCCGAAATGCTCCTGCGCGATCACCGAGCCGGCGATCAGCCCGAAGGTCATGAAGGGAAAGCCCAGCAGCAGCGACTTGTAGCCGATGTCGTCGATCACCTCCAGCGCCGGCAGCCTGGAAAGATAGCCTGCCAGGTGCTTGGCCTTCAGGCTGCGCTCCTGCAGCAGGTACAGAATGCTGGCGCCGAAACTGAGGAACAGCGCGGCGTAGCCGGTGAAGATGAGCGCGATGTGGGCAAAGATCCAGCCGCTGCGCATCAGCTTGGTTTCGAACAGCGGCGGCCCCTGCGCGATCGAGGAGGCGAAGGTCAGCAAAAACGCCAGCGGGAAAACGAAAATTCCCGGCGAGAGCGTCCGGTAGCGCGCGTACACCAGCAGGAAAAACGCCAGGATCACGAACGCCAGCAGCGATTCCGATTCATGAATGGACACCAGCGTCAGGGTGAGGTGGCCGGTGGTCATGGCGCTCTCCGCCAGCGAGACAAAGTGGAACACCATGCCCAGGCCGAGCGCGGGAAGCACCACCTTCGACAGGAAATTGCAGGGACGGCTCACCGCCGCCGTCGCCCACAACAGGCCGATGGCGTAGAAACCGACCGCGACTTTTAACCATAACAGCGGCATAAGCTCGGCCGCCTGCGCAGCGGCACGGACCCGGAACGCGGACCCGGAACGCGCTGCTTTTGCGCGTTCTGGGGTGCCTGTAGGCGGGAAGCTACGATTATAGCCCCGTGCTACACCGCCATGGTGCGTGCCGGCGGCACCAAGGTGCAACGGACGTGGTCACATTGGGCCGTGACCAGCGTCACCACGCGTTCGCCGCTACTCGATCCCCAGCCCGCTGAGCAGTTCGCCCAGTTCGCCGGCATCCAGGCTAAGGTGGCGTCCGGACTTCCGCATGTCTGCAATGTCGTCGAACCCGCGCAGCAGGCGCAGCTTGGCCGCGGCGTATTGCTCCGGCTCGGTGAGGGCCCGCCCGTGCGACGACGCCCATCCGCTCACCGCCGCATCGGTGACAAATACACTCACCGCAAACTTGGTCTTGCGGTCGGAACTGACGTCGAAGACGAACTCCGTCCCCGGGGCCTCCTCGGGCAACGCGCGCCGCTTGCCCACGAAGTAGTACTCGTAAACATAGCCGGTCTGCGCGCTGTGGGTCTTGAGTCGGCGAACAGTCATAAACAGGGCGGTAGAAACCAGCCCGACACGTAAGTGCCGGGAAAGCTCCTAGAAAAGGATCGGAGTCCCGTAGGTGTCTGTGTCATAGCTCGATTTCGCGCGTTGCAGTGGTCCAAAAGCGAACCGAAACCAGCCGCGGAGCGGCGAAATTCGTTAGCCCAGCGCGGCAGCGCTGGGTAAAGTGGACCAAAAAGCGCACGGCTATGACGCAGACACCGTAGGGACGGCACAAAATGCCTGAGCCTGGCCGGGATTTCCACGGAGCCAGTTCGCCCGTTAGCCTTCCACCGAAATCTCGCGCAGCCGCGCCGCCGCCGTTTCCGATGTCACCGGCGTGAAGTACACCTCCTTGAAGGTGTACGACTTCGCGGTCTTGGGCAGTAGCGGCAGGATTTCGATGTGCCAGTGGTAATCGTCGTCAATCGTCTTCCAGTAGTTGAGGATTTCCGAGCGATGCAGCGTGTTGGGCGCGGTGTGCACCACCAGGTGGAACTGTTCGGTCACGGCGCGAATGCGCAGCAGCGTGCGCCGCAGCAGTGCGCTCAGGTCGCGGGTGCCGCCGGGCCGCTGCACGGTGCGCTCAAAGAATGCCTCGTGCGTGCGCGGCATGATCCAGGTCTCGTACGGCACGCGCGGCGCATACGGGCAGAGCGAAATGTAGTCGCCGCGATTTTCCACCATGCGCGTCGCCTGCTGCTCCTCCTGCGCGATGATGTCGCAGAAGACGCAGCGCTCTTTTTGCTGGAAGTACTCGCGCCCGGCGCGCAGTTCATAGAGAACCCGGCGAGGCACGAAGGTGCTGGCCGTAATCTGCGACGTCGGGTGCTCGAATTCCTGTCCCGCCATCGGACCGTGATTCTTGAAGACGGTGACGTACTTGAAACGCCGGTCGCGCTTGAGGTCTTGAATGCGGTGGGCGATCAGCACCAGGAACTCGTCAATTTCGGCGTCGGATGCCCTCCACAGGTGCCCGTCGTGGCGCGGGTTCTCCACCAGCACCTCGTGCGCGCCCACCGGGCGCATGCGGTCGTAGAGACCGTCCCCACGCCGCTGCGGCTCGCCTTCGATGTGGTACAGCGGGTGGGGATGAACCACCGCGCGTGCCGACCATGGGCCGCCGTCGATCGAAGGCCGCGTGGCGATGACGTGGGTCGCGTCCTTCGAAGCGGGACAAAAATGGCAGCGGGTTTCACCGGCCGGCGTGGGCATGTCATCGCCGGTGATCACCCAGGAGCGTGTTATCGGATCTTTGCGCAGTTCCATTGGACTTAGGAAAACACCCTCTTCCGCGCGCGTCAACCTCGGCAGCGTTGCTGAACGGCGCAGCGGTGGCGAGCATTGTACGCAAAAAGTGTCTTCCAGGAGTAGCGGCGCCCCCGCAGCTTGCTATAATCCGCGCAAGTTTTGCCGCCGATGGACGAGTCTTCCACCCCGAAGCCCGTGGCCGATACCGCGCCCGACGCGCCGCAGAATGCTTCCGCCGAGCCGGGGACGCCGTTGATGCGCCAGTATTCGGCCATCAAGAAGGAACATCCCGCGGCGCTGTTGTTCTTCCGCCTGGGCGATTTCTACGAGCTGTTTTTCGAAGACGCCGTGGTGGCCGCGCGTGAGCTCCAGATCACGCTCACCTCGCGCAACAAGGAGAAAGGTATCGCGGTGCCGATGTGTGGCGTGCCTTACCACGCCGCCGAAGGCTACATTGCCAAGCTGATCAGGAAGGGATACAAGGTCGCCATTTGCGATCAGATGGAAGACCCGCGCTTAGCCAAGAAGCTGGTGAAGCGTGCGGTCACCCGCGTGGTGACCCCGGGTACGGCCGCCGATTCCACGCTCAGCTCCGACGAAAATAATTTTCTTGCCGCCGTCGCGCGGCTCGACCGTGGCCGGCCGGCCGCGCTGCTGGCGGGTTTTGCCGTGCTCGATCTTTCCACCGGAGAATTTCGCGCCACCCAGTTCACCGGCGAAACCGCCGAGCGCCGCGTGCTCGAAGAATTGGAACAATTGCGCCCGCGCGAGGTCTTGTTCGGCTCCACCCTGCCGCTGTTTGAGTTGTCGGCTCGCGGCGGCGCCCGCACCGCCTATGGCTGGGCCGAGACCCCGCTGGATGACTGGGTCTTCTCCCCCGATTACGCCATTCCCCTGGTCGAAAACCATTTTGGCGTGCTCTCGCTCGAAGGCTTCGGGCTGGCCGGACGGCCGGCGGCTGCTGCGGCCGCGGGCGCCATCCTGCATTACGTGCGCAGCACGCAACGCGGCACCCTGGACCACGTGGACCGCATCGGCTTCTACGAGCGCCAGAACTGCCTGGTGCTGGACGCGGTGACGGTGCGCAACCTCGAGCTGGTGGAGCCGCTGTTGACCGGCTCCGGCGACGCCGTCACTTTGTTTCGTGCCATCGATCACAGCCTTACGCCCATGGGCAAGCGCCTGCTGCGCGCCTGGATGCTGCGCCCGGTCATCGATGCAGCGGAAATCAATGCGCGCCTGGACGCCGTCGCAGAGCAGGTGCGCGCCACCGTCGAGCGCGAGGAGTTGAGGCGTGCCCTCGATGGCGTCCTCGACATCGAGCGCCTGCTCAGCCGGATCACGCTGGAGACGGCAAACCCGCGCGACCTTCTGGCGCTGGCGGCGTCCCTCGCCCGGCTGCCTGGAATCCGCGCAGCGCTGGCGCGGTTCAAATGCGAGCGCATGGCATCGCTTTTGGCATCGGTGGACGATCTGGCCGACCTGCGGGCGCGCATCGAGAGCACTTTGGTCGAGGAACCGCCGCTCACCCTCACCGATGGCGGCGTGATCCGCGCCGCGATTGACGCCGAATTGGACGAACTGCGCACCCTCAGCCGCAACAGCAAGCAGTTCGTGGCGCAGATCGAGGAACGCGAGCGCCAGCGCACCGGCATCGGCTCGCTGAAGGTCAAATTCAATTCCGTCTTCGGCTACTACATCGAGATCAGCAAGGCGAATCAGCACCTGGCGCCGCCCGACTACGAGCGCAAGCAGACGCTGGTCAATGCCGAGCGTTTCACCACCCCCGAGCTGAAGCAGTACGAGGCGAAAATCCTCGATGCGCAGGAAAAGATTGTCGAGATCGAGCGGCGGCTGTTCGCCGAGCTGCGCGCCGCCATCGCCGGCCAGGCCAAGCGCATTCGCCAGACCGCGCTCGCCGTAGCCCAGGTGGACGTGCTCGCCGGACTGGCCTACCTGGCGGCCAATAGCAATTATTGCCGGCCGGAATTCTCCGACAGCGGCGAGATCGAGATCCGCGAGGGCCGTCACCCCGTCGTCGAGCGCCCGGAACTCACCGGCAGCAACGACCGCTTCGTGCCCAACGATCTCTACCTGAATTCCACCAGCGACACTATCCTCATTCTCACCGGGCCCAACATGGGCGGCAAGTCAACCTACCTGCGGCAGGCGGCGCTCATCGTGATTCTGGCGCAGATGGGATCGTTTGTGCCGGCGCGCTCGGCGCGGCTCTCGGTGGTGGACCGCATCTTTACCCGCATCGGCGCCAGCGACAACCTGGCGCGCGGACGTTCCACGTTCATGGTCGAGATGACCGAGACCGCCGCCATTCTGAACACCGCCACGCCCAATTCGCTGATCCTGCTCGACGAGGTCGGGCGCGGCACCGCTACCTACGACGGGCTGGCGATTGCCTGGGCGGCCATCGAGTACATCCACGCCCGCACCCGCGCGAAAACCCTCTTCGCCACCCATTATCACGAGCTCACGGAACTGGCCGACCAGCTTTCCGGCGTGAAGAATTATCACGTGTCCGTTAAGGAGACCGCCGGTGGCATCGTGTTTCTGCGCAAGGTAGAGCCCGGCGCCGCCGATCGCAGTTATGGCATCGAGGTCGCCAAGCTGGCGGGTTTGCCTCCCGAGGTAATCGGGCGCGCCCGCGAGGTGCTGGCCGAGCACGAGTCGGCCGAGCATCGCCTCACCAGCCAATTGGCCTCCGACGAACTCCAGCCCGGCTCGGTGCAGCTCACCATGTTCACCCCGCTTTCGCAGAAAATCGTGGACCAGTTGCGCGAGACCGATCTCGACCGCCTCACCCCGCTGGAAGCCCTCAACCTGCTGCACGCCCTCAAGCAGCAGGTAAAGTGACTATGGAGATTTCGCTTCTACAGCAAAAGGCACAAACTGGCGAATTTGGAGAAGTCGACAAAGCAAGGGTTACATCGGAAATACGCGGAAGTAAGAGCGCGCAGCGCGACAGAATATGTAGCCCCCGGCGTAAGCCGGGGGTAGCTGTCCACCAAAGAGACTAGCCCGCTTCAGCGGGCGACAGAAGATTATACTCATGTATTACCTTAGGAATCATAAGTGGCGCAAACAAAACTAAATAGCTTAGACCTCCGCCAACAGGTCGGCCAGCTCCTCCTCATGGGCTTTGACGGCACCGAAGCCTCCGCCCGCCTGCGCTCCGTGTTCGCCACTCTTCAGCCCGGCGGCATCATCCTGTTCAAGCGCAACATCACCGCCGCGCGCCAGACCTGGGAACTGTTGCGCGAATCGCAGAAGTGCGTCAGCACGCCGGCGTTCCTATGCGTGGACCTGGAAGGCGGTACCGTAGACCGCCTCAAAGATGTCATCGCGCCCGCGCCGTCGGTCGCCGACATCGCCGCCAGCGGCAACAAGAAACTATTCCGCCTCCACGGCCGCGTGCTGGGAGACGAGTGTCGCCTGCTCGGATTCAACGTGGACTTCGCGCCCGTGGTGGACCTCGGGCTGGAGCCGTCGCGGAAGGTGCTGACCTCGCGCACCGCCTCCGACGATCCCAAAAAAATGGTGGCCTACGCGCGTGAATTTTTGCGCGGTCTCAAGGACGCGCACGTACTCGGTTGCGGCAAGCATTTTCCCGGGCTCGGCGCGGCCAAACTGGACACGCACAAAGATCTGCCGGCCATCGCCACTCCCGCCGCCCGCCTGATGAAGGAAGACCTCTACCCATATCGCGAACTGCACCGCCAGATGCCATTTATCATGGTTGCGCACGCAGCCTATCCAAGTATCACCAAGGACAATACGCCAGCGAGCCTGTCGCGCAAGTGGATCACCGAAATTCTGCGCAAGCGCATCGGCTACCGCGGGCTCATTCTTTGCGATGACTTGGAAATGGGCGGCGTGCTGTCGGCGGCGCCGATCGAAGTGGCCGCGGTCGAGACGCTGAAGGCCGGCGCCGACATCTTCATGGTCTGTCACAACGAAGAAAAAGTCTGGCGCGCGTACCAGGCGGTGTTGACCGAAGCGGAGCGCGATCGCCGCTTTGCCCGCATGGTCGCCGACAAAGCGCGGCGCGTGCTGGCGTTCAAGCGACGCGCGCGCGAGCTCAAGCGCCATGCGCCTGCGCCCACCGATCGAGCCGTAGACCGCCTCCGCCGCCGGCTCTGGGAGCTGTGCGAAGAAGCGCGGATGGTCGCAGCGGCAGGAGATTAGTCTTTACCACCGAGACACCGAGGCCACCGAGGCCCACCGAGAATTTGTTTTCCTTTTTTGTATTTCTCGGTGATTCTCTGTGTTCTCGGTGTCTCGGTGGTGAAGCGGGAATCTGAGGAGCGAGGCGCCTACGCCCAACGGGGAGACGGTGGCCCGATTGCGGCACGAAGTGCAGGAGCTGAGCGAACAAGCGCGTCTGGTCTCGGCAGCGAACGCTTAGTCCGTTAGCACCGAGGCCCACCGAGAATTTGTTTTCCTTTTTTGTATTTCTCGGTGATTCTCTGTGTTCTCGGTGTCTCGGTGGTGAAGCGGGAATCTGAGGAGCGAACTTGATCGTCGCCGGCGTAATGAGCGGCACTTCGGCGGACGGCATTGACGTCGCCGTCGTGCGCGTGCTCGGGCGCGGATTTCGCACCCGCTTTGAATTGCTCCACCACCAGGCGTTTCCTTATTCGCCGCGCGTTCGCCGGGCCGTGCTCGCCATGATGAACGCAGACCATGCCAGTGTCGCCGATTTGGCGCGGCTCAATTTCCTGCTCGGCGATCTGTACGCCGACGCCGTTCGCGCCTCGGCCAAGCATGCGCACCTTGCCGTGGATCTGGTCGGCTGCCACGGCCAGACCCTCTACCACCAGGGCACAGCGCGCGCCTACCTGGGCCGCAACATCGCTTGCACCTGGCAAACCGGTGAAGGTGCGGTGATCGCGGCGCGCGCCGGCGTCCCGGTGGTCAGCGATTTCCGCCCCGCCGACATGGCCGCCGGCGGCACGGGCGCGCCCCTGGTTCCCTTCCTCGATTACCTTCTCTATCGCCACCGCCGCCGCGGGCGCATCGTGCAGAACATCGGCGGCATTGCCAACCTCACCGCCATTCCCGCAAAAGCGCCGCCCGAGCAGGTCATCGCCTTCGACACCGGGCCCGGCAACATGGTGATAGACGCGGTCACCGAGCGCCTCTTTGCCCGGCCCTACGACCGCGACGGGCGGATCGCTGCCCGCGGGCGCGTGCTCGACGTGGTCGTGTCGGAACTCATGCGGCAACCGTTCTTCCGCCGGCCTCCGCCCAAGACCGCCGGGCGCGAGGAGTTCGGGCGCGAGTTCGTCGCCGGCTTTCTCCGCCGCTGCCACCGAGCGCGCAAGGAAGATGTGGTCGCCACTGCCACCGCGTTGACCGCCTACTCGATTGCCGATGCGGTGCGCGCCTTCGTGGCGCCGGCCGGCGATAAGCGCTTCCGGGAAATGATCATCTCCGGCGGCGGCGCGAAAAATGACACGCTCATGTCCATGCTCGCCGCCGAATTGACCGGCCTCAAGCTGCGCACCTCCGACGAATTCGGCCTGCCGTCGGAGGCCAAGGAGGCGGTGGCATTCGCCATCCTCGCCTATCAGACCTGGCGCCGGGTGCCTTCCAACATTCCCGCCGCCACCGGCGCCAAGCACCCCGCCGTGCTGGGCAAGATCTCGTATCCTTACACCAATGCCGATTAACCACAGAGGGCACAGAGGCTCACGTAGTTTGGTTTTCTTCGTCCTCTGTGTCCTCTGTGGCTTGCTTTTTTTCGGCTGCTCGAAAAAGCCGCCCGCCGACACCCTGGTGATGATCATCGAGACCAGCCCCACTAACCTCGATCCGCGCGTCGGCATTGACGCCTATTCGGAGCGCATTGACGAGCTGCTCTTCGACGCGCTCGTCCATCGCGACGACCACTTCAACCTGCAGCCCTGGCTCGCCACCAGTTGGGACGTTCCCGACCCGCTGACCTACGTCTTCCACCTGCGCCGCGACGCGCGCTTCCACGACGGCCGCCCGCTCACCGCGCGCGACGTCAAGTGGACCTTCGACTCCATCATGAACCGCAGCGTGCGCACGGTGAAGACCGGCACCTACCGCTTCGTGGACCGCATTGACGCCCCCGACGACGCCACCGTCATCTTTCATCTCAAGGAGCCCTGGGCATCGCTGCTGTGGAACGTGGCTAATGGCGCGATCGGAATCGTTCCCTACGGCAGCGGCCCCGATTTCTACCGCAACCCGATCGGCTCGGGCCCGTTCCGGTTAATCAGCAATCAGCAGGACCGCGAAGTGGTGATCGAGCGCAATGAGCAGTACTGGCGCGAACGGCCGCGCGTCGCTCGCGTGCGTTTCACGGTCGTGCCCGATACCACCACACGCGCGCTCGAGCTCCGCAAGGGCAGCGCCGATGTCGCGCTCAATTCGCTCACCGCCGACATGGTGCTCGCCCTCCGCCGCGATCCCAAGCTCGTGGTCCAGCAGACTCCCGGCACCGTGCTCGCTTATGTGGCGATGAATCTTCGCGATCCCATTCTCAAGGATGTGCGCGTCCGGCGGGCGCTGGCCTACGCGCTCGACCGCCGCCCGCTCATCCATTACCTGTGGCGCGACGAGGCGCGCCCCGCCTACAGCATCCTTCCCACGCAGTCGTGGGCTTTCACCTCGGACCTGCCGACCTATGACTGCAATCCGCAGCGCGCCCGCGAATTGCTCGACCAGGCCGGATACCGCGCCACCAACGGCGTGCGTTTCCACCTCACCATGAAAACCTCCACCGAGGAGACCTCGCGCCTGCTGGCGGCCGTACTGCAGCAGCAATGGCGCGCCATCGGCGTCGAACTCGATATCAAGACCTTCGAGTTCGCCACCTTTTTTGCCGACGTGCAGAAGGGCGCCTTCCAGCTCTACTCGCTGCGCTGGATCGGCGGCAACAATGATCCTGACATGTTTCAGTACGCCTTCCATTCTTCCTTCACGCCGCCGGCGGGGGCCAACCGCAGTCATTACTCCAACCCCGAGGTGGACCGGCTAATCGACTCCGGCCGCCGCGAAGTCGATCCCGAGAAGCGCAGGCAGCTTTACGCCCGCCTCCAGCAACTGCTTGCCGAAGATCTGCCCTACATTGATCTGTGGTATCTCGACAACGTGGTGGTGCACTCCCGGCGCACCAGCAACTTCACCATCAGCCCGCCGGGCAATTACGATTTCCTGACCACCGTCGAACTGCACCAGTAAACGTCGTTGGTCGTTAGTCGTTAGCCGAGTTCGTCCGGAAATTGCGAACGACAAACGACCACCGACTGCCTTTGCCGTCGACCGTCGACCGTCGACTCTTTTCCCATCGACCATCGACCAACGACCATCGACGTTTTTCCCCGTGTTACCATCCAAGGTTTAAGGTCCCCACCGTGCGCATTCTCTTTATCGGCGATATCTTCGGACGCCCCGGGCGCGTCAGCGTGCGCGAGCACCTGCCGGCGTTCGTCAAGCAACGCCCCGTTGATCTGGTCATCGCCAACGCCGAAAACGCCGCCGGCGGATTCGGCATCACGCCCTCCATCATCGACGAACTCTTCGAGCTCAACATCGCGGTGCTCACCACCGGCAATCACATCTGGGACAAGCGCGAGATCATCGAGTATTTCCAGTCGGCGAACGGCAATCCGCACAGCCCGGCGCGCCGCGTCTTGCGTCCCGCCAACTATCCCGCGGGCACTCCCGGCGTGGGATTTTTCGAAGGCGCCGTGGGCAAAGTCCCCTACGCCGTCATCAACCTGCAAGGCCGCGTCTTCCTGCCGCAGAACGACGATCCCTTCCGCGTCGCCGACGCCTTGATCGAGAAAACCAAGGCCAAAGTCATCCTGGTTGACATGCACGCGGAAGCGACCTCGGAGAAGGTCGCCATGGGCTGGTATCTCGACGGCCGCGTCACCGCCGTGCTCGGCACCCACACTCATATCCCGACCGCGGACACGCGCATTCTTCCCGGCGGCACCGCCTATCAGACCGATGTCGGCATGACCGGGCCCTACGACAGCGTCATCGGGGTGCAGAAGGAGTTGGTGATCCAGCGCTTCCTCACCAACATGCCGGCGCGCTGGGAGGCCGCCCACGCCGACGTCCATTTCTGCGGCGTTTACCTGGAGTGCGACGACGTCACCGGCCGCGCCACCGCGGTGGAGCGCATCATGATCCCCGGCCGCCAGGGCGCCAGCCTGTAACCCAGTGACCAGTTATCATGGGCTTTGATTGCATCCGCCAACCGCCCAGCGACCCTAGTTTCCAGTTCGTGCAGCGTGTTAACCAAGCACCAGACTGAGCCCTGTTCCCCCTTTCCTGGAGGTGTTGTAATGTGAGCTCCGGGTTTCAGCCCTGAATAAAGAAAGGACGCGATATGAAGCGAACGTTAGCCGCACTGCTCAGTTTGGCATTGTTGTCGTTGGTGGCAATGGTTTATGCCCAGGAGACCGTCAAGGACGCTGCCAAGGATACGAAACAAGCTACGACGAAGGCCGCGAAAACGACAGCGCACGCTACCGGCAAAGCGGCTGCAAAGACCGCGGACACCACGAAGGTTGCCGCCACGGACACCGCGCATGGTACCAAGAAGGTCGTCCACAAGACGGCGCACGCCACCGGCAAAGCGGCAGACAAGACTGCCGCTGCCGGCAAGGATGTGGGGAAGGGCACGGAAACGGCAGCCAAGAAAACCGGCCAGGGGGTCAAGAAGGGGACCAAGGGAGTCGGCCACGAGGTCGAAAAAGGCGTGAAGAAGACCGAGTAAGACAGTCGCCGGTCGCTAGTTGTCAGTTTTCGCGGGCCGAGAAGGCCCGCGATTTTTTTGGGACTCCATCTCTTGATTCGGAACTCACAAGTCCCGCGCCTGAATCCCGACTTTTGCCTGCGTTGCTCTACCAAGCTCCTGCCCACCGCCCGTGTTGCGCATCTGCCGCCAGCGGTTACAATTCCAACCATGCGCCGTCTTGCCGCGACCCTCGTCCTGTTCTGCTCTGCGGCCTGGGCGCAGTCTGCACCGCAGCCCGCCAATCCCGACCTGGAAGCGTTGAAGCAATGCGCGCAGCAGCGCACGCCCGCAACCTGTGGCGTGTCCAAGCAGGAACTGAAGCAAGGTCAGCGCGATTTCGCCCGCGGCCTCAAGCTGCAGAAGGCGGGCAAGTCGGACGAGGCTTTTGACGCCTTCGATGCCGCTGCCCGTGTCGTCCCGCGCAACCTTGAGTACGCCACTGCCCGCGAGATTATCCGCCAGAAGTTGATTTACGATCACGTCCAGAAGGGCAATTCCCTGCTGCTCGAGGACAAGGAAATCGCCGCCGCCGCCGAGTTTCGCCAGGCGCTGCAACTCGATCCCAACAATTCCTTCGCCCTGCAGCAGCTCGCCGCCGCCGCCGCACACAAGCCTCCGCCGGGCCCACACGAATTTCTGGTAGTGGATGATCCCGGCGAGCTGCGCCTTCAGCCGCTCAACGATTCGCGGCATGACTTCCATTTCCGGGGCGATACCCGCGCCCTCTACCAAGCCATCGGCAAGGCTTTCGGCGTCGCCCCGCAATTCGACGAAACCGTAGTCAGCCGCCAAGTTCGCTTTGACCTGGAAGACGCCGACTTCCGCACCGCCATGCGCGTGGCCGGCCTGATGAGCAAGAGTTCCTGGACGCCGCTGTCGGCGCGCGAGTTCCTCGTGTATGCCGACAACGCGCAAAACCGCGCCCAGTTCGAGCGCTTGTCGCTGCGCACCTTCTTCGTGCCCGACGCGGCCGCCCCGCAGGATCTCTCCGAGATCGTCAACGTGCTGCGCACCGTCTTCGAAATCCGCTTCATCACGCCGCAGAATGCGACCTCCACCCTTGTGGTTCGCGCGCCGCGCCCCATCCTCGACGCCGCCACCGCCTTCCTGGCAGCGCTCGATCAATCGCGCCCGCAGGTGATGCTCGACTTCCAGGTTTACGAGATCAGCCGCTCCCTCATGCGCAGTTTCGGCCTCACCATGCCGCTGCAGTGGCAGACTTTCAGCCTGAACGCTGCGGCGCTGGCGGCGTTGCAGCAGCCCAACGTACAGGACGCGATCAACCAACTCATCGCCTCCGGCGGCATCAACGCGGCCAACACCACCGCCATTGCCGCCCTGCTGGCGCAACTCCAGAGCCAGTCGCAAAGCCCCCTCCTGCAGCAGCCCTTCGCTACTTTCGGCGGCGGCCAGACGCTTACCGCCCTGGCTGTTCCGCCGATTTCGGTGAATTTCTCGCGCAACGAGTCGCAGGTCTCCAGCCTTCAGCACATGACGCTGCGGGCCTCCCACGGCAACGCCGCCACCATGCGCATCGGCGCGCGCTATCCCATCCTGAACTCGACCTTCGCCCCCATCTACAACTCGCCCGCCATTGCGCAGGTCATTCAGAACAACAGCTTCATCGCGCCCTTCCCTTCCTTCAACTTTGAAGACCTGGGACTGCTCGTCAAAGCGACTCCGCAGATTCACGGCGCCACCGATGTCCGCCTGGAATTGAGTGTTGAAGTGAAGGCGCTGAGTGCGCAGTCCTTCAACGGTGTGCCCGTGATCAGCAACCGCGCCTATACCGGCACCATTAGCATCAAGGATGGCGAAGCCGGCGTGATCGCGGGGATGTTGGATGTTGAGGAGCAGAACACGCTGACCGGACTGCCGGGTGTGGCGCGCCTGCCGCTGCTCGGCACCCTCACCTCCAGTCACAACCCGCAGAAGAGATCCACCGAGCTGATCATCCTGATCACGCCCCACCTGACCCGCATCCGCGAAGCCAGGCCGAAGACCATCACCATTCCTAGCAGCTAGTAGATGGTAGATGGTAGTTGGTACGTAGAAACACAGCCCCGTAGGGGCGAACGCTAGTAGCCCAGAGCCTGCCCTGAGCGAAGTCGAAGGGGCGCCAGCCCTGGGAGAACATTCACAAATAATTCAGAGTCCCGTAGGAGTCTGTGTCATAGCTTGATTTCGCGCGTTGCCGTGGTCCAAAAGCGAACCGAAACCAGCCGCGGAGCGGCGAAATTCGTTAGCCCAGCGCGGCAGCGCTGGGAAAAGTGAACAGAATTATCGAGCGCCAGCGGCGCGGCACAGTTCTCCTACAGACTCGCCACCCCTGGGGAAACATCCACAAATACCCAGAGTCCCGTAGAGCCTGCCCTGAACGCAGTCGAAGGGGACGGCACGAAGCAACCTGGCGGACTTTCAACTCGGCCAAAACCGCTGAATCACCTGCGAATTCCGCCACCCTAACTCCTAACTTCTAACTACTTCGCTTGCTGCGTCGCCATGAAATCCGCGATCTTCTTCAACTGCTCGGGCGGCAACTGCCCGAGGTTGCTGATCCTGCGCCCGCCGATAAACAGCGTGGGCGTGCCGGTTATCTCCATTTCCTTCCCCAGCTCAACCGACTGTTTCACCCGCTCCGCGGTTGCCGGCTGATTGGCGCACGCCGCCACCTTCTGCCCATCCACGCCCGCCGCCGCCGCCAGCGCTTGCAGCTTGGCCGTCGCTTTCTTGCCCGCATCCTCGGTGTTGTTGGTGTCGGCGGTGAGCTGTTCCTGCGCGCCGTACACTGCTTCCAAGAATTTCCAGAACGCCGCCGGATTTTCGCGGTGCACGCACTCGCCGTACTCCGCCGCCGCGAACGCCCAGTGGTGCATCTGCGTCAGCGGAAATTGCTGGAACACGAAGCGGGCGCTGGGTGCGTCGGCCAACAGCTTCTGGATCACCGGCAACGCCGCCTTGCACGCCGGGCATTGCAGGTCGGCAAACTCGACGATCGTCACCGGAGCATTGGCCGGCCCGCGCGACGGCCCGTTGATGCCCTTCTGCAGCTTGGTGCGGTTGGCCGCGAACGGGTCGGCGGCGAACGGAATCAATTCGCCCATCAGCGCATGCTTGCCGTCGGCTGTCACCAGGAACGCCACCGGCCCGCGACCCTGCGGCGTGTTCACCAGCACCACCACTTGCGTCAGGTCCGACACCGCGTGCGGCTTCACATCCGCAATCGTCCACGTGATCGCCGGGTTCGTGCCCCCGATCATCTGCCGTACGAAGCTGTTGATCGCCGTGTCCGAAGGCCGTGCCCCTTCGCCGGGAAACGGCGCCAGGTTGCCCGCCATCGCCTGTTTGTGCCCCGCCAGCACGAACAGCTTGCGTTCGCCGTTGTTCTGCGCCGATTTGATGGTCAGGTCGATTTCGGCAATGCCCGGCGCTTCCGACGGCTTGATGCCGGTGATCGTCCATGCAACGTTCGTCTCGTAGCCGAACATGTGCCGCATGAACGAGTCGGCCGTCGCCTTGGAGGGCAACGACGTTCCGTTTTCGCTGGCTGACGGCTTGGGCTTCGCCGACGCCTGCGCCAGTGCGAGCGCGGCGATCACGGCCAAGGCGGACAATGCCAAGTATCGGCGCATGCGCTCCTTTCAAAAACGGTTTTCGGTTCTCGGTTGTCGGTTCTTAGTTCTTGCTTTACCGAAAACTGATAACCGATAACCGACAACGTCTTTCAATAATCCCACCGCGCGGCGATTGGAAATCTTCTCCCCACACCAAACGCCTTCTCGGAAATCTTCAGCCCCGGCGCGGCCTGCTGCCGCTTGTACTCCGAACGTTCCACCATGCGGATCGCCTTGCGCACCAGGTGGAGATCGAAGCCGCGCTTTTCGGCAATCTGCTCCGCGCTCTGGTAGTCCTCGATGTAGTCTTCCAGGATCGCGTCCAGCACGTCGTAGGGCGGCAGCGAGTCGCTGTCTTTTTGGTTCGGCCGCAGCTCAGCCGACGGCGGTTTTTCCAGCGTCGCCTGCGGGATCACCGGCTTACGGGCATTCACGTACTGCGCCAGCCGGTACACCAGGGTCTTGGGCACATCGGAAATCACCGCCAGCCCCCCGACCATGTCGCCATACAGCGTGCAGTAGCCCGCCGCCAGTTCCGACTTGTTGCCCGTGCTCAGCACCATGGAGCCGAACTTGTTGGAGAGCGCCATCAGCAGCGCGCCGCGAATCCGCGCCTGGATGTTTTCCTCCGTCACGTCTTCTTCCCGGCCCGCGAACACCGGTTTCATCGTCTTCCGGTAGTCGTCGAAGATTTCCGTGATCGGGATCAGCTCGAAACGTATGCCCAGGTTTGCCGCCAGCGCGCGCGCGTCCTCAATGCTGCCGCTCGAGGAATACGGCCCCGGCATGCCGACACCGGTCACGTTCTGATTTCCCAGCGCATCGGCCGCAATCGCCGCCGTCAGTCCCGAGTCAATCCCGCCGCTCAGTCCCACCAGCACGCGTTCAAACCCGCACTTGCGCACGTAATCGCGTGTGCCCAGCACCAGCGCCGCGTACACGCTGCCCTCCAGTCCCTCGATCTGCGGGTGCAAGTCGCCGGCCAGTTTTTCGGTGTCGAAAAAAATCAGGTCTTCTTCAAACGACTTCGCCTGCGCCACCACCTGGCCGTCGGGCGCGATCACTACGCTCGATCCGTCAAACACCAGGCTGTCATTGCCGCCCACCTGGTTGACCATGGCCACCGGCACGCCGTACTTGATGGCCAGCGCCGCCAGCATCTTCTGCCGCAGTTCGCGCTTGCCCGCGTAGAAGGGCGACGCCGAGATGTTCAGCAGCAGGTTGCCGCCGCCGCGCATCAGCGCCTCCACCGGATCGAAGCCGTACAGTTGCCGGTTCCAGAAACTTTTGTCGTTCCACGCGTCCTCGCAGATGGTCAGCCCCACCTGCCGCCCGCAGAACGGCAACAGTTCCTGCTTGCTCGCCGGAGCGAAGTTGCGCCATTCGTCGAAGACGTCGTAGGTCGGCAGCAGCATCTTCGACTGCACGAACCCCACTCGGCCGTCCTTGACCAGCGCCGCCGAGTTCATCACCGACTTGCCGGAGGCGGCGTGCGCCGGCGTCACCAGCCCGCAGATCACTGCCATGCCGCGCGTCTCCTCGGCGATCCGCTCCAGCATCTCCTGATTGCGTTTGACGAAGCTAGGATTCTCCACCAGGTCGCGCGGCGGGTAGCCGCAGATGGAAAGCTCGGGGAACATGGCCAAGCCGGCGCCCGCCGCCTGCGCGCGTCGCGAGAATTCAATGATCTTGCCGCCATTCCCGCTGAAGTCGCCGATGGTGGTGTTAATCTGCCCGAGCGCAATCTTCACCCGTTCAGTCTAAAGCGGGCCATCGGCAATCGACAATCGGCAATCGAAAATGTTGTTCAACCGATTACCGATAACCGAAAACCGACGACCGAAAACCGCCGGTCCGCAGGTATAATTTCCCGCCTTGCCCTCTGGAGCCAACGATGAAGTCTCCCAACCGCCGCTCATTCCTGAAAACCACCGCCATCGCAAGTGCCGCAGCCATGCTCGCGCCGGTCATATCGGACACTCCAGCGCACGCCGCTTCGCCATCCGCTGCGGCAAAACCTCCGGCCTTCGAATTGGACGAGATGACCATCGCCGATCTGCAGCAGGGCTTGTCGTCGGGCAAGTTCACCGTGCGCAGCCTCACCGAACGATACCTCGCGCGCATCCAGGCACTTGATAAAGATAAGCACGGCCCCGCCGTGAATGCGGTCATCCAGATCAATCCCGACGCCCTCCAGATCGCCGACTCCTTGGACAAGGAACGCCGCACCCATAAGCCGCGCGGCCCGCTGCACGGCATCCCGGTCCTGATCAAGGACAACATCGGCACCGCCGACCGCATGATGACCACCGCCGGCTCGCTCGCCCTGCTCGGCTCCATTCCGTCCCACGACGCCTTCCTGGTCAGCAGGCTGCGCCAGGCCGGCGCGGTCATTCTCGGCAAGACCAATCTCAGCGAGTGGGCCAACATTCGCTCCAATCGCTCCACCAGCGGATGGAGCGGACGCGGAGGCCAGACCCGCAATCCCTACGCCCTCGATCGCAATCCCTGCGGATCCAGTTCCGGCTCCGGCGTGGCCGTGTCCGCCAATCAGTGCGCCGTCGCCGTCGGCACGGAAACCTCCGGCTCCATCATCTGCCCATCCACCACCAACGGGATCGTCGGCATCAAGCCCACCGTCGGCCTGGTCAGCCGTTCGGTCATCATCCCGATCGCCCATTCCCACGACACCGCCGGCCCCATGGCGCGCACCGTCGCCGACGCCGCCGCGCTGCTTTCCGTGCTCGCCGGTTACGATCCCCAGGACAGCGCCACTGCTCCCCTGCAGGACAAGCCCGCGGTGGACTACACGCGCTTTCTCGATCCTGCCGCTCTGCGCGGCGCGCGTATTGGCGTCGTCCGCAAGAACTTCGGTTTCAGCGACGCCGTGGACCGCCTGATGGAAGACTGCCTGGCCGAGATGAAGCGCCAGGGCGCCGTGCTCATTGATCCCGTCGAAGTCGGCCCCGCTACCTTCGGTGACTCCATCCTGGAAGTCTTCCTCACCGAACTCAAAGCCGACCTCAACGCCTACCTCGCCGCCCTCGGTCCCGCCGCCCCCGTCCACTCGTTGAAGGAGATCATCGAGTTCAACGAAAAGCATCGCCAGCAGGAGATGCCTTACTTTGGTCAGGATCTGTTCGAGAAAGCGGAAACCAAGGGACCGCTCACTAACAAGGACTACCTCGCCGCGCTGGAGAAAAATCGCGAGCTGTCGCGCACCAAGGGCATCGATGAGGCCATGGACAAGCACCAACTCGACGCCCTCCTCGGACCCTCCGGCGGCCCCGCCTGGACCACCGATTTGCTCAACGGCGACCGCTCCCGCGGCGGCAGTTCCGGCCTGCCCGCCGCCGCCGGCTATCCGCACATCACCGTGCCCGCCGGCTTTGTGTTCGGCCTGCCGGTGGGAATTTCATTCTTTGGCCGGGCTTGGTCCGAGCCCGTCCTGATCAAGCTCGCCTACGCCTTCGAGCAGGCAACGCACCACCGCAAGCCGCCGCACTTCGCCCCCACCGCCGACCTGAAGGTCTGAGGCCACAGGCCAATTTGCCTTGTAATACACAATAATACCCGGCATACTTTCTAAGTTATGAACAACACCGAAAAGACCATCAGCTTCCGTGCCGATGCCGGCAAAATCGAGGCACTCGATTCGCTTGCGGCCGCGCAGGACCGTCCGCGAAGCTATCTGATTAATGAGGCCATCTCCAATTACGTCGAGCTGCACGCGTATCAGGACGCGCTCGTGCGTAAGGGACTGGACGACATGCGGAAAGGCCGCGTGCTCAGCCATGAGCAGGTGGCAAAGCGGCTCAAGAGGACGGGACGCCCGCGCCGATGATCGAATGGACGGAACAGGCGGTTCGGCAACTGGACCAGGCACATGACTACATCGCGCTGTCCAACTCCGAGCCGGTTGCCGCCCGGATCGTGATCCAAATCGTCACTAGCATCCAAGATCTCGCCGCGTTTCCGACGGTAGGCCGGCCAGGCCGGGTACCCGGCACCCGTGAACTGGTCATTTCCAACACGCCCTTCATCGCAGCCTATGCCATTGACAAGGACCGCGTCGTAGTCCTCGCCATCTACCACGGCGCACAGCAATGGCCGGAAGCGTTTTGAGGCGATCTGACATTCCCAGCCTGTAGGCCCCGCCGCCCTCGCCCGCGACACACTCCAATCGGCAATGCTTTAGTTTTTCAACCTCCGTTCACCAATCGCATTCTCACCTCCCCCATAATCCGCGCTCCCGGTGTATCCTGTCTCCACTTGCCTCGAGGCGTCCCCGACGAGGTTACGTGTTCTCTTCTTTCCCTTATCCGCGGCAACGCCACCTCGCCACGCCGGTTCGCGCAGTCCTGTTTTCCCGGCTTACCATCGTCCTGGCCGCGTATTTTCTCGCCGGCAGGATCGGTCTTGCCATTCCTTTCACCAGCGGCAATGTTTCCCCTGTTTGGCCGCCGGCAGGCATCGCTCTGGCCGCCCTGTTGGTGTGGGGCTATGGCATGTGGCCCGCGGTCCTGGCGGGCGCCTTTCTGGTGAATTTTTTCAGTCCGATTCCGCACGCCGCTTGCTTCGGCATCGCGGTGGGAAATACCGGCAGCGCGCTGGTGGCTACCTGGCTGGTGCGCAGGACTCCGGGATTCCAGGCGGCTCTGCCCCGTCTTCAGGACGTCCTGGCGCTGGTGCTTCTCGGCGGGTTGAGCACCTCCGTTGCGGCCACGGTCGGTGTCATCACGCTCAATCTCACCGGAGTGAAACCCTGGTCGGGGTTCACCTCGGCCTGGCTGATCTGGTTCTTGGGCGATGCCATGGGCGTTATCGTCGTCGCTCCCCTGATCCTGAGCTTTTCTCGGCTCGCGCGCCTGCAGTTTGAAAGTCGCCTCGAATTCACCGGGTTGGCAGCCGCCGCCTCGGGGGTTGCATTCCTGGTCTTCGGCCATCGCTTCGGCTTGGGCGCCGCCGACAACGTGCTGGTCTTCCTGGTGTTTCCTTTTGTCATCTGGGCCGCCATCCGATTTGAAATCGCCGGCTCGGCTGTCGTCAGTGCTCTCATCGCCGCCGTTGCCATCTGGCAGACCGCCACCGGTCTGGGACCTTTTGTTCAGCCGAGCCCCATCCGCGGCGCCACCTTGCTGCAGGTGTTCCTGGCTGTCATCTCGGTCAGCGGACTGGCGCTGGCCGCCGTGATTGCCGAACGTGAAGCCGCCGAAGGCGCCTTACATTTGGTCCAAGACCTGGCCCGGCGCCGCGAGCGGGCCGAGCAGGCTCTCCGCAGCAGCGAGCAGCGCCTCAGCGGAATCGTCAATTCCGCCATGGATGGAATCATCACCGTGGACCGCTTCCAGCGGGTTGTCCTGTTCAACTCCGCTGCCGAGCGCATCTTCCGCTGCCCGGCCGCCGACGCCATCGGCCGCGACCTCGATCATTTCATTCCCCCTCGTTTCCGCGACATCCATCGTCGTCACATTCAGGCCTTCGGCGAGACCGGCGTTTCCACCCACGCCATGCGACCTCCCGGATCGCTCTCCGGCATTCGATCCGACGGCGAGGAGTTCCCGATTGAAGCCACCATCTCCCAGGTGGAATCGGAAGGCCAGAAGCTGTACACCGTCATTCTGCGCGACGTCACCCTGCGCCGGCAGGCGGAAGAGGCTCTGGTCAAGTCCGAAAAGCTGGCCTCCGCCGGCCGCCTCGCCGCCACCATCGCGCACGAAATCAACAATCCCCTGGCCGCCGTCACCAACCTTCTCTACCTGGCTCGCGCCGCCGAGCATCTCCCGGAAGCCGCCCGCCGGCATCTCGAGCTCGCCGATACCGAACTCCAGCGCGTCGCTCACATCACCAAGCAGACTCTCGGTTTTTATCGTGACCAGAGCGCGCCCGTCCGCTTCGACCCGGCTGAACTCCTCGATAATATTCTCGCGCTGCTGCAAACCAGGATCGAGGCCCGGAACCTCGCGGTCGAAAAGCGCTACTGCGCGCGTCTTCAGGTGCTGGGCTCGGCGGGTGAGATTCGTCAGGTTTTGTCCAACGTCATCAGCAACGGCATTGATGCGGTCCAGCCCGGCGGACGCCTTCAGATCAAGGTCGCCTCGGCGCCGGACTGGCGCTCACCGGCGAATCGTGGCGTACGCATCACCGTTGCCGACACCGGCCACGGCATCGCGCCCGAAAACCTAGCCCGGATTTTCGAGCCCTTCTTCACCACCAAGAAGGACGCGGGCACCGGCCTCGGACTGTAGGTCTCGCGCCAGATCGTGGACAAACACGCGGGCTCCATCCGCGTTCGCTCCCGCACCACCCCACATCGCTCCGGCACCGTCTTCTCCATCTTCCTGCCCCTCGCCGCCGCGTCCGGAAAGACGAAACCGGCCGCCAACCTGTCGTGAGACCGATCACACGTATCCTCTGTGGCACACAGCCTGCCCTGAGCGAAGTCGAAGGGCGCCCTCGCGTGCGCAGTTGAGCGCTGGCCTCTAAGCCGGTGGAAGCGCTGGGTGCCCCACTTCTACCCGATTTTGGCAGATGTGGGCTGCACCTCGACCCCTTGTCGGATGCACCATTTTCGGTGCACCCCCTCTCCCCCTTGACAAACAAAATGCCTGCCATTTACACTTGGCACTCGACAGGCGAGAGTGCTAACACTCGATGTAGCTAGCCTCTTGCCATGGTGCAGATTTCGGCTATATCAGGTTGCAAGTACAGCCACTTAGAGTAAGAAAACAAGATCAAATCCAGTGCTGTAGCGTTTGAAAAGGAGGTCGTTTCATGGCTAAATTCACTCCCCTGCATGACCGCGTTCTGGTCCGCCGGGTGGCAGAAGCAGAAACCACGCGTGGCGGCATCATCATTCCCGACACCGCCAAAGACAAACCGCAGGAAGGCGAAATCATCGCCGCCGGCAAAGGCAAGGTCAACGAAGAGGGCAAGCTCCGCCCGCTCGACGTGAAAGAGGGCGACCGCGTTCTGTTCGGCAAGTACTCCGGCACGGAAATCACCATTGACGGCGAAGAGCTGATCATCATGCGCGAGGAAGAAGTGCTCGGCATCCTGACCGGATCGAAGAAGGAAAAGGAAGAGAAAGCCGGGTCAAGGCGGTGACAGCGTTTCGGTTATCGGTTATCGGTTGTCGGTCAGAACCAGTCGAAGCAAAACGGAAGCACTGACGAACTGAGAAACTGATCGACCGATCGACCGACGGACCAATAGACATTGTTGCGCATAGCCGAGGCGGCTGTGCCACACAGACATCGAAGAGGAGATACACAGATATGGCGAAACAGATTGTTCATGGCGAGGAATCGCGGCAGGCGATCCTGCGCGGCGTCAATATACTGGCCGACGCCGTCAAGGTCACGCTCGGCCCCAAGGGCCGCAACGTGGTCATCGAAAAGAAATTCGGTTCTCCGTCGATCACCAAGGACGGGGTCACCGTAGCCAAGGAAATCGAACTCAAGGACCCGCTGGAGAACATGGGCGCGCAGATGGTGCGCGAAGTCGCCAGCAAGACCAGCGACGTCGCCGGCGATGGCACCACCACCGCCACCGTGCTGGCGCAGTCCATCTTCCGCGAGGGCGTGAAGACCGTGGCCGCCGGCGCCAACCCCATGGCGCTGAAGCGCGGCATCGAGAAGGCCGTCTTCGCCATCACCGGCACGGTGGACAAGGACGGCAACCGCATACCGGGCGCGCTGGACAAATACAGCAAGCCGGTAGCGGGCGACATGACCGCCATCGCGCAGGTCGGCACCATTTCCGCCAACAATGACGAGACCATCGGCCGCATCATCGCCGAGGCGATGAAGAAGGTGGGCAAGGACGGCGTCATCACGGTGGAAGAATCCAAGACGATGGAGACGCAGCTCGAAGTGGTCGAAGGCATGCAGTTCGACCGCGGCTACCTGTCGCCTTACTTCGTCACCGACCCCGAGCGCATGGAATCCATACTCGAGGACCCCTACATCCTGATCAACGAAAAGAAAATCAGCTCGATGAAGGACCTGCTGCCGCTGCTGGAGCAGATTGCGCGTTCCAGCAAGCCGCTACTGATCATCGCCGAGGACGTTGAGGGCGAGGCCCTGGCGACCCTGGTGGTGAACAAGCTGCGCGGCACGCTGCAAGCCGTCGCGGTCAAGGCGCCGGGCTTCGGCGACCGCCGCAAGGCCATGCTGCAGGACATCGCAATCCTGACCGGTGGCAAGGCGATTACCGAAGACCTGGGCATCAAGCTGGAAAACGTTCAGCTTGCCGACATGGGCCGGGCCAAGCGCGTCACCATCGACAAGGACAACACCACCATCGTCGAGGGCAAGGGCAAGCACAGCGAGATCGAAGGCCGGGTGAAGGAAATCCGCGCCCAGATCGACAAGACCACCAGCGACTACGACCGCGAGAAGCTCCAGGAGCGCCTGGCCAAGCTGGTGGGCGGCGTGGCGGTGATCAAGGTGGGCGCCGCGACCGAGACCGAGATGAAGGAAAAGAAGGCTCGGGTCGAGGACGCCATGCACGCCACCCGCGCGGCAGTCGAGGAAGGTATTGTCCCCGGCGGCGGCGTGGCCCTGGTGCGCTGCGTCGAGGCCATTGACAGGCTCAAGCTGCACGGTGATGAAGCCATTGGCGGCAACATCGTGAAGCGCGCGCTGGAAGAGCCGCTGCGCCAGATCGTGGAGAACGCGGGCGACGAAGGCGCGGTGGTGCTGGGCAAGATTCGCGAGGCGAAGGACGCGAATTTCGGCTACAACGCGCAGACCGGCGACTTCGAGGACCTGGTAAAAGCCGGCGTCATTGACCCGACCAAGGTCACCCGCACCGCGCTGCAGAACGCGGGCTCGATTGCCAGCTTGATGCTGACCACCGAAGCCCTCGTCGCCGAGATCCCGGAGGACAAGAAGTCTCCGTCGATGCCCGGCGGCCACGGCGGGATGGGAGACATGTACTAAAAGCAGTTGCTAGTTGCTAGTTTCTAGTTGCTAGCGAAAACAAGGCCCCGCTCGCGAGAGCGGGGCTTTTCTTGTTTGCCGCTGATTAACGCGGATGAACGCGGATCAGAGCGCGACAATCCCACCCTTCGAATACCGCAAACGGTGGGGCAAGCGGCTGTTGTCTACCAATCAAAACTGAACGCAAGGACGTAGTTTCCATCTGGGAAGCGAATCTGCGGCCACCACACTGCAGCTTCACCGGCTGCCGTACGATTCTGCCGATACAGAAACAGTGTGACGGCGTCGCGAGGTGCGAGCGCTTCTTCACCCCCAGTGAGAATTCCTGCGCTTTCGCGGCGCGGTTGGGTCAGATTGCGTCCTCGCCGCAAAACTAGGTATGCCCCGTTCCCCTTCATCTGTTTCTGCATGTCAAGCGCGGCACGCAATGCTTCGTGATTCCAGAGCTGCGCACCATGAGCCGGATCGTGGTGACACCTCATTGTCAATTCAATGACGCGGTCGATTGTGATGGTCTGGAACGGCTCATCATCGCCGATACCCGAAAATTGGCTGTCGAGCCATGCAGTATCACGCTCCACGGCGGTTGAGCGTAGCGGATAAGCTGGATTGCAACTGCTCCCAGCGACGTAGAAGCCTAACGAGTTTGGATCCAAAACGTTACGTCGGGTTGGTCGCCACGATCCCGAGACGTAAATTCCCTCAAAACAGCCCTCAGGATAAGCCTGCAGCAAGTCGCGCAGTGCCGTCTCCATTTGATGTATTGACGTGAAGTGATCAGCCAGACGCTGCGGCAGAAACAACCGAGTCACTCCTAGGTCATGCTCGCGGTAGCCGTACATACGGGCATGTTGAAGCACGGTATCGGCATTTGGGGTACGGGGATTCCGCCCATAGTAGCTCACCAGCAGATTCTTGATGGTTACTCCGCGCCCCAGCTTATTACCTCCGACGAAAAGGTTGAACACAGAATCGAGCTTGATCTCGTCATTAGATCTCGCGTTAACCAGCTTAATGTTGGCGCCATTGATGTAGAACTCGATCCTGTCGACTATTTTGTCAAACGCTGCGAGCGTAGCGTCAGTCCCAAAAAGGTCATCATAGGCATCACGCAGGTCCTTCATCAACTGCAGATGCTTAGCAGATCCCTTCGCCTGTAGCGTAGCCACGGTATTAGACTTGAAGGAATCAATTAGCGACACGATATATGCATGGTCGCGGGTACTGACACTCACGTGGCAGAGGAAAGCAAACCCCTCGGTCGGGCGCTCCAAAACCTTCGCTGCAGCGCTGACAAGAAATGTGTACAGAGCTTTCTTCAAACCGCGCGGTAAGGCGCCTGTCGGTGACGGTTGCGCAGGAGCCTTTAGGTTCGAAACTTCTGCCAAATCGACGATCCGTAGCAGACTTGCTCTGCCGCTGCCAAAGAATGCGTCTCCACCGACATAACCCTTGCCGGGTTCGCTTATGACGGAAAACGATGGTCTGTAGCGATGATCGGGCCGCTGAAGGAACAGAGCTTGCGGCGTCGCCGTGACCTGCAGATAGGTGTTGACCGGAAAATAGTCACGGAAATCAGTGATTACTTGGTTGATCCTGCTCACCCCTTTGCCGGAACTCGTCTTTGTATTCAGGCTCGCCTGGTCCGCTTCGTCATCGATGATGAGGACCGATAAGCCTCTGGCGCGAGCGTCTCTAAACGCGTTGAGCAGGCTGTGGAGCATGCTGCCATTCTTCGAACAAACCACGGCAAACGGACCGGTCCGGAGTTGGCGCGCGAATCGAGCCGGGTCGCGCCAGTCCCGCTTGCCGAGCACGTTGAGTCCTCTCAGCGCGGCTTTGACGCGGTCTAGCGTTTGGTCATACAGCGGGTCATTGTCCGTTGTGAGGATTACGATGCACCGGAATCCGTTATCAACGGCCATCGCAGCAGCGACAGTCAGAATGCTGGTTTTTCCGCTTTGGATCAGGCCGTATAACAACCCATCCGACGGCTGCGGCGGCTGGCCAGCAATCGGGTCTACCGACAAGTTAATAATTCGCGCTGCCTTCTCAGAAGCGGCCCGGATACCATCCGGACCCAGGTCGCTTTCCAGCACCCGAAGAATTTCTGCGGTGTGCGGGCCATCGGCGATAACTGACCGTTTGGGAGCGGCACTGCTACTCATGAGATTCGTCCTCGAAAATGACGGCTGGCCATCTATTCCGTGCGATCTTGTGAGAAAGTGCACCGACGCGGCCACTGACCGCGTATGAACCATTGAATTTCCTCGTTAGTGTGATCCACGATGGTTCGCTGCCTGTCACAGACCTAAGCTCGCCGAGCGGCACGCCGCAAATTCCGTCGCCACCGCAAATAAACGTAATCACCGCGCGCGAAAATAATGGAAGCGCATCCCTCAACCGAGACACGTCATCGGTGCTTAAGGTGAAATGCCATGGTGAGTGGGTTTTGGTCGTATACTTCGGGTAAATCAGTGTCGACTGATTTACAACGTATCCGTGATCCGTTTTCTGGATTGTCCGGCAGCGCGCATCCTCTATTACGCGGATGAGCGCAGCCCCGTGATAAAAGTCCGTTTTTTCGATCATGGATGTCTTGTGGCTACCTTTCAGGGCCTACGTGAAAAGTACCCTCCGAACTATAGGTAAATGCTACGTTAACGTACCACGAATTCCGGGCATAAAGCATTGACTGATTTCATTTCCCGTCGCAAGAGAAGCGCGCTTATGGCGCGAATCAAGTCGTGCAATACAGCACCCGAGTTCGTTGTGCGGTCTTTTCTGCACAGGCACGGATATCGTTACCGCATTCATGTGCGTACGTTGCCGGGCAGACCCGATATGGCTCTGCGCAAGTACCGCACGGCGATATTTGTGAACGGCTGCTTCTGGCATGGTCATCGGGGCTGCACCAGGGCATCGGTTCCGAAGAGTAACAGCCTGTTCTGGCGAAAAAAAATTACAGGTAATGCGGCCCGAGATCGCCGTACCGCTACCGCCCTCCGGCGCTTAGGATGGACAGTCCTCACCGTTTGGCAATGCCAGTTGCGGAAATCGCATGTCGACGCCACCCTGGCACGGCTACTCACACGTATCGAGGGCGGCACAGCGGCGCGGAAACGTCATTGACAATGGTGCTAGACTACCCCAAGAATGCCGCGCCCGCGCAAGCCTTCACGTAGCCGTTCGTACACCGCGCTCGACCTGTTTTCTGGGTGTGGCGGCCTGACGACGGGTTTGAAAAGGGCTGGGTTTCGCGTTCTGGGTGCTGTTGAGAACGACCCGGTTTCAGCCCGTACATATCGCAGTAACCATCCTGCAGTCCATATCTGGCAAGAAGATATCCGCGACGTAAGAGCAAAGACACTTCTCCAGGATCTTCGACTGAAACGCGGAGAATTGGATTTGCTCGCTGCGTGCCCGCCTTGCCAAGCATTCTCGACGATGCGTACGCTAAATCGCGGACGGCGAATCATCGCGCGAAAAGAAAAAGACTTGCTTACTGAAGTGATGCGCTTCGTCCGCGTGCTGCTTCCGAGAACAGTGATGGTTGAAAACGTTCCGGGACTGGCTTGTGACCGGAGGTGGTTATCGTTGGTGGCCAAGCTACGGAAGCTTGGTTTTTTTTCCCAATACCGGGTCCTAAACGCCGCAGATTTTGGAGTTCCTCAACGCCGAAAAAGACTAATTCTATTGGCTAGTAGGCTAGGACCGGTGAACTTTGCTTTGCCGGAGCCTGAACGTGCAACCGTAAAGCAAACGATCGGATCGCTGCCCAAGGCTGGAAGAAGCCGTGATTCCTTGCACAATATCCCGGAGCGACGAAATCCGGGCATAAAAACACTGATCTCGCTGATTCCAAAAGACGGCGGTAGCAGAGGTGATCTGGAGGACAGCCTTCAATTGCCTTGCCATCACGAGTGTAACGGCTTCAGGGACGTGTACGGCCGAATGAAATGGGACGATGTGGCACCCACAATTACTAGCGGCTGCACAAATCCATCAAAAGGGCGATTCTTACACCCGCAGGAGAATAGGTCGATCACATTGCGAGAAGCGGCACTGCTGCAGTCCTTTCCAAAGAGTTACAGGTTTCATGTGAGGGACGGTAAATCGGCGATTGCCGCAATGATTGGGAACGCGCTACCACCGGAGTTCATTTCAAGGCATGCGAGGGAGTTGCGAAAAGTCACGCGTGACTGCTCCTGAACTTTTCACCCTCGTTCCCATTTCGGTCCTCACCCCTCAAATAATCCGCCCCGCATCACAGGGGTAGTTCCTCTTCCCTGCTCGAACCGCCCGGGAACAGTCGTCAGCAAAGGCAGTCGTCGGTCGTCAGTCTTCAGTCGTCAGGAAGACTCGGTTACTCCAGCAGCCGCCGATCCCACGGATAGTCGCGATAATCCACCACAACCACTCTCGCCGCCTCGCGGTGCATGGGGTTCAGCAGAACGTTGAAGGATTCCGGGGCGATGGCAGACGGGACACGCAACAGCGCGGTCTCATTCGACGTCAGCCACTCGTCGCCGATGGTGCGCGTGGCAACTTCGTCCTCCACCCAATTTTTCGGAAGATCGGCCTTGGTGACGCTTCGGATGGAGATGCCGTCAGGAGCTTCGCTCTTCAGGAGCTTGTAATTGCGGGGGAGATGGTTGGGATCGAGTTCCAGGTGGACCAGCGCTTCCGTCAGTGCCCCGGTGGCCGTCTCTGCCAAATAAACAATCGGCCGGCCCCGGGTGTGCCATCGCGCCGACGCCTTGAGTCCGCCGCGTCCGTCCAGCGTCCGGTGATTGCTGATCCGCCACAGGACCATAGGCTAGTGAAGCGTCGAAAACCGAGATTCCTCCCCTTCGACTTCGCTCAGGGCTGGAATGACAAAAATTGGGGTTCGTCTGGCTGAAGACTGACGACTGAGGACTGACGACTGTTCTAGGCGAACATGCCTTCGTCAATCTGGATCAGCATCTCCTCCACCAGGCGCCCACCGGGTTCCGTCGCCAGCAACTGGATGGGCGCGCGGCCCTGGAAGCGCTTCTTCGGCGAGCGCAACCATGACAGCGCCGAACTGTCGTCGCCCAGCACGGCATTCGCAGTCGCCAGGATGCGCGCCGTGCGCACCACTCGCTCCGATTCTTCCTTTGACAGCGGCTGACGCTTGCTTTTCCGGTGCTTCAGCGTGCGTGCCGGGATAATGACTTCGAACAACTCCCCCTTCGACAACCCCCGCTGCATTAGCCGATTCAGCACGCTGAGCGGAAGACCGGTTTCCACCAGGTCAACCACTTTTTGCTCCGAGGCCGTTCCTGCCCCGAGCAGGTCCTGAAAATAACCTCGCAGTCGCTTTGCTGTTGCCGTTGCCATGTGTCCCGTCCTGCAGATTAGTATGCCATACGGTTGGACACGTTGCCAGTAATTTGTCGGCATTGTGTCCACTTTCTAGGGGGCAGGCTCTGGCGCGCCATTCAGCACTCGGTACTCAGTACTCGGTACTCGGTGCCGCCTTGACCTTTTTTGCCACCGTCACGTATGCTCCCGCACAATCAGGAGGATGGCATGCGACGTTTCTCGATCACACTATTGTTGGTGCTGGCGATTGCCGCCGTGGGGCAGCAGGCGGCGATGAAGTCGAAGGAATCGGCGAAGTCCCAGCCGGCAAAAACCGAAGCTCGGCACGTCTACACGCAGCCGCAGATGCAATGGGGAGCGGCGCCGCCGTTTATCCCGCCGGGCGCGCAGGTGGCGGTGCTGGAAGGCGATCCCGGCGCCAGCAGCGGCGACTTCACGGTGCGCGTGAAAATGCCCGATGGCTACGTGGTGCCGCCGCATTGGCATCCCGCGCGCGAGAACGTGACCGTGATTTCGGGCACGATGCGCCTCGGCATGGGCGACAAAATCGACGAGAGCAAAATGACGACGCTGGCGGCGGGCAGTTTTGCCTATCTCGACCCCAGCATGCATCACTACGTCAAGATGAAAGGCGCGACGGTGGTGCAGATCCACGGCGCCTCGCCGCTGCAGTTCAACTACATCAATCCGAGCGACGATCCGCGAAACAAGAAGTAGCGGCGCAACCTTCTGCCATCTGGAGCATCTGGAGTTGCCATGACACCATTGCGAGTAGTCGCTTGCCTGCTGATGTTCGCGGCCATGTGCGTTACGTGCTCGTCGGCGCAAGACTGGGCGAAGGCCAAGCTGGAGAAAAGCCCGCGTCACGGCGAGTGGGTCACCATCAAGCACGGCGACCGCGCCGTACAGGCGTTTGTCGTCTATCCGGAAGTGAAGACGAAGGCGCCGGTGGTGGTGGTGATCCATGAAATCTTTGGCATGACCGACTGGGTGCGCGGCGTCGCCGACCAGCTAGCGGCCAACGGATACATCGCCATCGCGCCCGACCTGCTCTCCGGCATGGCGCCGGGTGGCGGACGGTCGAGCGATTTCCCCAGCGGCGACGCGGCGCGCGAGGCCAACTCCAAGCTGCCGCCGGAGCAGGTGATGGCCGACCTGAACGCCGCCGCCGACTACGCCAAAAAGCTGCCGGCATCGAATGGCAAGCTGGCGGCCGCGGGATTTTGTTGGGGAGGCGGGATGACGTTCCGCTTCGCGACCGTGCGCAAGGACCTGGCGGCCGCATTTGTGTTCTACGGGCCACCCCCGCCGGATGACGCGATCAAGAACATTACTGCGCCGGTGTACGGCTTCTACGCCGGCAACGACGCCCGCATTGACGCGACCATTCCCGACACCGAGCAGAAGATGAAAGCCGCGGGCAAGAAGTACGAGCCGGTCACCTACGAAGGCGCCGGACACGGCTTCATGCGCGCCGGCGAAGATCCCAGCGGAAACGAGGCCAACAAGAAAGCGCACGACGACGCCTGGCAACGCTGGCTGAAGCTGCTGAAGGCGAGTACCTAGTGCCGAGTACTGAGTGACAAATCATTCAGCTGCGACAAATTAGATGCTGGTCCGCCTAGTCCGAGATTTCCTGGGCGGTGTCAGGCGAACCGGCGGCGCGCTCGGCTCGCTGCGCAGGATTTCCTCCTCGGCCTGAAGCCAGTCGTCAAGGGCGCGGCCGTGTTCTGCGCCGCGCTTTTCGAAAAGCAGGTAAGCGCGAAGACGGATCTTTTCTTCGACGGACTGTGCCTGAGCGGGATTGCTTGGAACGCGCGCGGCGCTCATGAATGCCTCCAGAAGCAGCGATTCGTAGCTCGTGGTTAACGGGCGGTGCTGCGCAACCGCCGGTCGGTGGCAGCTCGTCAATTCCGATGATTTTCCAGAATACGGAAAACCGGGCCGGGAGTCGAGGCAGAAATTTCTATGAGCGCCATAAGAAATTCTGTTTTGAGAAGGGTTCCGCGATGGGCGCAATAACAGCGTCGACATAAAAGTCTGTGCACCCCAACGAGAAGCACCACATCAAATCGCTGATGCTTCAGAACGGGCCACCAGTCTATAATTCGGCCCAGCCAGGGGATGGCACTCCAGCTTTTTATTCAACATGACACTGCAAGCGGGGACGAAGCTCGGGCCCTATGAAATCCAGTCCGCGGTGGGCGCGGGCGGAATGGGCGAGGTGTATCGCGCGCGCGACACGCGGCTGGAGCGCACGGTGGCCGTCAAGGTCCTGCCGGAATCCTTTGCCGGCGATCCCGACCGTCTGCGGCGCTTCGAGCAGGAAGCGCGCGCGGTGGCGGCGCTGAATCATCCCAACATCATGGCGGTGTACGACATCGGCGAGCACGCGGGTTCGCCGTATATCGTCTGCGAATTGCTTGAGGGCGAGACGCTGCGAGAAAAGATGAAGCAAGGGGCGCTGGGGCAGCGGCGCGCGGTGGAGTACGCCTCGCAGATTGCGGAAGGACTGGCGGCGGCGCACGACAAGGGCGTGGTGCATCGCGACCTGAAGCCGGAAAACGTGTTCGTCACCAACGACGGGCGGGTGAAGGTGCTGGACTTCGGGCTGGCGAAGCTGCAAGCCCACCCAACGAAAACCGCGTTGGGTGGGGCACCCGACGATGGGGCCACGATGGGAACGCGCACCACGCCAGGCATGGTGCTGGGCACGGCGGGCTACATGTCGCCGGAGCAGGTGCGGGGCAAGGAAGTGGACGCGCGCACCGACATCTTCGCCTTCGGCGCCATTCTGTACGAGATGCTGAGCGGGCAGCGGGCGTTCAAGGGCGAGTCGTCGGTGGAGACGATGAACGCCATCCTCAAGGAGGAACCGCGGGAGCTGGAGACAGAAAAGCTGAAGGTGTCGCCGGGGCTGGAGCGCATCGTGCGGCGCTGCCTGGAGAAAGAACCGGCGCGGAGATTCCATTCGGCGCGCGACGTGGGATTTGCGCTGGAGGCGATCAGCGGCAGCAGCGCGACGGCGTCAATGGTGAAAGTCAAGCCGGCTGGCCGCGCGAGCACGCGTTGGATCGCCGGCGCCGTTCTCCTGCTGGTTGTCGGCAGCCTGGCCGGGGCGCTGGCGGCGCGCCGCAGCCTGTCTCCCACGTCGATTGCGACGCAACAACTGACGTTTCGCAGCGGCTACGTCCGCGCGGCGCGGTTTGCCCCCGACGGCCAAGCGGTGGTGTATGCCGCGAACTGGGATGGCGCACCGGCGCAGTTGTACTCCGGGCGCGCGGACACAAGCGAGTCGCAGCCGATCGAATCGGTGAAGGCCGACCTGCTTTCCGTTTCCCGCTCCGGCGAACTGGCCGTGGCGCTGGAGCGGCGCTTCCTGGAGCCTTGGGTACCGACGGGGACATTGGCGCGCAGCTCGCTGCTGGGCGGCGCACCAAAATCGATGCTGGAAGGCGTGACCGATGCCGACTGGGCGCCGGACGGTTCCGGGCTGGCGATCGCGCGGAGCGTGGCGGGGCGGTTCCAACTGGAATACCCGGTTGGCAAACCGCTCTACACCACCGACGGCTACATCAGCCACTTGCGATTCTCGCCGCAAGGCGATCTCATCGCCTTCATGGACCACCCGGTATATGGCGACGATGCCGGCACCGTGGCGGTCGTGGACCTGCAAGGCAACAAGAAAGCGCTGACGCCCTCCTACGACACCGAACAAGGTCTCGCCTGGACGCCGGACGGCAAAGAGATCTGGTACACCGAAGGCATCCGGCTGCACGCGGTCACCAGGTCGGCCAAAGTGCGGACCGTGTGGAGCGCCCTGGAAATTATCGTGATGCAGGACATCTCGCGCGATGGGCGGGTGATGCTCACCACCGAAGACCGCGGCGGCGACATCATCGCGGGGACAATCGGCGGCGCGGAAAGCAGGAATCTGGTCACCTTCCATTGGGCGGCTGCGTATGGAATCTCGAATGACGGCCAGTTGGCTGCGATCGACGAGTTCGATGCCGGCAGCCGCTACGAAATGTTCGTGCGGCGGACCGACGGCTCCCCGGCGGTTCATCTGGGCCAGGGCGTGATGCTGGGAATGTCGCCCGACGGCAAGACGGTGCTGGGCATGTGGAACCAGCGACTGCTGCTGGCGCCCACCGGCGTGGGTGAGATCCGCGAACTGCCCTCGTTCGGATTGGCGTATCAGTCAATGGCGGCATGGATGCCCGACGGCCAGCACGTCGCCCTAGTCGCCGCCGAACCGGGACGGCCGGCCCGCACCTTCACCTTGGCTACGTCCGGGCAGACGCCGCCGCGTCCCATCACCCCGGAAGGAATGCTGGGACAGATGCTGTCACCGGACGGCGCCTCGGTGTTGGCGCGTGACGGTGAGGGCCGGTGGATGATGTGCGCCCTCTCCGGGGGCGCGCCCCATCCCGTGGCCGGCATGCAAACCCAGGACACTCCGGTGCAATGGTCGGCGGATGGCCGTTTGCTGATCCGCTCGCGCGGCGAAGTTCCGCTGACCGTATACCAACTGGACCCGCGCAGCGGAAGCCGCCAACCCTGGCACCGTTTTGTTCCCGCGAACCCCGCGGGCGTTCTCAGTTTCCGGCGTGTGTACGTCACGCCCGACGGCAAGCATTACCTGTACGACACGCGGCGGGTGTTGTCGCGGCTGTTCGTCATGGCCGGACTGAAATAAGAGAAGTAGTTTCAGTTTCAGTTTCAGCGGCTCTCGGTTGTCGGTTCTCGGTTTTCGGTTCTGAGCTGTCAGTAGTTGTTGTTGAACGCGGGTGAAAAGATGTCTCTGGTAGCGGGAACCAAACTCGGGCCGTATGAGATCCAGTCGGCGGCGGGCGCGGGCGGGATGGGCGAGGTGTACCGCGCGCGCGACACGCGGCTGGAACGCACGGTCGCGATCAAGGTCCTGCCGTCGCACTTGTCTTCCAACAACGATTTGAAGCAGCGCTTCGAGCGCGAGGCGCGGGCGATCAGTTCCCTGTCGCATCCCCACATCTGCACGCTGCACGATGTCGGCTCGCAAGACGGCATTGATTTCCTGGTGATGGAGTACCTGGAAGGCGAGACGCTGGCGGGCCGGTTGGCGAAGGGGCCGCTGGCGATCGAACAGGTGCTGAAAATCGGAAGCGAAGTCGCCGAAGCGCTGGACAAGGCGCATCGGCAAGGCATCGTGCACCGCGATCTGAAGCCGGCGAACATCATGCTGACCAAGGCGGGCGCCAAGCTGATGGACTTCGGGCTGGCAAAGCCGGCGGCAGTCGCGATCGGGGTGGCGGCGGGACAACTCTTGCCTAGCAAAGCCGGGCACGCCGGGACGCCTCTGACTCCGTCGAGTCCGACGACGCCGCTGATCTCGCTGACCGGACCGGCGTCGCCGCTGACGCAGAAGGGGACGATCGTCGGGACGTTTCAGTACATGGCGCCGGAAGTCTTGCAAGGCGTGGAAGCCGACGCGCGCAGCGATATCTTCAGCCTGGGATGCGTGCTGTACGAGATGGCGACGGGCAAGCGGGCGTTTGAAGGCAAGAGCCAGCTCTCGGTGCTGGCCGCGATATTGGAAAAAGAGCCGGAGCCGATCTCTCAACTGCAACCGCTGACGCCGCCGGCGCTGGAGATGGTGGTCAAATGCTGCCTGGCGAAGGATCCGGACGAGCGCTTGCAGACGGCACATGATTTAAAGCTGCAATTGAACTGGACATCGCAGACGGCGGCGGCCGCGGTCGCCAAGCAGCCGAAAGCGCAGGCAAAACGGCGCGAGTGGCTGGCGTGGGCGGTGGCGGCAGTCGCGGTACTGCTGGCGATCGCAGCCGGCATGCAGTTCTGGGCACGTCCCGCGCCGCGGCCGCTGCACGCGATCATTCTGCCTCCAGAGAAGACGGCCTTCGATGCGTTGGGCGATTTTGGCGGGCCGGCGGTGGTCTCGCCGGATGGAGAAAAGATCGCCTTCGCAGCGAAGGGGACGGACAGTTCCAAGGCGCTGTGGGTGCGGTCCTTGAGCAGCCCGACGGCGCAACGACTGGACGGAACCGAGGGAGGGTATTTTCCCTTCTGGTCGGCCGACAGCCGGTATCTGGGCTTCTTTGCCAATGGAAAATTGAACAAGATCCCTGCCAACGGAGGCGCGGTGGCCCCGCTGGCGGATGCCCCCAACGCGCGCGGCGGGACGTGGAGCCAGGACAACGTGATCGTGTACGCGCCGGATTTCAACGTCAGCCTGATGCGGATCAGCGCGCAGGGCGGCACGGCGCAATCGGTAACCAAGCTGGACCTGGGCAAGCATACGACGCATCGCTGGCCATGCTTCCTGCCGGACGGCAAGCATTTCCTGTACCTGGCGACGAATCACAGCGGAGGGATGCGGGACCAGAACGGCATCTACTTCGCATCTCTGGACGGCAAGGAAAACAAGCTGTTGATCGCGAGCGATGCCGGAGGTCAGTATTCCTCCGGCTACATACTGTTCCACGCGCAGACGTCGGTTATGGCGCAGCGCTTCGATCCGCAAAGCGGGACGCTAAAAGGGGACGCATTCCCGGTGGTGGATCGGGTGCAATACGACGGCACGGTGTGGCGAACGCTGTTCTCCGTGTCGGCCAACGGCGTGCTGACCTACCAGAGCGGGACGGCCGATGCCGGGACGCAATTGGTGTGGTTCGACCGAACGGGCAAACGGATCGGACAGGTGGGCGACCGGGGTCAGTACATGGACGCGCGCATTTCGCCGGACGGAACGAAGATCGCGGTAGGCTACGGCTCGCCTTCGGAAGACATCTGGATTTTCGACACGGCACGAAATATCAAGACGCGGCTGACGTTTGATCCGCCAACCAAGTTCCAGCCGGCGTGGTCGCCGGACGGGCAGACGATCGCGTACGCGGCGCAAGGGACCCAGGGCGCGGCGGGCGACAGCACGCTCTACCTGATGCCGGCCAACGGTGGCGGTAAGCCTCGCCTGTTGGTGCAGGAAAAGGGCGTCACCCCTGCCTTTCCCTCCTGGACGCCGGATGGACAGAACCTGCTGTACACCTCGCAACTGGGACCGACCGGCAACTCGATCTACACGGTTCCGGCGGATGGCCACGCGAAACCGGCGTTGCTGATTTCGCCGGCGAGTCCGCAGGCCAATGTCAGCCACTTCCGCATCTCGCCCGACGGGCGGTGGATTGCGTATGTCTCCACCGAATCGGGGCAGACGCAGGTATACGTGACGGCCGCATCCGGACAAGGAGGCAAGTGGCAGGTTTCGACCAATGCGGGCGATTACCCGGCGTGGCGCGGCGATGGCAAGGAGTTGTTCTATTTTGACGCCGCCGACACGCTGTACTCGGCAGAGGTCTCAGACAAAGGCGGGAACTTTGAGGTTGGGCAAGTGCGCGAATTGTTTCACCAGGACTCCTCCGCGAATGGCGTGGCTTATGATGCCAGCCGCGATGGAAAGAAGTTCCTGTTCAACGTGGGAACACAGGACGCGTCGGCGACACTGAACCTGGTGGTGAATTGGACAGCGGAACTGAAGAAGTAGTTTCTAGTTTCTGGTTTCTAGTTGCAGGCGGAAGCGGCGCGGATGAGGGCGCCGCATTTGCTTTTTGGGAGCAACTGCATTGCCGATTGTCGATTGTTGATTGCCGATTTCTGATTGACATAAATGCGTGATCCGAGCACGAGGATTTTCCAACTGCGACCGAGAACCGAGAACCGATCACCGAGAACCGAATACAACTACGGCACCGTGAGCGGGTCGGTTTGCAGGCGGGTGCGATAGATTTTGCCGGCCTCGGAATCTTCGGCGACGGCGTCGGCGTGGACGACGTAGGTGTCGCGCGGCAGCGTGGAGCCGAAGGAAATGCGCTGCGAACCGGCGCCGACGGAGAAGTGCTGGTACCCGAGCGTGAATGCCTTGTCTATGGTGTTCACCGCGACCACGATGACGGTGAGGTCGAATGGGCCGCCACTGCCGTTGGTGACCTGCAGTTCACCGGCGATGGCGCCGCCCGCGGTTACCTGCGGCGGTTGTGTCCAGGTGACGGTCAGGGCCGGGGGCACGGTGAGCACGTAAGCGCGTGTCTTGGCGACGGGTGTGGGCGATGAATCCGTGGCTTCGAGCGTGAAGTGAAATTGTCCGGGTGCAGTGGGCGTGCCGGCGAGGACGCCGGAGGGATCAAGCGCGATGCCGGGTGGCAACGAACCACGGACGCTGCGAAAGCGCCACGGCGGCGTTCCCTGCTGCGGAGTCGCGAGCTGGTAATAGTAGGCCTGGCCCAGAAATCCGTTGGGGAGAACCGCGGCGGGCGCCGCAGTGCGGGTCTGGGCGACCGCGGGCGGGGACACGGTGAGGACGTAATTACGTGTCTTGGCGATGGGTGTGGGCGAGGAATCCCTGGCTTCGAGGGTGAAGTGAAACTGGCCGGGCGCAGTGGGTGCGCCGACCAGAATGCCGGCGGGATCAAGCGCGATGCCGGGTGGCAACGAACCGCGGACCCTGCGAAAGCGCCACGGCGGTGTTCCCTGCTGCGGAGTCGCCAGATGGTAATAGTAGGCCTGGCCGAGAGATCCGTTGGGGAGAACCGCGGCGGGCGACGCAGTGCGCGTCTGGGCGAACGCGGCCGGGGTCCCAACACCGAGGACGCCGAGAAGCGCGATTGCGCAAATAACGCGCATAGTGTGAAAGATTAGATTGCCGGTCGCCGATTGTCGATTGCCGATTTGTCAGGGCGGACCAGGGCGCTCGCGGCGGCGCAGATTTGGGTCAGATCTAGGGCAGTCCCGACGACCACCCCAGCAGGCGAAACCCGCGCCTGCCGGAGACCCCGGTCGAGGCGCCGGGACCTACCGGAATCGCAAGTGCGGCGGGCGGGCGGGTTTGGCTGGTACAATTCTCGTACCTTGTAACTCTGTGGGGTTCCGCTAATCGAATATTGGGACTCGCGGCAAGACCGTGAGGAGGAGACGCATGAAAAAGCTACTGCCGATTCTGGCTTGTGTGGCGTTGTTGAGCGCGATGGCGTTCGCCAGCAGCGCGAGCATGACCGGGTACATTGTGGACGAGAAGTGCGGCGCCAAGGGTGCACATGCGGGCGCGGAGGGTTGCGCCAAGAAGTGCGCCGAGGCTGGCGAGAAGATGGTCTTCGTCAGCGACCAGGACAAGAACGTGCTGAAGCTGGACAATCCGGACGCCACCAAAGGCCATGAGGGACATCACGTCAACGTGACCGGATCGGTGAAGGATGGCGTGCTGCACATTGACAAGCTGGCGATGGCAGCGGACCAGCCGGCGCCGGGTGGAGAGCATCAACACTGAAGAACAGTTGTCAGTTGCTAGAAGCCAGTTGTTAGCAAAAGCCCGGACTAGAGCCGGGCTTTTTTATTGCATTTCAACTTCGAGACGCGGTGCTGGTCGCGGGCGAGGGCGCCCGCGCCACAATCACCGATTAGCGCACAACGCCCTCGACCGGGGAGCTGGCGGTGGCGTAGAGCTTTTTCGCCATGCGGCCGGCGAGGTAAGCGGTGCGGCCGGCGATGATTGCGTGCCTCATCGCTTCGGCCATCAGCACGGGGTCCTGGGCGGCGGCGATGCCGGTGTTCATGAGCACGCCGTCGGCGCCAAGTTCCAGAGCGATGGTGGCGTCGGAGGCGGTGCCCACGCCGGCGTCCACGATCAGCGGAGCGTTCAGCATCTCGCGCAGGATGCGAATGTTGGCCTGGTTCTGGATGCCCATGCCGCTGCCGATGGGCGCGCCCAGGGGCATGATGGCGGCCGCACCGGCGTCGAGCAGGCGCTTGGCAACCACAATGTCGTCAGAGGTATACGGCAAAACAGTAAAGCCTTCCTTGACCAGCACGCGGGTCGCTTCGATGGTCGCCTGCACGTCGGGATAGAGCGTGGCTTGGTCGCCGATGACTTCGATTTTCACCCAGTCGGAGAGGCCGACTTCGCGGCCGAGGCGGGCGGTGCGGATGGCATCGTCGGCGGTGTAGCAGCCGGCGGTGTTAGGCAGCAGAAAATATTTCTTGGGATCAATGAAGTCGAGCAGCGATTCCTTGCTGCGGTCCAGGTTGACGCGGCGCACGGCGACGGTGACCATCTCGGCGCCGCTGGCTTCGATGGCGCGCGCCGTCTCCTGGCCCGACTTGTACTTGCCAGTGCCCACGATCAGGCGGGAGCGGAAAGTGCGGCCTGCTATGACAAATGAGTCCATACCGATATTGTAGCAATCCGGAGTGGCGAGGGGTCGGTTATCGCTTGTCGGTTAGCCAAGCTTTGCCGACAAGCGGTTCGGTTTCCGGTTTGCTCCGGTTTGCGCCTTACTCACTTCTTCCCAGGCTCGGGGAGGCGTACGGTCGCATCGCCAAAAGTAAGCTTGAACTTCCCTGCCTTCTGGAGACTTTGCAGGACTTCAGGTTGGATGCCAAAGGCCAAGCACAGTGACGAGCGGTTCTTCAGGAGCGTCAGGGTTTTCGGCATGTTTTCCTTCCGCTCGAGGCGGTAGCCATCGCCGGTCGTCGCTTGCCCTGTGGCAGCACCGTTGAAACCGAGTGCAAAAGTGTAAACGCAAGCTCCCTTGGGCCCGGGAATGCCCACCCCGATGATCACGCCATCCCCCACCGCCCCGGTAACCGTGATCTGGTCTGTACCCAAAGACAGGGAGTTCTCATCAGAACTGGAGAAAAGAGCCCTGATCTCCAGGTACTTGACTTCGACGCTCATGGCTCGGCTCTTCGTGCCGTCCGAAAGACCGATCTCATCGCTGAGGTTAGTGGAGAGTTGTGTCACCGACCACTTACCAGCTTTTTGTGCAGCGCAATCAGCAGGAAACAGAAGAACCAGGGGCAGGACCAGCCCGGCCAATCTGAACAGAGCAGCGGTTGTTGTTCGGATCATGCGATTGGCGCCGCTGGCTTCGATGGCTCGCGCCGCCTCATGGCTCGACTTGTACTTGCCGGTGCCGACGATCAGGCGTGAGCGGAAAGTACGGCCTGCAATGACGAATGAGTCCATGGGAGATATTGTAGCAATCCGGAGGGGCTTTAGGCGTCGGGCTTCAGGCGCAGGCGCAGGGTCCTTCGACTCGGCGTCGGCAAAAGCGGCCGACGCCTCGCTCAGGATGACACCACTTGAAAGTTTTGTTCGTTATGATTTGCCGGCGGCGACGTCGGCGGGATCGGCAGGTTTGGGGTCGTTTTCGTAGAGCTTCCGGATGTGCTGGCGATAGCGCTCCTCGACCACGCGGCGCTTGAGCTTGAGGGTGGGCGTGAGGCTGCCGTCGGCCACGGAAAATTCGTCGGCCACGAGCAGAACTTTTTTCAATTTTTCGAACTGGGCAAGATCGCGGTTGACCTCGGCGACAATGCCGTCGAACAGCACGCGGACTTTTTCCTGGCCGATAAGGTCTTCGCGGGAGTGGAAGCCGAGCCCATTCTCGCGCGCCCAGCGCTCCAACTCGGCGAAGTTGGGGGCGATGACGACGGAGGGAAACTTGAAGCGGTCGCCGATCACGATGGCCTCGCCGACATACTCGCTGGACTGCAGTTTGCGCTCGATGGGCTGCGGCGCGATGAACTTGCCGCCCGAAGTCTTGATCAGGTCTTTTTTGCGGTCGGTGACGGAGAGAAAGCCGTCGGCGTCGAGATTGCCGATGTCGCCGGTCTTGAACCAGCCATCGGGAGTGAAGGCGGCGGCGGTCTCGGCGGGCATGTTCCAGTAGCCCTTGAACACCGAGGGACCGCGTACCAGGATCTCGCCGTCGTCGGCAATGCGGACTTCCACGTTGGACAGTGGTGGGCCGACGGTGCCAATCTTGTGCCGGTTGGGCTTGTTGAGTGCGATGACGGGCGAGGTCTCAGTGAGGCCGTAACCTTCGTGGATGCGGATGCCGACATCGGCATACCACTCGGCGAGGTCGCGACCGAGGGGCGCGCCGCCGGAGATGTAGATTTTCACGCGCCCGCCCAGCCCCTGTCTGATCTTGGAGAAGACCAACCGGTCGGCGAGCTTCCAGTCGGGCGAGGTAGGGCGCTTCCCTGCCAGGATTTCGTCGCGATGGGCGCGGCCGACCTTCAGCGCCCACTGAAACACCTTGTGCTTCAGGCCGGACTTGGTTTGTACCTCGGCCTGGCTGCGGATTTTTTCGTACACCCGCGGGACGGCGACAAAGATGGTGGGTCGGATTTCCGGGAGCGCGGCCTTGAGCTCGTCGATGTTGGGACAATAAGCGACGGTGACGCCGTGGTAGAACATGGCGTAATCCACGTGGCGGGCGGTGATGTGCGACAGGGGAAGGAACGACAGGCTCACGTCGCCCGGGCCCATGGGATAGCTGTCGAGGGAGTGCAGCAGGTTGGAAGCGAGATTGCCCTGCGTCAACATCGCGCCCTTGGGCGTGCCGGTGGTGCCGGAGGTGTAGATGATGGTGGCCAGATCGTCGGGGCGGATGGCGCGCGCGGCGGCGTCGAATGTGGCATCGCGCTCCACCGGGCCGCCATGCATCAGGCGGTGCATGGGAATCGCGTCGGGGATTCCGATGTAATCCATGACCACAATTTTTTCCAGCTTGGTGATGGACTGCACGGCCTGGAGTTTCTTGAGCTGGTCCACGGTGGAAACGAAGGCGACGCGCGCGCCGGAGTCGGCGAGCATGAAGGCCGACTGCTCCGAGGTCAGCGTCGAATAAATGGGGACGATGGCGCCGCCGATGAGCAGTGTGCCGAATTCAGCGGTAGCCCACTCGGGGCGGTTCTCGCTGAGGATGGCGACGCGATCGCCCTTGGCAATGCCCCAGCCGGTGAGCGCGCGGGCAATCCCCACGGCGTCGCGGTAGAGTTCCCGCGAGGAGATGGGGATCCACTTGACCGTCTGCTTGTAGAGCATGGCGCGGTCAAGTTGGCGGTCGACAACCTGATAGAAGACTTGGTTGACGGTTTCGATGCTCATTGCGACGGGTGCACCTCCGGACACACACATTCAGAGTCTCCCTTGGATAAGATGCGCTCCAACCCAAGAATACGGCAGAAACCACCGCGTGCTGGCCCAATGTAGCGGGAACCATGCCATGGCGCAAGATGGCAGTCGAGTCGCGAGTCGCGAGTAATGAGTTGCGAGTCCCGACATGGGAGTGAGCGAGAATCGCCCTCGGGTGGTGGAACGCACAGGGTTTAGAGGAAGCCGGTTTCGGGAAAATTCTGTAACCGCAGCCCACGGGCGGCATCAGGTGGGGATATGAAACGAAGCATAGCTTGCTCTCTACTGGCCCTGGCCCTGGCGGCGGCGCTGCTGCCGTCGTTGCGCGCGCAGGACAAACCGCAGGCGGCGCCGCTGAAGCTGAAAGTGGGCGACATGGCGCCCGATTTCACGCTGAAGTATTTCGACGGCGTCAAGATGCAGGACATCTCGCTGCACGAGTTTCGCGGAAAAAAGAACGTGGTAGTGGCGTTCTTCGTCTTCGCCTTTACCGGCGGTTGAACCACCGAAATGCGCAACCTCCAGGCGAATTACAAGAAACTGGAGGATGCGGACACCCAGGTCGTGGGTGTGAGCGTGGACAGCCCGTTTGCCAACAAGGCTTTTGCCGATTCACTCAACGTGACCTTCCCCATTGCCAGCGACTGGTTTGACGAGGGAGCGGCGACCAAGGCGTACGGGCTGTGGGAGCCGAAGAACAGGGTGGCGCGGCGGGCGACCTTCCTGGTCGGCAAGGATGGCAAGATCGAGGAGATCCAGGCGGACAAGGAAGCCATCGATCCGACCAAGGTTGTGACCGCGTGCGAGAGGAAGAAGAAAAGCTAGTTTCAGTTTCAGTTTCAGTTTCAGTTTCGAGTTGGCGCAGGCGACAACGCCTGCGCCATTCGTGTCTTTGGCGGAAACTGAGACTCGAAACTACTTTTTCGCGTTGGCGTTGGGCGGCGGGGGGTTGGGATTGGGCTGGCCGGGAGTCAGGTAGATGACCTCTCCCGGGCGGGCGTAGTGGAGTTGCTCGCGCGCTTCCTTCTCGATGGCGCTGGGATCGGTCTTCAGCGCCTTAATCTGGTCTGATAATTGCTGGTTTTCCTTCTGCAACTGGTCTACGTCTTTCTGCAGGGTGCGGTACTCGGACTTCTTGTTCTTGTAAACGACCATGCCGTTGGCGCCGAAGATGACGTGAAGGGCGATAAAGATGGCGAAAGCGGCGACAGCGGCGGTGGCGAGCTTGGTGCGAAGGTGGTAGAGCTTGTGAACGACGCGCTCGGCGAGCGCGACGGCGCGGACGAGACGCGGGTCCGTTGCCCTGATCGCGATGGGCCGATACTTCCTGGCGCGTCTTGAGAAGACCGAGAGCAAGAGTATCGTCCTTTAGGCGGCCCTACATCATTCAAGAATCCACTGCTTGGCGGCGGCGCTGAGCTTTTCCAGGTCGTCGGGTGTGCGCGCTTCCGAATAAACGCGCACCACCGGTTCGGTGCCGGAAAGGCGGTAACACACCCAGGAGCCGTCGTCGAAAATCAGTTTGAGCCCATCGGTGCGGACGACTTCGCGGACCCGGCGCCCGCCGAGTTCGCGAGGATCCTCCTGCACTTTGCTAGTGAACTTCGCTTTGACCTCGGGGGTCAAGCTGAAGTTCTCGCGGCGCGGGTAAAAGGAACCAACTTTGACAAATAAATCGTTGAGCTGTTCGGCGAGGGTGCGTCCGCGGCGCGCCACCATCTCGCAGCACAGCAGGCCGGCAAGAACGCCGTCTTTTTCCGGAACGTGATGACGAATGGAAAGGCCGGCGGATTCTTCCCCGCCGATGGCGATCTTGTCCTGGTCAATGAGTTCGCCGATGTACTTGAAGCCGACCGGCGTTTCGTACAGCTGGACTTTGTGATGTTCGGCAAGGGCGTTGACCAGGTTGGTGGTGGCGACGGATTTGGCGACGCCGTTGCGCCAGCCGCGGGTCTCGACCAGGTAATCGAACAGGAGCGCGATGATGTAATTGGGCGAAATAAATGTGCCGTCCTGGTCGAGGATGCCGAAGCGGTCGGCGTCACCGTCGGTGGCGATGCCGATGTGGGCGCCGGAAGTTTTCATGGCGGCGCGCAGATCGGAGAGAAGATGATCGTCCGGCTCGGGGGCGTGGCCGCCAAAAAGCACGTCGCGGTAGTCGTGCACGGTGACCACGTCAACCCCGGCGCGGCGCAGGAGGTGGTCGGGATAGCCGCGCGCCGCGCCCCACAGCGGATCAAAGCAAACGTGCAGGCCGGCTTGCTTGATGGCGGCGACATCAATGATTTCGTTCAGGCGCGCCAGGTAGTCGGGAGCGACGTTGAGCTCTTCCCGGTCTGCCGCCGGAATTGTTTTGCTCGCGGGCGAGGGCGCCCGCGCCACATCCGCAAGGGATGCACCCGCGCCATCGAGTGACGCGATCTCCGCTTCGATCCGCTGGGTGACCTCGGGCAAGGCGGGCGCGCCGTCCGGCGTGGAAAACTTGATGCCGTTATACTCTGGCGGATTGTGAGAAGCGGTAAAGTTGATGGCGCCGTCGGACTTGGTGCGAATCACCGCCCAGGAGATTGCGGGGGTGGGCGCGGGTTCAGGGATGACGCGCGGGATCACGCCGTGGGCGGAGAGAATGTCGGCGGCGATGGTGACCAAGGTCTCGCCCAGAAAACGCGGGTCGCGTCCGACAATGACCGAGGCTCCCTGCGGCTTGACCGACGCCACATAGCGAGCGATGCCGGTGACGGCGCGGCGAACGTTGGCGAAGGTGAAGTCCTCGGCCATGACGGCGCGCCACCCCGAGGTGCCGAACTTGATGACGGCTGGCATGCCTGCAGCTCCCGAAAGTCAGAAGTAAGAAGTAAGAAGTTAAGAATCAAGAATGGCAAAAAACCATTGCCGATTTTCGATTGCCGATTGACGATGGATGAATGCCGCGCACGGTTCCGGCGCGTGAGGAATTGTAAATGACCGACAAGAAGATTGTGCTGACAACGACAGCGACCCGCGAGGACGCGGGCAAAATCGCGCGGGCGCTGGTGGAGCGGCGGCTGGCGGCGTGCGTCAACGTGGTCGCGATCGAATCGGTGTACCGCTGGAAGGACGAGGTGGAAAGCGCCGAAGAGTGGCTGCTGGTGATCAAAACCACGGGTTCAGCGCTCGACCAGGTATCCGCGGCGATCAAGGAACTCCATGTCTACGAGCTGCCGGAGTGCGTGGTCCTGCCCATCGAAAACGGTAGCGAAGAGTACCTGGCGTGGATCGGGGAAAGTGTCCACCTTGAGTAATTGGGTAATTTAGTGATTTAGTAGTTTAGTATTTTTCATGTTTTGTGATCGCGCGCCGGATGGCGGGAGCGGCGCTCGAGCAGCGCGTGCAGGTAAGTTTTGACGTTGGCTTCCAGGCGCGAGTGATGGAGGACGTCGCGCAGGACTTGGCTGGGCAGATTATCCGCGAACGCGATGGCGCGCGCCAGCGGCGTCTTGTCGTTGCGGAGCAGCGCGATTTGCACGTCGCGGCGCAGCGACCACTTGGGGTGGCGGCACACCGTGTGCACCAGCGGGAGGGGCGCGTCGTCCCGCAGCAGGGCCTTCACAATCCACGCCTCGGTCATGTACGGATTTTCCAGCGCGGCCAGCATGACGCGCTCTTCGGGATCGGCGAGCAAGGCGGCGGCGACGCGCGTCGAACCGCGTTTGGCGAGGGTAAGCCGCTCGCCGGCGGAAATGGATTCCACGCGCGCGATCAGCGACTCCTCGATGGACATCTTCAGGTCGGCGGCAATCGCGGGCGTGAGCGCGATCTGCATCAGTTCGAAGGTGTAGAGGTGGCGCGCGATGGGCAGCGAGACGTGGCGTGGCGTCCGCGGATGCGCTACCACGGCCACCAGCACCTTGCGGTGCTTCATGACCGCGCTGTTTTTCGAGAGGTCAACCATCGCCTGGTGCGGCAGGTCGCGGCGGGTGAGCAGCAAGAGCGCCAGTTCTTCGGTGAGACGCGAACTGGCGGCGACGCCGCGCAGCACGTCGGGTTCCTGGCTGCGAATCAGGTCTTCGAGCCTCCCCTGCGGCTCGGGGGCCCTGCGTGCGCCGGCGCTGGAGACGGTGGTCATTCGCTATTCCCGCGTGCTGGCCGTCAGGCGGCGCGCCATCCATATAGCGCCAGTGACCGGCTGAATGATCTTGAGATTCACGGCGGCGCCGGGGCATTGAGCATGCAACTTATTCCGGAATGTGTCGCGCACCAGCGGCGAGTGGGCGAAAACGCCGCCGCCAATCGCGACCGGCACGGCCTGCTCTGCAGGCCATAGACGCCCGATGACGATGCTGGCCAGAGTGGCCAGTTCGCTACCGGCGGAGGCCAGAATCTGCTGCGCCACAGCGTCGCCCGCCGTTGCCGCCGATTCAACCACCGGAAACAATTCCGCAAAGCCCGGCAAAGAATTCCCTTTCTGCAAAAGTTCCTCCAGAGAGTTGAGCCGCCAGCAGTGGAGAATGCCGGGCAACAACTTGGTGCTCAGGGCGGCGTCGTGCGCGCGCAGCACGCCGGACACGGCGGCGCGACCAATCCAGTATCCCGAACCTTCGTCGGAGATGGCTGAACCCCATCCGCCGGCGCGCGCGGCTTCGCCACGGTGATTGCGCCCGAACGCAAACGATCCGGTTCCGGAGAGCACCACCACGCCGGGCAGGCCGGGGAAGGCGGCTTCCATAAGGATGACCATGTCGCCCACGATTGCAATCTCGCCGGGCACGAGATCGCCGATCATGGCGGCCACCGCATCTTTTACCGGCGGAACGGAAGCGCCGGCAATGCCGATGACGGCGGCTTTCACGGTGGCCGGGCTGACGCCAGCGGCGGCACAGGCCTTGGTGATGGCCTCGCGGAGGTTGGCCCGCGCCTCGGGTTCACCGACCCGGACGATGTTGCTGCCGCCGGCGACGGAGGTCGCCAGCACGCGAAGGTCGTCGCCCACGGCGCAGGTGGTTTGCGTACCGCCGCCGTCAATGCCGAGGTAAAGGGGCACGAGTGCCTCAATTTTTATCATGGCATGAGCGCTACGGGCGCGGGTTTTTGCACGACGCAGACGAGTTTTCGAGCATAATGACGGGGCAGTACTGAGCATTGAGTGCCGATTACCGAGAACTCGCCGGACAAAGCATGGGACTGGATCGGCTGGATCTGATCATCATTGCGGTGTACCTGGCGGGCATCACCGCCTTCGGGGTCAGGTTCCGCAAGCGCCAGCACACGCTCCGCGACTACTTCCTCGCCGACCGCAACGTGCCGTGGTGGGCGATTTCGCTCTCCATTGTCGCCGCCGAAACCAGCACGCTCACCATCATCAGCATTCCCGGGCTTGCCTACCGCAGCAACATGACGTTCCTGCAGCTGGTGCTGGGCTACGTGGTGGGACGCTTCATCATCAGCTTGCTGCTCATCCCGCACTATTTCCGCGGCGAGCTGTACACCGCCTACCAGTTGATGGAGAGGCGCTTCGGCGGCAAGCTGCGCTCGCTGACCGCGAGCCTGTTCCTGATCACGCGGTCGGCGGCGGAAGGGGTGCGCGTTTTCGCCGTCGCCATCGTGGTGCGGATCACGCTGGGCGCCGTGCTGCGCGGCTTCAGCGACTTACAGCGCGACGCGATCGCCATCGGCATCGTGACCGCGCTGACCCTGATCTACACCTTCGAAGGCGGTATGACGGCGGTGATCTGGACCGACGTGGTGCAGATGTTCATCTACGTAGGCGGAACGCTGGCCGGGTTCGTGACCCTGCTGCACCTGGTGCCGGGCGGATGGCCGGGTGTGCAATCGCTGGCCGGCGCGGCGGGAAAATTCCGGGTGTTCGACTTCTCACCGGAGTTTTTCAAGGTGTACACGTTCTGGGCAGGCTTGATCGGCGGCGCCTTCCTGACCACGGCGAGCCACGGCACCGACCAGTTGATCGTGCAGCGGCTGCTGGCGGCGCGCTCCGAGGGACAGTCGAAGCTGGCGCTCATCGCCAGCGGCTTTGCGGTGTTTTTTCAATTCGGTTTGTTCCTGCTGGTCGGCGTGCTCCTGTACGCCCTGTATCACACCGCCGCCCGGCCGCCGGCGTGGGCTTCTTACGACGAGATTTTTCCCACGTTTATCGTGACCCGCATGCCGCACGGAATTTCCGGCCTGCTGATCGCCGCGATACTGGCGGCGGCAATGAGTAACCTGAGCGCCGCGCTCAATTCCCTCTCCTCCAGCTCGATCGTGGATTTCTATTTGCGGCGGCATCCCCAGACCAGCGACCGCGAGCGCCTGCGCCTGTCGCGAGCTTCTACCCTGCTGTGGGCGCTGGTGCTGTTCGCACTGGCGATGCTTTCGCGCAACATCAAGGTGGTGGTCGAGGTCGGACTGGCGATTGCCTCGGTGGCCTACGGGGCGCTACTGGGCGTGTTTGGGCTGGGCGTCCTCACCAAGCGTGCCAATGAACGTGGCGCCATGGTGGGATTCTTCTGCGGCTTCGTTTTCAACCTTTATCTCTGGCAGGAGCAGCGGTTGTGGGCGGCGGTTGCGCGCTCCACCGGCTTCTCGCTGGCGCTGCCCCGCGGAGGCGTGCCGTTCACCTGGTATGTTGCCCTGGGTTCCTCGGTGACGTTTGCCATCGGATACGCGGCCAGCCTGCTGTACGCGCGGGAGAAGAGGACGGGCGTGCATGCCTGACACGGCGCCGAATTCGAACAAGAGGCGCGAGCTGGCGCGCGACCTGACGGTGAGCCACGCCGGCGCGATCGTGGTGGGCACCATCATTGGCAGCGGAATTTTCCTGGTGCCGGCGGAGATGATGCAGGCGGTCGGCTCCGCCGAGGTGGTGTACCTGGCGTGGATCGTGGGCGGGCTGCTGTCCATGTTTGGAGCGCTCACCTACTCGGAACTGGCCGCCATGAAGCCGCAGGCCGGCGGCGAGTATGTGTACATGCGCGACGGCTACGGTCCGCTCGGCGGATTTTTGTACGCCTGGACGTACTTCGTGATCGCCAAGCCGGGATCCATGGCCAGCATCGTCACCGGCTTGGTGCGCATCCTCAGCAACCTGAACGCGCTGCAATTCCTGGGTGAAACCCGCGTGGATGGCTGGCATCCCACCGTCTCCGGACAAGCGGTCGCCATCGGCGCCATCGTACTCATCAGCTTCATCAACTACATCGGCGTAAGAAAAGCGGGCGAGTTCCAGTTGTTTTTCACGATGTTGAAGGTGGCGCTGATCCTGGCGATTGTCGGCATGGGATTCGCGTACGCAAAAGGAAGCCTGGGAAATTTTGGCACTCACTATTCGCTGGCGCGCGGCGGCATGGCAGGATTCATGGCGGCGCTGCTGGCGTCGCTGTGGGCTTATGACGGGTGGAACCTGGTGACCACGGTGTCGGCGGAGATTCGCGATCCGCAGCGCAGTTTGCCGCGAGCCTTGATCGCGGGGGTGGCGACGGTCGCAGGGTTGTACATCCTGGTGAACGCGGCGGTGCAGTACGTCATCCCGGCGGAGATGATCGCCCGCTCCAGCAGCCCGGCGCTGGACGCAATCCGGTGGGCCGGGCATGGGATCTTGACTGTGGTGCTGATTGCCATGGCGCTGGCCATGCTTGCCACCTTGAACGGCAGCACGATGACGGGGGCGCGTGTGCCGTTTGCCGTGGCCCGCGATGGCTACTTCTTCTCCGGCCTGGCAAAAGTGCACGAGCGCTTCCGCACGCCATCCACGGCGATCGTGTTGCAGGCAGTGCTGGCGGTTGCGCTGCTGCTGTTCGCGGGCAGTTTTCAGCAACTGTTCTCGCTGACGCTGTTTGCGGAATGGCTGTTCTACCTGCTGGTCACGAGCACCGTCTTCATCTTCCGGCGTCGCGAGCCGGACGCGCCGCGGCCGTATCGTGTATGGGGCTATCCGGCGGTTCCCGCGGTGTTCATTGCGGCCTCGGCGGTGCTGCTCTACTACACCTTTGCGGCCAACGTGCGCAATTCGCTGCTGGGTTGTCTGGTCATCCTCGCGGGAATTCCGGTGTACCTGGTGTTCAGGGGCAAGCGGCAGGCAAGGAGCGAGGCATAAGGCGCAAGGCCTTCCACATTACCAATGGAACTCCTAAGGTGGAATTGTGCTTGCTCCAGCGGCGAGTTCCAAGTAATTTGCAGCAAGGCGGGTAAATGGCGAAAACACACAGCGAAAAGCGGTCGAGCAAGCGAGTCAAGGCGCGGGATAAGGTAAAGGTCAAGGTGGGAAACGGCGCTGTCCGGAACGCCGAGGCGCAGCTTCGCGACGTCAGCTTGCGCGGTGTGTACTTGTACCTGCAAAACAAGGTGATGGAGGGCTCGACTCTGGAAGTCGTGCTGCCGTTGCCGCAGGGCATCCTGGCCGGACCGGAAAATTGGATTCGCTGCAAGTGCCGCGTCGTGCGGGTGGAAAACAAAGACGGCCCGGAATACGGCGTGGCCGCCACGATCGAAGAATTTGAGCCGGTGGACACCACGAAACTGAAGCAAGCGTAGGAGCAGTTTCAAGTTTCAGTTTCAGTTTCAGCTAAGCCGCCGTCACACTCCGCAGTTGCCGCACGCGCTCGTAGATCTTCACGTACTCCCGGGCTGACGCGGTCCAGGAAAAATCCTTATTCATGCCGTTGCGCATCAGCGCCTGCCAGCTTTCCTTGTCGCGAAACGCCTGCAGCGCGGCGCGCATAGTGGCCAGCAGCGCTTCCCCGCTGTACTCGGTGAACTTGAAGCCGGTTCCCTTGCGGGTGTGCGGGTCCCAATTTTCGATGGTGTCGTCCAGACCGCCGGTGGCGCGCACCACCGGCACGGTGCCGTACTTCAGGCTGTAGATCTGGTTCAGGCCGCAGGGCTCATAGCGCGAAGGCATGAGGAACATGTCGGCGCCGGCCTCGATCTTGTGCGCGATTTTGTTGTCGTAGGCGACCTTAACCGCGAACTTCTGCGGAAACTGCTTGTTGAGGCGGCGGAAGAGGTCTTCGTATTCCTTGTCGCCGGCGCCAAGCGCGACCACGATCATGTCCTCGCGCGCCAGCCGGTCGGCGACCTGCAAGATCAGGTCAAAGCCTTTCTGGGCCGCGAACCGCGACACGATGCCGATGACCGGCAACCTGGGATCGGCGTTGCGAACCCCGAATTCGGCCAGCAGATCCTGCTTGCATTTCGCTTTCCCGCCCAGGTCCTCGGGCGAATAGTGGGCGGCGATGAACTTATCAATCTGCGGGCTCCACTCGTTGTAGTCCACGCCGTTCAGGATGCCGGTAACTGTGCCGGCGCGCCCGCGCAGTACGCCTTCCAGCCCGAAGCCGTACTCGGCGGTCTGGATTTCCTGGCTGTACTTCCGGCTGACGGTGGTGACGAAGTCGGAGAAGACGAGCGCGCCCTTCAGGAAGTTCAGCTTGCCGTAGAATTCCAGCTTATCAATCGTAAACAGGTCCCACGGCAGCATGAGCAGCGGCAGCGTGTCGGGCGGAAACAGGCCCTGGTAGCCCATGTTGTGAATGGTAAAGGCGGTCGCGACGTCGCGCAGCGCGGGATCTTCGGCATAGACGCTGCGCAGCAGGATGGGCAACAGCGCCGACTGCCAGTCGTGGCAGTGGAAAACGTCGGGCACGCCCAGGACCTTGCAGCCTTCGAGCACGGCGCGCGAATAGAGGGCGAAGCGCTCGGCGTTGTCGCGGTAGTCGCCCAGCGGCGTGCCGTACAGGGCGTCGCGTTCGAAGTACGCCGGGTAGTCGATAAAGTAGAATTTGACCCCGGAGTGAGTGCCGCCGTCCACCACGGAGCAGAAACGGTAGCGGTCGTCGAAGGGGACGGTGATGCTGCACACCACGGCCTTGGCGTCGGCCAGCTTAGTCTGCTTGTATTTCGGCAGGTAGACGGTGACGTCGTGGCCGAGAGCGGCCAGCGCCGGGGGCAACGCGCCGACCACGTCGGCCAGGCCGCCGGTTTTCGCGAATGGCACACACTCGGATGCCGCAAAGGCGATTTTCATGCTGGGGAAGCCTCCGGGGATGGAACAATTTCGCGTCGAGGAAGTGAAAGGCAAGTCTAAATGGCAAGTCGAAACAGGGTCAATGCCGCAATCGCTGAAGAGAAACCCCCACGACACCCGCCCAAGCTCGGGCAGCATTTCCTGGCCGATCGCGGCGCCGCGGAAAAGATTGTGAGCGCGCTGGGCGGTGTCGCCGCCGAGACCGTGGTGGAGATCGGGCCGGGCAAGGGAGTGCTGACCACCCTCCTGGCAAGAAATGCTGGCAAGCTGATCGCCATTGAACTCGACCGCGTGCTGGCGGCGCAGTTGCGTATGAAGTACGCGGCGTGGCCCAACGTCGAGATCATCGAAGGCGACATCCTCAAGATTGACCTCAGCACGGTGCTGGGGCCGCGGCCGGGAGCGCTGGCCGGTTTGGCGGATGCGCCCAAGCCGATCGCGCAGGTGATCGGGAACATCCCGTACTACATCACGTCCGACATCCTGCTGCGGCTGTTCAGCTATCACGCGTATTTCCAGCGGATCGTGATCATGGTCCAGAAAGAGGTGGCGGACCGGATCGCGGCCAAGCCCGGCGGCAAGGACTACGGGCTGCTCTCGGCGACGGCGCAGCTGTATGCCAAAGTCGAGAAGCTGTTCACCGTTCCTCCGGGCGCGTTCGCGCCGCCGCCCAAGGTGCACTCGGCGGTGCTGCGGCTGACGGTCGTGCCGCAATGGGAGCGCCTGCAGGTGCCGGAGCGCGAATTCATTGAGTTTCTCAAGCTGTCGTTCGGGCAGAAGCGCAAGACGCTGGTCAATAATCTGAAGCCGCGCTACGACGCTGCGCTGGTACAGGCGGCCCTGAAGAAAGCGGGCGTGCGCGCCGATGCCCGAAGTGAAACTCTGCCCCTGGAAAAAGCCGCGGCAGTGCTTCGGATGCTGCGGGCAAACGAGCTATCCTAGGGTGCGAGGCCTAGGGCATTCACCACCGAGGCACCGAGTTCACCGAGGGCCACCGAGTATCCTATTTCGCTGTTTCGATTTGATAGCTCGGTGTTCCTCGGTGTCCTCGGTGTCTCGGTGGTGCACAAAGAACTGACACCCCCGGAGGAAGTCATGGCGACATTCATCCGGCCTCCCGCGGTTGCGGGACGTTTCTACCCTAACAATCCCGACCGATTGTTGCAGGAAGTCCGCGGCTACACCGAAGTGACGGGCGAGAAGCTGCGCGCCATCGGCTGCGTGGTGCCGCACGCCGGATACATGTATTCCGGGCATGTCGCGGGTGCGGTGTATGCGCGGCTGGAGCTGCCGAAAACCTTCATCATCCTGTGCCCCAACCACACCGGCATGGGGCAACCGCTGGCCATCATGAGCGAGGGCGCGTGGATGACGCCCCTGGGCAATGTTCGCATTGACAGCGCGCTCGCCAACGCGCTCCTGCAAACCTTTCCGCAGCTCACCGAAGATGTGATCGCGCACCGCGCCGAGCACGCGCTCGAAGTGCAATTGCCGTTCCTGCAGGCGCTGGTCGGAGACTTTTCCTTTGTGCCGATCACCGTCGGCGTAGGTCAAGTGGAGGTGCTGGAGGCGCTCGGCGACGCCATGGCGCGCGTCATCAGCGCACAGGCGCAGCCTCCGCTGATCGTTTCCTCCAGCGACATGAACCACTATGAGTCCGACAAGATCACGCGGGTGAAGGACCGTAAGGCAATCGACAAGATTCTCGCACTCGATGCCCGCGGGCTGTTCGACGTGGTCAGGCGGGAGAACATCAGCATGTGCGGCTACGCGCCCACGGTGGCAATGCTCACCGCCGCCCAGCGCCTGGGCGCGAAGCGAGCGCAGGTGATTAAGTACGGAACCTCCGGCGACATCTCCGGCGACCGCGAGCAGGTGGTGGGATACGCGGGAATCGCAGTGATTTAGTGATTGGGCGACCCGGCGTCCCAGCGACTTCCGCAAATCACTCAATCACAAATCACTGAATCACCAAATCACTTTGGCGGTCTGCTCCCGCCACTGCTGTGGCTCCCGCCGCTGTGCCCGCCGCCTGAAGGCGCGGCGGAATGCGCCGCTGTCGGAGCCGACGCACGCGGCGAAGGCTGCGGGTGCGGTCCGGGTGCACCGCGACCCGGGTAATGCGGGCGCATGTCGGGACGCGGGCCGCCGCGTATAGGTATCGGCGAGCCCGGGGCAGCGATGCCCGTCCCGGGAGCGGGAGCGCCCGCCGGTGCCGCCACCGTCGTATCCGCGTTTCTGCCACCCAAGAATCCCTCGGCCGGCCCGACTTTGCGGTGATCGCGAATCACACCGTTGTCCACCACCACCGTCGGATAGGGGTTCGCTCTGCCACCTCCGCCGACCACCGTCACTGGAGGCGGCGGCTTGGGACCGTGGTAGAACCGCGGCGGATTATAGACCGGCGGCACGGTGTACCAGGTGTTCCACAATCCTGGCCGCCATGCCCAACCGCAGTTGCTACTAAACATCCACGAGCCGTAGCGGTATGGTGTCCAGCCCCACGGATAAGTTGAAACCCAGGTATATCCGAAGCTCGGGTACCAAGCCCAGGCGCCGTTGTAGAACGGGTCCCAGCCGTAGCCGACGCCGAAGGGCCGCCACATCATGCCGTAACCCGGGCAGCTATTCCAGGATCCGTAATAGTTCAGATCGCTGGCGCCGTAATAGTAGGGCGAGTGCATGTTGTAAGAGCTGGACGCGTACTGCAAGGCGTAGTTGATGCGGTCGTTGTCCCACTCGTCGAAGCTCTCGGGCGCAACGCTCTTCGCCAGATCGTAGCCGCCGTGATCGGCAACATCGAAGGTGAGAGTTTCGTTTTTCTTGACCGTCAGGTGCGCTTGCGGATCGTTGATATCCAGGTCGCCCTTGAACACCGCCAGTTCGGGATTGCCGCCGGCGAGATCGAGGCGGAAGTGGACGTTGCGGTCCGCGGTGATTTCACGGTTAGCAAAGGCGACGCGGAAATTGTCGTCGCGCTTGTGCCGGACGCTGAAATAGGCGGTGCCCTGGCTGACCAGCACGGTGGTGACGCGCGCGCCCGAGGAGCGCAGCCCCAGCGCCGGGAATTCGACAGCGGTGCGCGGCGCCAGGCGCAGCGTGGTGCCGTCTTCAAACTCCACTTCGGCGCGGGCGTCGTCCGCGGTGGAAAGTTTCATGCCCTGCGTGATGGGCATGTTCATGATGGCTTTTTCGAATCCCTGTCCCCGATCGATCTGCACCGCGCCGTCCACCAGGCTGAGGCGCACAATGCGGGCCTGGGAGTCGGCGCGAGCCGCGGGGGCGAACACCAATGCTGCTACCAGCACGAGCAGCAAAGACACCACCACCCTGCGTGTCGTCATAGGAGCCTCCGCGGATTACTCCGTCTACCCTATCTAACCCGCATTGTAGCGCGGAGTTGCGGCGGGAGTAAGGAGTCCCGAGACGCGAGTCCCGGGTGAGCAGCCCGGAACCCGATTTACAGCTTCCGGCAGGCCCGCGTGACACCCGCGACCCGGGTCTCGGGACTCGGGACTTATTGCGGAGCGGCGGCGCGGGCTGCGGGATTCGACTTGATGACTTGCAGCAGGTGCTCGGCCCGGCGGCGGGTCACGTTCAGGATGGAGCTGTCGTTGAAGACGCGCTCCAGTTGCGGCGCAACCGCCTGCAACTCCCCCAGCCGCTTGTTCTTTTCCTGCTCCTCCATGGACTTGAGTTCCGCCTCCAAGCCGAGCTTGTCATAACGGTGGAGATAGTCCAGCCGGCGCCCGAATTCCATGGTGTTGGATATGTTCTGGAAGATGGTGGTCAGCTCCTGCAGTTGCGGGTTGGTGGAGTAGTTGTACGTGGTATGGGTTTCCCGGTCGGCCCAGGCGCACTTCAGCGTTTTGGCGCCCATGTTGGCCAGACGGCCGCCGCGGTATTCAAATTGACCCTTGAAGCACTGGAGGGCCAGGGCGAGGTCGAAAATGCGAACACGCGTCGGATCGGTAACCACGAACTGCTGCGCGTAGGGTTGCATCGGCGCGGCGTCGGCGGCGGCGGAGACCTCACCGGCGTGGTACGTCGCCTTGCCATCGGGTTCCACGACGATCCAGTAGTGCGGTGGCGTGCTGCCCTCCAGAAGGAAATCAAAGGAGACAATCGGGAGCACGGCCTGCTTGGCCATCGGCTCGGGCTTGGGAGATTGCGCCCGGCACGCGCATGACAATGCGAGCCACGCCAACAGGACGGTCAAGGTGCGATAGACCATGCGGGAGACAGTGTAAATGGTCTTCAGTCTTCGGTCTTCAGTCGCCAGCGAACGCGCCTCGCTTGCCCGCCTGAAGGCTGACGCCTGGCGACTGAAGACTATGATTTCCGCGCCGCCTGGCGGCTCAGCGTTGCCGCGGTGTGCAGGTGGCAAATGGCGATGGCCAGCGCGTCGGAGGCGTCCTGCGGTTGCGGCACGGCCGGCAAGCGCAGCAGGCGCATGACCATCTGCTGCACCTGCGATTTGTCCGCCTTGCCGTATCCCACCACTGCCGACTTGATGGACAGCGGCGAGTATTCCGCCACCTCCAGGCCGCAGGACGACGCCGCCAGCATGGCCACGCCTCGCACTTGCCCCAGCTTGAGCGCCGACTTGGCGTTGACGGCGTAGAACACTTCTTCGATCGCGACCGTGTCCGGCCGGTGCCGCTCGATGATGTCCCGCAGTTCGCCAAAGATCTGCAGCAGCCGCACCGGCAGCGGCTTTTTCGGATTCAGGTGGACCGCGCCGCAGGTGATGTGGCGTAATTCGCCGCGCGCATCCTGCTCCACCACGCCGTATCCGGTGTATTCGCCGCCGCAATCAATGCCCAGGACCCGCATGCAAGCGGAGTGTACAACAGGCGGCAGACTTTAGGCTTTAGGCTTCAGGGCTCAAGGGACCGGACATCGAATAACGACCCTTGCTACGGGCGTCCGGGATAATGTGCCTAAAAAGGTAAATCAGTTTGAACCACCCGGTAGTTTCCAGGAGGATCAGGCCACCCCACAAATCACTGTGTTTTCCTCGATAACGTTCCCTCCAATGCCAGATGGTCACCAAAGACAAATAAACCATTCCCGGCACTAGAAACAGCAGACCGACAATGATCAGCACAACCGGCGGATCCAGAAACATGCATGGGAGCAGAATGGCGGCACCGAGCAGCGACAAAATCCCTAGTCGCAACAGCCACCGAAATCTTGATTGCCAGCGTGTCGGGTGCATGTCCCGTAGTCTATTACTGTTCGCCGAGCGATGTGTAGCTCAACCAACGCAAAAAGGGCAGCCGGAGCTGCCCTCTCTGCCTGCCGACGAAAAGCTAGCGCCAGCCCCAGGCGTGCTGGTCGCGGTGGATGTCACGGTTGTCGTGGCGCACATCGCGATAGTCGTGGCGGAGGTCGCGCTGTCTTGCGCGAATTTCGGCGCGCTCGCGGCGCGCGGCGGTGTAGTTGCCCACGCGGTAGTCGTGGCGCAGCTCGGCGCGATCGTAGGCGATGCTGCGCTTGTCCTGGTGAATGTCGCGCCAGTCCTGGCGGCGGTCGCGATAATCGTTACGCACGTCGTGCCTGCGGGCGCGCCAACCCCAGTCATCGCGATCTTGCGCCATCACGCTGGTGCCGGCAACCGTGGCAAAGAACAAAACTCCCATCAGCAGTTTCTTCATTTCCTTTCACCTCCGGTCCGATCCCAGGACCTTATGGAGGTGTGAACCCAGCAGAGGAAAAGAGTTGCGTTACCAACGGCGACGGGTGGTTGGACTTCAGGCGTTGGGCTTTAGGCTTTGGGCTTTAGGGACTCACAAGTGAAGACTACCGGCTGGTGACTATGCAACCAGTCCTGCGCGGACGCGCTGGCGGCGGCAGGGGTTGCGGCGGTTCGGCGAGCAGCATCCAGTCAGGGCCTTAGCTTTGCCGCCTTGAGCAGCTCAAGGATATTAGCGAGGCGTTTCGCCCTGGCGCGCAATTTCCCCGCAACCTCCGTGAGTTGGCTGTGTCTCTCAGGGCAATCGGCCTGCTGCGCTCGTTGCCGGGCAAGCTCGCTGAAAGTATTCAACTCCGCGATCTCATTCTCCAGCCACTGCGCATCCGAATCGTATTCGTAACGGCTTGACGCCATGAGACGAGTATGGCCACAGGCCTGGGGCTCGTCCATGTCACGGAGGTAAGTTTCGAGCGCTGCTGGCGTAACGAAAGTAATAGGTAATTTCCTCGCGCCGGAGGTCGTTTCGTTTTAGTCCTGCGCGGAGGCGCCTGCGGACGCGCGACTGGCGGCGGCTTCGGCGCGTGCCATCCAGACCTGGAGGCGGCCGCTGATCATCAGGCCGAGCATGCGGAAGTCGCTAATGAACGACCACCACGGGTGGCCCCAGGTGGCCGGCCGGTTGCCCTCCACCAGCAGGTGCCCGACCCACGCAAATCCGTAACCGACCGGGAGCCATAACAGCGCGAACCAGGGATGATGCAGCAGCAGCGCGGCCATGGCGATGGCCAGGCCCAGCGAGGTTCCCAGCGCGTGCAGCATGCGATTGGCGCGCTGGCTGTGCTGCCGCAGGTAGAAAAGAAAAAACTCGTCGTAGGTGCGGAATTCCGTGCTCATGCTCGTGACACCGTTCATCACAACGTGGTGTGACCCGGCCAACAGCGTGTCCCTCATCCGATGACCTAAATAGTACCGCAGGAGAGCACGCGTAAACGGTCGGAAGCTCGTTATCTCTGCAGAGTTACCTGTAGTTGTGCCACGACTGGATCGTCGCTTCTCTTTCTGGGGTAGTCGGTCAATTTCCGGCTGGGCCGTGATCCGACCGGAATCAGGCCCTCAACGTCGCCATCAGCGTCACTTCCCAGATGCCGACTTCTGGCCCCTTTTGCCTGAATGGTCGCGGACGATGTCGAAGCCAGTGACAGTCACTTCATGAATGCCCATCCCACCGTTGAAAAGCCAATAACTAGGCTAAACCCCAGACTGCCTAACGGATCGGATGGCAGAGACGTGCTCCAGAAAGAGCATTTGCAACGGGGTTTTCGTGATGAGTGTCGAAGAGGCCTTATATGCCCAGTGTCTGATATATTCCGGTAACATCTCCACCGCAGCTTTCACGACACTGTTAATCCCCTTGGGCATCCAGCAGACGGCAAGTTCATAAAATGCCCGATGCTGAGCGCTCTGGACCTCGGCACCAAAATATCGAGCGGCTGCAGCAAGCTGTGAACGATACTCAGCAAGGAGAGATTCGAATCGCGGCCTGTCGAGGTCCTGGATCGCTAAATCAAGCTCAAACATGGCTTTTCTTAGAAAGCCTTTCTCACGGTAATCGAGTGCGATGTCAATCGCGTCGCGAGGATTGCCCCTCGCAGCGGCAAGAATGGACGCACCTACAAATGGGACGTCAGCGCTATAGGTCGTCCACGTAACAGATTGCAGCAGCGAATAGTAGAACTCATTGAGCGCATTTACGTAGTCGGTTTCATTTAGGCGAGATCCTTGAGCGAGGGGCAATCTGGCTTGACAGATGCCGTCGTGAGGAGCACGAGCCCAGATCATTGGCGGTAGTTTGGACAGCAGCTTTCCCCTGTACTGATATGGCAGATATACGCATCCGTTCTCGTGTGCATGAGACTGGAGAAAGATGCCTCGGTGTAGAAACATTGCTTGTGCCAGTTCCTCATCGCTTAACTTGAGGTCATTGGCCTCGTTCAAAGCTTGGAACTGTTCGCGATAAATGTAATCCTTAGCGAAGTACACGTTGGGTATCTTCTCGCCGGAATCCAACAAAATGTCTTTCTTGAGCGGCGAGCAGAGAACATCGTATGCTTTTGCGCATGATTCTTGTTCATTTATCGCTGAACGACCGAATGAGACGTTCTTTATAAGCAGCGACACCGACCGCGGCAATAGTCGTTTCAACTGGTCAACCCATCCTGCACTAGAGCCGTCGATCCTTCCCGCGGACCTATACCCTTCGCTTCTGAGCTCCTTGTCGTTCCATGCCGAAGATGATTCGAGCAGCATCTCCTCGTACATACATATGGCTGTCAAGAAGTCGGCTAGGGACGCTTCATCTATCGACCGGTGGTCGGGATAATTGCTAAGAAACCTCCGATGCATCTCAACATCTGGACTATAGAGGCGCATTACACCCGCGAAAGCCGAATTGTCGATCAGGGCTCGTGTTGAGGTCCTAGCCGCCACCAAGGGGCCCCCCTCTTGTAGTTTAAGTGCCGGGGCAGTATGTCGAAATGTACCATATGGCCCCCAAACGGGCTTGTGGGAAGTGCAAACGAGGGTTCCGGGCGAATAGTCGGCAATCCGGAAATGGATCCACTACGCTGGGCTGACTGGACACTTGGGAAGGCTTAGACTAGGTGATTGGGCCGCCTTCGCCGCGCCCGCCCGAGCCGATCATGACCGCCATCAAGCAGCCGACTCCCTTCCCTGCCGACCTGGACCGCCGCGACCTTGAGCGCGAGCGCGTCTTCGACGCCTTCCACCGCTGGGGATACTTGCAGGCGTCGCTCGACCCGCTCGGGCTTCATCTGCCGCCGCTGCCCTTCCCTGATCTCGACGACCTGCGCGGCCCGTATTCCGACGAGGCCCGCCGCATTTACTCCGGCACGATCGGCGCGGAATTCATGCACATTCCCGACCGCGAGCAGCGCCGCTGGATCGCCGCGCGCCTGGAAGAAGCATCGGACGCGCCCACGCCCGATCGCGCGCGCATTCTCGACCTGCTGCTGCGGGCGGAATTATTCGAGCAGGCGATTCAATCGCGCTATCTCGGCACCAAGCGCTTTTCCCTCGAAGGCGTCACCGCGCTGATTCCCTTCCTCGACCAGATGATGCAGAACGCCATCGGCCGCGGCGCGCAGCAGGCAGTTCTCGCCATGAGCCATCGCGGACGGCTGAACGTGATGGTGCACATCGTCGGCACGCCGCCGGCCGACATCTTCTCGCGCTTTGAAGACGTGGACCCGCGCAGCGTGCTGGGCGGCGGCGACGTCAAGTACCACATCGGCGCCACCGGCGATTACACCGCGCCCGACGGCCGCAAGCTGCACATCCACCTCGTCTCCAATCCCAGCCATCTGGAAGCGGTGGACCCGGTGGCCGTGGGACGCACCCGCGCCAAGCAGATACGCCGCGGCGAGCACGGCTGCGACCAGGTCTTCGCCGTCGTCATCCACGGCGACGCCGCCTTTGCCGGCCAGGGCATCTGGGCCGAGACGCTGAATTACGCCGAAATCCCCGGCTACTCGGTCGGCGGATCGGTGCACGTCATCGCCAACAACCTGATCGGCTTCACCACCGAGCCGGTGGAAGATCACAGCACGCGCTTCGCCTCCGACCTTGCCCGGCGCAACAACATCCCGATTTTTCACGTCAACGGCGAAGATCCCGACGCCGTGGTGCGCCTGGCGCAGATCGCGCTCGAGTATCGCTACACCTTTCGCCGCGACGTGGTGGTGGACATCCTCGGCTACCGCCGCCACGGCCACAGCGAAATTGACGATCCCACCATCACGCAGCCGCTCGTCTACCGCCGCATCAAGGATCATCCGCCGCTGTGGCAACTCTACGCCGAGCGCATGAGTGACGACGAAGACACCAGCGCGCGGGTGAAGCAGGTTCAGGACGAACTGGCGCAGGCGCAGAAGCAGGGCGCCGCGGCAACCAAGCAGCCGAGGCTGGCGGAACTTCCGGAATACTGGTCGAAGTACAAGGGCGGTGCCTACCAGAAGGAATACGAGGTGGATACCGGCGTCCCGACGGACGAACTCGCCCGCATCGCGCAGGTGATCGGCAGCGCGCCCGACGGTTTCCATGTTCATCCAAAGGTCAAGAAGCTGCTCGAACAGCGCCGCGAGATGGGCGCGGGCAAACGCCCGGTGGACTACGGCATGGCGGAAGCGCTGGCGTTCGGCTCGCTGCTCGCCTCCGGCACGCCGGTGCGCCTCAGCGGCCAGGACAGCCGCCGCGGCACTTTCAACCAGCGCCACGACGTGCTCATTGACACCGAAAACGCCGGCGAGTACATCCCTCTGCAATACGTCTCGCCGCGACAGGCGCGTTTCGAGGTGTACAACTCATCGCTCTCGGAAGCCGGCGTGATGGGCTTCGAATACGGCTACAGCCGCGACTTTCCCGAGACCCTGACGCTCTGGGAGGCGCAGTTCGGCGACTTCGCCAACGGCGCGCAGGTGATCATTGACCAGTTCATCGCTGCCGGCGAGGACAAGTGGAACCTGCTCTCCGGGCTGGTTCTGCTGCTGCCGCATGGGTACGAGGGCCAGGGCCCGGAGCACTCCAGCGCGCGCATCGAGCGCTACCTGCAACTGGCGGCGCGCGACAACATGCAGATTTGCCAGCCTTCGAATGCGGCCCAGTATTTCCACCTGCTGCGCCGCCAGGCGCTGCGGCCGTGGCGCAAGCCGCTGGTGGTGTTTACGCCCAAGAGCATGCTGCGCCGTCCCGAGGCGGCCTCACCGCTGGCGGATTTTTCCGCGCCTCGCTTTCACAACGTTCTCGCCGACCACGATGTCCAGAACGCCTCGCGCGTCCTGTTGTGCAACGGCAAGATCGGCCACGAACTGCGCGAAGAGCGAAAGCGCCGCAAGGATACCTCGACCGCAATCGTCTTTCTGGAGCAGATGTATCCCTTCCCTGAAGCCGAACTCCAGGCCGAACTCGACCGCCACGCCAGTGCGCGCGATATCGTCTGGGTGCAAGAAGAGCCGGCAAACATGGGCGCACTGTGGTTTGTGATGCCGCGGCTCCGCCGGCTGGCGAAGGGACGTCCCGCACGTTCGGTGAAACGCTCCGGCAGCGCCAGTCCTGCGACCGGCTCGGCGAAAGCGCACGAGATGGAGCAGAAGACGCTGCTGGCGCTGGCGTTTGCCTAGGGTGGATTGCTTCCCCGTGAGCCGAACCCCTGCTGTATGCGCGCCCGCTACTCTGATAGTGTTATGCGCCGATGCCCAAGGTGACGGAAGTCGTGGTCGACCGCAAAGTGCTTGGCGCCTTCAAACGGCGGGCTTTGAAGGCCTATCCCCGCGAAATCCTGGAGCAGGTGGTGGGGAAAATTGTTGGCACCCAGGCGCGCATCTTCGCCTTCCGCGACTTGGAGCACCAAGCCTCGAAGAGCGCCGTGGTGATGGACGACGATGTCAACCCCATGACCGAGGGCGAGGAGGGGATGCGCTTTTCCATCCTTGGTACCATTCATACCCATCCCCAGGACACGGTGGAGCCCAGCGAACTGGACTGGCAGACCATGCTCCAGGACGGTGAACTCGTGATGGGAATTTGCGCCATCCGCAAAACCGCCAAGCGCAGATTTGTGAGCTTCGCCTTTTTCAACCGCACCCGGGAACACGTCCAGTTGACCATCGCCGAAGCCGCAACCTCTGTGTCGTAGCTGGTAGCTGGTAGTTGGAAGCGTGTTTCCGAGCTACGAGCTACCGACTACCAGCTACGACCGTTACAACTTTTTACATCCTGCCGTGTCGTTTTCCGCTCACCGTTTCGCGCACTACTCGTTTAAAGTAGTGGCGGATGTCACCTCGGGGTGGGCGGGACATCCAATGCCTGCCACGCGAAACAGCGCTCCCAACGCGGTTTTGCAACTCGACACCAGGATGGAATGGCCGAACTGGGTAAATCACTGAACGGCATTCAACTCAAGCCGCCGAGCGCCCCGCTGAGCGCATGGGCGCCGCTGCGCGAGCCGCTGTTCCGCTCGTTGTGGATTGCCGCCGTGGTCTGTTATACCGGCCGCTGGATCCTGAGCGTCGCCAGCGGCTGGTTAATGACGGGCCTGACGCTCTCTCCCCTGATGGTGGCCCTGGTGCAGGCCGCCAGCACGCTCCCTGCCTTTCTCGTGCTCCTGCCCGCGGGCGCTTTGGCCGATATGGTGGACCGCCGCCACTTTCTCCTGGTAATGCAGACCTGGATGGTGGTAGCCGCCGCCGCGCTCGGCATTCTCACCTTCCTGAATTTGGTCACGCCCTGGATCCTGCTCCTGTTCACCTTCCTGATCGGCTTTGGCGCCGTCATGAACGATCCCGCATGGCAGGCGATCACGCCGGAAGTCGTGTCCGAGGAAAACTTCGCCGCCGCGGTGGCGCTCAATTCCGCCGGGTACAACGTGGGACGCGCCGTGGGACCCGCCATCGGCGGCGTCATCATCGCTGCCGTCGGCACCGGTTCCGCGTTCCTCATCAACGCCGCATCCATCTTCGGCGTCATCTTCTTTCTCTACCGCTGGAAGCGCCGCCCGCATGAGGCGCCGGTGCCGCGCGAGCGCGTGATGCGCGCCATGCGCACCGGCTTTGAGTACGTCCGCCACTCGCACGAAGTCAAGGCGGTGCTGGTACGCACCGCGGTGTTCAGCTTCTCCGCCAGCGCGCTGCTGGCCATGCTGCCGCTGATCGCGCGCCCCTTCGGATCCATCGGCTACGGAGCGCTGCTCGGATTTTTCGGCGCCGGCGCCCTGGGCGGAGCTATTGCCCTGCCGGCTCTGCGGCGCGGAGCTTCGGTCAACACGCTGGTCGCGCTCGCCACTGTGCTGTATGCGCTGACCAGCTTCGCTTCCGGGCGCGTGCACATGTTCGCTTTGCTATGCGCCGTGCTCTTCGCCGCCGGCGTGGCCTGGATCGCCATCGTCGCCAGCCTCAATGTTTCGGCGCAGACCATGTCTCCGGCGTGGCTGCGCGCGCGCACGCTTTCCATTTACTTGCTGGTGCTGCAGGGCGGAATGGCGGCGGGCAGCGCCGCCTGGGGCGCGGTCGGCGAGCGCTGGGGAATTCCGGCGGCGTTGCTGGTTTCCGCGCTCGGACTGCTCGCGGGACTGGCCACCATCCGGCGCTTCCGCCTGCGCACCGACGGATTCGCCTTCCCGCCCGCCGGCGCCGGCGAAAGCATTACCTAAACGGGGTCAATCGGTCTGTCGGTCCGTCGGTCGATCAGTCTATCGGGTGTCCTCCGTTCGTCAGTTTGTCAATATTTCCGTTCATCTGTGGGCCAACGTCAGATTTGCGGTTGTGCGGAACTGATGTACTGAAAAACTGAGAACCTAGGACCGATAGACCGAACGACTGAAAGACCGAGAGTGCAGTTCAACGATTCACTTCAATTCCAGAGAGAGGCACCATGAAAAAACTCGTCTCCCTGCTGTTGCTCACCTTCCTGTTCGTCGCGGCTGCGCAAGCGCAACAGACACCGCCGCCCAAACCGGCACAACCGCCCACGTTCACGCAGATCCTGGACCGCAGCCTCGGCGGCGTGGAGGGCGAATTCGTTCCCGCGGCCGAGGCCATGCCCGAGGACAAGTATTCCTTCGCGCCCGCCAACGGCGAATTCAAGGGAGTCCGCAACTTCGGCCAGCAGGTCCGCCACGTGGCCGCCGCCAATTACATGATCTGCGCCGCGATCGCCAGCGAAAAGCCGCCCGTTGATACCGGCGGCGAAAGCGGCCCCGAATCCATCAAGACCAAGAGCGATAGCGTGAAATTCTTGAAGGACTCTTACGCCTATTGCCACAAGGCGTACGGCTCGATCAATGAAAGCAACTCGACCGGACAGGTGCAAAGCCCGTTTGGTTCCAACAAGGTTTCGCGCCTCGGTCTGGCCGTGCTCAATGTCGGGCACAACTTCGACCACTACGGCCAGATGGTCGAGTACCTGCGCATGAACGGCATCATTCCGCCGGCCAGCCGGGGACAGTAGCCAGGCTTCAGGCTTCAGGCGCAAGGCTTCAGGTAGGGCGCGGTTGATTGAGGCCGCACTCCGCCTGAAGCCTGCTGCCCTGAATTTAGCTGCCCGCCGCGTCCTTGACGCCTCGCTCGCCGTCTTCATTCAGGTACTTGATGAAGATTACCTCGTTATGCTTCTCATTATAAAGGAGTTCGTCCGCGACAGCCCGCACCATCATCAGCCCCAGGCCACCCGGACGCAGCCCCTTTTGCTGGCGCACGGTCTCGTGCGTGAAGACGTCGCCGGGCGCGTTGTTGATGGCGGCGTGCGGCAGGTCTTCCAGCCGGAAACCGGGGCCGGGATCGGAGACCCGGTACTGAAGCATGCGCGGGGTGCGCAGCAGCGAGATGCGGACTCGCCGCTTGGGGTCGAGCCCGCCGCCCCACTCCACGGCGTTCATCAGCAGTTCGCGGAAGGCCTGTGCCACGCCCTCGCGCGCTTCATCCGGCAAGTCGATCTTGATCTGGCGCATGAACTGGTCCATGCGCTCGGCGGCGTCGCGCGAGCATGGCACCGAGAGCTCCAGCCAATCGGGCTTGGCGGAGAGGACCTCGATCTGCTGCGGCTCCTGCGCCTTGAGCGCGGTCGCCACCAGGTCGCGCAGTTGCTCCGGCTCGAAGGGCTTGCGGATGTAGAGGTAAGCGCCGCCGCGAATGGCGGTCATCAGGGTCTCGGCGGTGTCGTCGGCGGTGATAACGATGACCTTGGTGCCATTGCGCCCGCGCCAGACGGAGAGCAAGTTCATCCCGTCCATGTCCGGCAAGCCAATGTCGAGCAACAGCACGTCGAAGCGGCGCTTGCGCAGCAAGTCGACGGCCTCCGCACCGGTGTCGCAGGTCACCACGGCATGCCCCTGCTGCTCGAGAATGTGGGAGATGAGCGTGCAAAGGGAGGCATCGTCGTCAACGACGAGAATGCTCTTGGAGGGGTCGGCCATGAGAGCGGTAATGATAGCCCCCAATGGGGCCGGAGCGCTACTGGCAGAAGTGCCCTCCGGATTCACGCCCGGGTAAGTTCGCGGATGAGGGGCGCGCTCTCGGGCGATCGAAATCCAAACCAAAACCATTGCCGATTTTCGATTGTCGATTGTCGATTGCAGAGTGTCGCGGATGAGTGGCGCCGCCTTAGTATGGCGTGGATGACTTCGGCAGAAAACTATCGCGGGCGGCTGGCGCCGTCGCCGACCGGGTACCTGCACGTCGGGCACGCGCGCACGTTCTGGATCGCCTACGAACGGGCGCAGGAGGCGGGCGGCGTGCTGGTGCTGCGCAACGAAGATCTCGACCCACAGCGGTCGAAGCCGGAATACGTGCGCGCGTTCATCGAAGACCTGCGCTGGTTCGGCATTTCGTGGCAGGAGGGACTGGACGTGGGCGGGCCGTACGCGCCGTATTCGCAGAGCGAGCGGCGGCAGGTGTATCTGCAAACGTGGCGAAAGCTGCACGCGGGTGGTTGGATTTATCCGTGCATGTGCTCGCGCAAAGATCTGGCGGAGGCAGCGCAGGCGCCACATGAGTCCAACGATGAACCGATGTATTCCGGCAAGTGCCGCGGGCGGAAGCTGAGCGTGGATTCACCGGCGGGCGTGAACTGGCGCTTCCGCGTGCCGGATGGACGCGTCGTCTCATTCCACGATGGCGCACAGGACGAGCAGCAGTACACGGCGGGCAAGGACTTCGGCGACTTCGTGGTGTGGCGGCGCGATGACGTTCCGGCGTACCAGTTGGCGGTGGTGGCGGATGACGATGCCATGCGAATCACGGAAGTCGTGCGCGGGTGCGATCTGCTGAAGTCCACGGCGCGGCAAATCTTGCTGTGCGAAGCGCTGGGGGTTGCGCCGCCCAGGTATTACCACTGCGATCTGCTGGTGGATGAAAAACGCGAGCGGCTGGCAAAACGGACGGATGCGCTAAGTCTGCGGGCGCTGCGGGCGAAAGGTATGAGGCCGGAGGAAATTCGGGAGAATTGGCTGGGAATGCAGATTGCGGACAATGCGAAAACCTAACCGCAAAGGACGCGAAGGATGCAACCAGGGACCTAGCGCTTCTTCCCGGTTACGAAATCTTCCTGCATTTGCAGCCAGTAAACCTCGTCGGTAACGGAGGGGTCGCCCAGGTCGACGCGGCGGAGGATGCTTGCCAATCGCTCCTGTTCCAAGCGTTGTGCCGAGGACACCTCAGATTTGCCGGGTGCGACAGGTTCCGTGTCCATGGCGGAAGTGTGGCAGGAGACGATGAGGAGGTCAGTGAGGCCGGTGACATCTCGATGTGACGGTGCTTACGGCGACCAGAACCGGAATCACCAGCCGCCAATTACTGCCGTCCTACTTCGCCAAGCCACGACCGGTGACCAGGTACACCGCGAAGCTGCCAAGCCAGTGCCCGCCTTCATAATGCGCGCCCGTAACGGAGGCGAGGCCGGCGGTGCGATGGGCGGCGGCGACGGCGCGCAACGAGGCCAGACGGCGATCGTTTGCCGGCAGGCGTGAGGCGATGCCTTCCAGCATCCAGGCGCGGCTGAGGTTGAGGCCGTCGAGGTGCGCGAGCTTGGGGTCGCTGGGATCGGTGACCACGGCGGGCTTCAGCCATTCAGCGGAACCATTCAGCGGAATTCCCGGAAGAAATGTGCTGAGCCACTTCGCGAAGTCGGCACGCGGCGAGACGCGGCGCATTACATCGGCTTCAGCGAGACAGGGCGAGAGGAAGTCTTCGCCGGAAGGCTCGTAGGCAAGCGGACAATTATTATCGTCCAGATAAAGCTGGCGGGCGCGACTGGCGGCGAGCATGAACATTTCGCGATCGCCGGACGCGTGGGCGGCGTCGAGGATGAGCCCGAGGGCGAAGGCGGTCTGGCTGTGCTCGCCGGAGCGCACCGGATGCGAGAGCTTGGGCAGCCAGGTCTTCAGGCGCGCGGTGGCGGCGTCTTCCAGCGGACGGAGGTTGGCCGCCATCTCGCGCGACGCGGGATGGTCCCACTCGCGCAGTTCCTGTCCCAGTTGCAGCAACCAGGCAAGACCGTAGGGGCGCTCAAAACTGGCGCGGCCCTCGCCATTGAGGTAGCGCGCCTCTGCTTCCAGGTTGGCGCGGGTGAGGCTTTGCCGGAGCGCTTCGATCGCCTTGGGCGTGAAGGGCGCGTCGGGAAAGGTGCGGGCAAGGCGCGCCAGCAGCCAATGTCCGTGCACCGAGGAGTGCCAGTCGAAGCAACCGTAAAAGGCGGGCGTGAGCTTGCGCGGCGGCGCGACGTCGGCATCGCTGTTGAGCACGTGCCCGATCTTGTTGGGATATTCCTTGTGGACGCAGGCGAGAGCAAGCCCGGCGAATCGTTCGGCGGTGGTGAGGGAGAAGTCTTGAGCGAACATGGGTGAAGTCAGCAGGACGAAAACGGCAATGGTTCGGAGCACGGCAACATTCTAGCTCTTAGCTACTGCTCGTTTTCGGTTATCGGTTGTCGGTTTTCGGTGAGGCGGCGGGCGACGAGGGTGACGGTGCGCTGAATGAAAAAGAGTTCGCCGTCGCGGCGGAAGGGGCAAGCTCCGCTGAGGTCTTCCTGCTCATCGCGCGCAAACATCTCGCGCACCTGGGCGGCGCGATCGGGCGGGGTGTGCGAATAACTCATCCAGTACTCCACCGGTTGCACGACTTCACCGGTGGTAACGGTTTCGATCTCCAAGGCGCGCGCCCCGAACATGCGCGCCAATTCACTGATGGGAAGCGCGCGAGTGTGCGAAGGGTCGCGCAGGCGCTCGAACTGGTCCTGGAAGGCGGCACGCTCGGGGAGTTCGCTGGCAGCGAGGTCTTCGACGGCGACGCAGCCACCGGCGCGGCAAACGCGCGCCATCTCGCGCAAAGGCACAGACGGATCTTCGAAGTGATGCAAGGCGAAGCGGCAGAAGACGATGTCGAACTCGCCGTCGCCAAACGGGAGTTGCTCGGCGTCGGCGCGCTGGAAACGAACATTGGCGAGAGCGCGCTCGCGACGGGTGCGCTCGGCGACGGCCAGGATGGCGTCGGTAATGTCCACGCCAACCACCTCGCGGCAGCGTCCGGCCATGGCCATGGCGACATGGCCGGGTCCGGTGGCGATCTCGAGCGCGCGATCATCAGGCGCAGGATTGACGGCATTGACCAGGCGGTCGAGGCGCTCGCGGTTGTGCAGCACAGCGACGGCGGCGAACGCTTCCGCCTGGCGGGTGAACTCTTCGCGGATGGTGTCTTTGTGGGACATGGGAAGCTCTTAGCTATTAGCTGTTAGCTCTTAGCGCTTCGCTGACGTGCACCAGCGAAAAGCTAAGAGCTATAAACCGAGGGTAGCACGGGGCGAGGCGAGTTGTGAAAAGTCAGAAGTCAGAATTCAGAAAGCAAAACTCAGAACTCGCAACTCACAACTACTTCTGCTGCAGGGTTCCGATGTAATCGGTAAGGGCGTGGATGCGGACGGAGACTTCTTTCTGATTCTCGCGGGTGAGAGGGCGGAAGGCGACGCCCCAGACGGGCATTTCGCGGGAGCCGTGGCTGGCAATGGCGCCGCCCCACTCGATGACCTGGTAGATGTGTCCGTCGGGATAGCGGCCGCCGTTGCGCTTGGCCAGAACGGTGAGGTCGGGCGGCGGAACCTTCAGCGCGGACGCGGCAGGACCGTCGCCTTTGCCGGTGACGCCGTGACAACTGGCGCAGTAGGCGGTGTACATCTCGGGGCCGGAGGCGATCCCGCCGGCGGGCGGCGGCGCCTGCTGCGGCCCGCGGGAACAGGCAAACCACATAAGCAATGCAAAGAAGGGGAGGAAAGCCCAATGCGCTATATCTTCCTTCTTCATAAGCCGAGCGTGCTCCCGTGCGACCACGCTTACAGTGATGCAGATCACAAAGGGGTACACCAAAGTACCCGCGTCGTCAACACGTCACGGCAACTCCGTGAATACAAACGGGAATTGCGGTTCGGGAAAGTGACCGTTTCAGGCGCGGGCGGGGTCGATCTTTTCCGTGTCCACGCCGAGATCGGCAAAGGCCTGCTGGGCGCGGCCAGCGTCGAATTTATGGTCGCGCGCCAGCCGCGCCAAGGCGGCGGCGGCAATGGATTCGGCGTTGACCTCGAAGTGGCGCCGCAGGTGCTGGCGATTGTCGCTGCGGCCGAAGCCATCGGTGCCCAGCGATTCCAGGCGATCCTGCAACCAGGGAGCGAGCTGGTGGGGAACGATCTTCATGTAATCGGTGGCGGCGATGATGGGGCCCCGGGCGCCGTTGAGCGCGGTGAGAATGTAGGGCTTTTTTTCCGGCTGGGAAGGATGCAGGCGGTTCCAGCGCTCGATGGCGAGGGCCTCACGGCGAAGCTCGTTGTAGCTGGTGACGCTCCACACGTCAGCCTGCACGCCGTATTTTTCGGCGAGAATGGCCTGTGCGCGCACCGCTTCGTTCAGGATGGCGCCGCTGCCGAATAACTGCACGGTGGCCTTGCCGCCGGGAGCTGATTTCAGTTTGTAGATGCCGCGGAGAATGCCCTCGCTCACGCCGGCGGGCATTTCGGGCATGGGGTAGTCTTCGTTGTAAACGGTGAGGTAGTAGAAGCGGTCTTCCCTCTCCTGGTACATGCGGCGAATGCCGTCCTGGATGATCACCGCGATCTCGTAGACGTACGCCGGATCGTACGTCGCGCAAGTGGGGACAAGGCTGGAGAGGACGACGCTGTGTCCGTCCTGGTGCTGCAGGCCTTCGCCGGCCAGGGTGGTGCGTCCGGCGGTGCCGCCGACGATGAAGCCTTTGCCGCGAGCGTCGGCGAACGCCCAGATGAGATCGCCCACGCGCTGGAATCCAAACATGGAATAGAAGGTGAAGAACGGAATCATGGGCACGTGGTAGTTGGAATAAGCGCAGCCGGCGGCGGTGGTGGAGGCCATGGAGCCGGCTTCGGTGATTCCCTCTTCCAGGATCTGGCCGTCCTTGGCCTCGCGGTAGTAGAGGAGCATGTCCTGATCGTGAGGCTTGTAGAGCTGGCCCTGGCTGGCGTAGATGCCGACCTGGCGAATGATGGCTTCCATGCCGAAGGTGCGGCCTTCGTCGGGAACGATGGGGACGATGAGCTTGCCGATGTCGGGGTGCTTCAGCAGGTGGCGCAGGATGCTGACGTAGCCCATGGTGGTGGAGACGGCGCGGCCCTTGGAGCCCTCGAGCCATTCGGCGAAGCTGTCGAGCGGCGGAGCGCTGAACTGCCAGTCGCCGTCCTCGCGAATCACGATGTAGCCGCCGAGTGCGCGGCGCCGGTCCTTCATGTAAACAATCTCTTCGCTGTTCTGCGGCGGGCGATAGAACGTGCCCTCGTTCGCCGCCTCCTCGGGAATGGGAATTTCAAAGCGCTTGCGGAAGGCAGCGAGCTGTTCGTCGTTGAGCTTCTTTTCCTGGTGGGTGGCATTGCGCGCCTCGGCGGAACCGAGACCGTACCCCTTGATCGTCTTGGCGAGAATAACGGTGGGCCCGTTCTTGTGTTCGACGGCGCGCTTGTAGGCGTTGTAGATTTTCTGCGGATCGTGGCCGCCGAGACGCAGCGAGGTGAGTTCGGCGTCGCTCAGGTGAGCCACCAGGTCGAGCAACTCAGGATACTTGCCGAAAAATTCCTTGCGGATGAAGGCGCCGCCTTTGACTTTGAGCGCCTGCCATTCGCCGTCCACGGTTTCTTCCATGCACTTCAGCAGCAGGCCTGACTTGTCGCGCGCCAGCAGGGGGTCCCAGTCGGCGCCCCAGATAACCTTGATGACGTTCCAGCCGGCGCCGCGGAAGGCGGCTTCGAGTTCCTGGATGATCTTGCCATTGCCGCGGACCGGGCCGTCGAGGCGCTGCAGGTTGCAATTGACCACCCAGATCAGGTTGTCGAGTTTCTCGCGCGAGCCCAGGGTGAGGGAGCCCAGGGTTTCCGGCTCGTCGGTTTCGCCGTCGCCCACGAAGGCCCAGATCTTGCGCGGAGTCACGGGAATGATGCCGCGGTTTTCCAGGTAACGCATGAAGCGCGCCTGGTAGATGGAATTGATGGGACCGAGACCCATGGAGACGGTCGGGAAACGCCAGAAGTGCGGCATCAGCCAGGGATGCGGATAGGAGGAGAGGCCGGGTTCCTGGCGGAGTTCGTGGCGGAAATTTTCCAGGTCCTTCTCCGCAAGCCTGCCCAGCAAGAATGCGCGCGCGTAAACGCCGGGCGAGGCGTGGCCCTGGAAGTAGACAAAGTCGCCGGGCTGGTTGCCGTAGTTGGCGTGGAAGAAATGATTGAAGCCGACTTCCAGAAGGCTGGCGATCGATGAGTAGGTAGAAATATGGCCGCCGATGCCGGGGTCCTTCTTGTTCTGGCGATGGACCATGGCGAGCGCGTTCCAGCGGATGAGGCTCTTGATGCGGCGCTCGAGGGCGCGATCGCCGGGGTAGGCCTCCTCTTCATCTGCACGAATGGTGTTGACGTAAGGCGTGTTGAGCTGGACCGGGACATCGATGCCGGCAAGGCGCGCACGGTCGGTGAGGGCCTTCAGGATCTGGCAGGCGCGGGTGGCGCCCTCTTCGTCCACGACCTGGTCGAAGGCTTCGAGCCACTCGGAGATTTCATCGACGTTGGGCTCCGGCGCGAGTACGGGTTTCGTGTTCATAGATTCCTTTGTCCGAGTTGCAAGCAGCCCGAGCTTATTTCCAAGCTTGACAAGAGACTTACCCCACAACAGCGGCCAGCATGACGCATCCCGGGAAAAAGATTTCCCGGACAAAACGGGCAGCACTGTTTGCGTGCAAAGAGGTTATCGCAAGTTTAATCCGTTCGATTTGGAGCCGCAAGAGAGTGATGCAGTCTTCAGTCTTCAGTCTTCAGGCGCCTACACGTCACGGAGTTGGTCTTCGTCCATGCCGAAGTAGTGGCCGAGTTCGTGGATGACGGTGCGGCGGACTTGCTCGCGGATTTCGTCCTCGGAGGAACAAACCGCTTCGATGTTTTTCTGGTAGAGGACGATGGTGTCCGGACCCGCCGGCAGATCGAAGACGCTGCGCTTGGTCGCCGGAATGCCGCGATATACACCAAGCACCAACTCGCGCGGCAACGAGCGCGGGCGGCGGACGCCCCGCGATGCAAGCTGCTCAGGCGGCAGGTCCTCGACCAGCACCGCGACATTATGAATGCGGCTGCGAAACTGGCGGGGCAGTCGATCCAGTTCCTTTTTGACGAGTTGAATGAAGAGGTCGCGGTGCACAACTTCATGGTAATTCCCCACCCTGTCTCTCCCAAAACCGGGGAGAGACAAGGGTGGGGCAACCGCTATCAGTTCACGGTGATGTTCGCGGTGGCGGAGTGCTGGAGACCGCCCGAGCTGCCGGTGATGGTGATGGTCACGGTGGTGCTCGGAGTGGTGTTGTTCCGGGGAGCGAAGGAGGCGCCGCCGCCGCATCCGGTGTAGAAGATCGCAGTCAGCACCAGCACGATCAGCAACAGAGTCCAGGCGCGTCCGCGTTTGGCGCCGGCAACCACGATGCCCAGCACGCCGAATAACCCGGTCCACATCGCCCACAGGGGACGCGGCGCGCGCCGACCTTGCGCCAGACCGGTGGAGGTCAGGGTGAGGACGGTATTCGCGCCGGAAGCGCCGGGTTGGACCGCCGGCGGGGAGAACTGGCAGGTCATGGAAGCAGGCAGATTGGCGCAGCCCAGCGTGACCAACTGGTCGAAGCTGCCGCCCTTGGGCGTGATGTTCACGTTGAGCGTGGTGGACTGTCCGCGCTTGAGGCTGGCAGAGGAGTCGCTCAAGGCAAGGGCGAAGTCGGAGACGGTGACGTTGACGGCGGCCGGCGCGGAGTCCACTTCCCCGTCGTTGACGATGAGCGTGACTTTGGAGGCGCCGAAGGGCAGGGTGACGGACGGCTTCGCTCCCGTCACGACGCCGTTGCCTTCGGGGAACGGCCCGGTCCAGCGATAGGTGAGCGAGTCACTGTCGGGATCGGTGGAGGATGAGCCATCCAGTACGACCGAAGCGCCCACCACGCTGGTGCCCGATACGGTGCGATCGGCGCCCGCGTTGGCCGCCGGCGGATGGTTCACCGGCTCGAACAGGGCGAACGGCGAGAGCGATGCGGTCAGCGCCGACACGGTGTAGGTGGAAAGATCCATGGCCACAGTGCGGTCCACCCAGGCGCCACCTTCCATGTGGAACAAGTGGACCTGCGCCGGCTTGTGGAACTGAGCCGGCGGGAATCCAAACGACTCGGTGAGCGGCGGATTGTAGAGCGCCGAAGTGCTCAGGTCGAAGGTGGCGGGCTGCGCGCCGGTACGGAAGCCCGAGGGCGGGGTGGCGCCGGCAGTGCGCGTGAGCGACGTGGTGCCGGGCTGAGTAACTTTGGCAAAGGTCACGCGGGCCAGGGTGCCGGAGGGGACGTCGGCGAGTTGCACGGCAACGTTGTCGCCGCTCGGAGTGTTGAAAGAGTCCAGCGGAGGCGTGATCTGGGCGAAATTGTTGACCGGGTTGGGGTCGCCCTCGGTGGCGGACGCGGTGCAATTAATACTCGCCCAGCCGGTGTCCGGCGGCTGCACCTGCTGCGTGACGCCGGTGCTGGCGCCCACCGCCAATGTGCCCAGCGAACACGTCAGGGATGCGCCGGAATAAGTGCAAGTGCCATACGGAGTGCTGTAGCCGAGGTACACGTAACGGTAGTAGGCGCAGGTCATGGAGACGTTGGTGGCCGGCGAAGGCCCGTTGTTGGTCACCATCATGGTGTAAGCCGGCGTGCCGTTGACGGTGGTGGGCGCGCTGGCGCCGACGATGGCGAGATCGGCGGCCAGCACAGCCGAGGTCAGGGTCAAGCTGTTGTTCGAGATCAGTGGATCGGTCTCGTTGCCCGACGCCGTGCCCGTCGCCGGGAAGCTGGCGACGGCAGTGGCGGTCATGGTGACGGTGACGGTCGCGGCGCTTCCCTTGGCCAGGTTTCCGATGTTGCAGGCAAGCGGGCCCGTGCCGGTGCAAGTGCCGGCGGTGGTGGCAACCGAATTCAACGTCGCGTTAGCGGCGGGAGGCAGGGCGATGTTGAGCGCTACGCCGGTGGCGGGCGAAGGCCCGCCGTTAGTCACGACGAAGGTGTAGGTGAAGCTGCCGCCGGGCAGAATGGACGCCGGACTTACCGTGCCGGTCACGGCGAGATCGGTTTGCGGACCGGTGCCGGCGCCGCTCAAAGTCACGCTGTGCGGGCTTCCGCCGGCGCTGTCGGTGATGGTGATGGCGCCGTTCTCGGGCGCGACCACCGAAGGCGTAAACGTGACGGTAAGGGTGCAGAACGAACCGGCGCCGAGGGTCGCCGGGCAATTATCGCTTTCCGCGAAATCGGCGCTGGACACGATGGAGGTAATGGTGAGCGCGGCATTGCCCGTGTTGGTGAAGGCCACCGATTGCGGAGCACTGGTCAAACCGATAGGCAAACTGCCGAATGACAACGAGGGAGGCGACAGTTGCACCTGGGGTCCGGTGCCGACGCCGGTCAGCGCGGCGCTTTGGGGACCGGCGTTACTGGTCACGGTGATGGAACCATTCCGCGTTCCCGCTCCGGCGGGAGTGAAGGTGACGCTGATGGTGCAACTCACCGAAGCCGCCAGCGAGGACGGGCAGTTGTTGGTCTGAGCAAATTCGGAGCTGGCGGTGATGGCGGAAATCAGCAACGCGTTGGTGCCCGAGCTGGTCAAGGTCAGGGGCAGCGAAGAACTGGTAGTACCCAGGCTGATGGTGCCGAAATTCAGGCTGGGCGGATTGAAGGTGACCGCCGGCCCCAGGCCGATGCCGCTCAGCGGCACCTGGTGCGGGCTGCTGGCGGTGTTGTCGTAGATGAGCAGCGTGCCATTTCGCGTCCCCACACCGCCGGGCGTAAAGGTCACTGAAATCGTGCAGTTAGAACCAGTAGCTAAAGTAGCGGGACAGGTATTGGTCTGGCTGTAATCGCCGCTGCCGCTGAAGGTGATGTTGCTGATGGTGAGAGCGGTGCTGCCGGTGCTGGACAAGGTGACGGTCTGCGCCGGGCTGGCGGTACCGACGGTGACGCTGCCGAAATTCAGCGATGCCGGACTCAATCCCGCGACCGGCCCGAAACCAACGCCGGTCAGATCCATGACCGCTGCGCCTCCGTTGATTCCATTGGTGTAGACATACAGCGCTCCGTCTTGCCTGGCGGCGGCGGTCGGGTTGAAGACAACCGTGATGGTGCAACTGGCGGCGGGCGCAAGCGTGGATGCGCAGTTGTTGGTCTGGCTGTACGGCGGGGTGTTGATCTGGAAGCCGGTGATGTTCATGGTCACGTTGCCGGTGTTGGTCAGCGTGACGGCTGGGCCGGTGGTGGGCGTACCGACGGCAACGGAGCCGAAATCAAGCGAGGTAGGACTGAACGTGGGTTGCGCGCCGAGGCCGACGCCGGTGGTCGAAATGGAATGCGGGCTGCCCGCTGCGCTGTCGGAGATGCTGATGCTGCCGGCTTGTGTGCCGATGACGGTGGGAACGAAGGAGACGTTAATGGTGCAACTGGCGCCGGCGTCGAGGCTGTTGCCGCAGTTGTTGGTCTGCGCGTAACCGGCAGTGGGCTGGATGCTGCTGATGGCCAGCGGGCCGCCACCGCTGTTGGTCAGGGTGACGGGCTGCGATGCCGAGGACGTGCCCACATTCTGGCTGGCAAAGGTGAGGGGAGTAGCGGGCGAGGTGGCCGGGGAAAGCGTGACCGCGGGCAGACCGATGCCGGTGCCGCTGACGGGGACGGTTTGCTGGCCGGCGCCGGCGTTGTCGTTGATGGTGATGGTGGCCGACCGGGTGCCGACCGCGGTGGGGGTGAAAGTGACGTTGATCGAGCAGCTACCGTTGGTCGGCAGCGTGCTCGGACTCAGAGGGCAGTTGCTGGTCTTGGTGAAATCTCCGGCGGTGATGTCGATGGATGAGATGGTCATCGCCGAGCCGGAATTGGAGATGACAATTGATTGCTGCGCGCTGGCGACGCCGACCTGCTGGTTGCTGAAGATGAGGCTGGCGGGACTCACCGAGATGGAGGGCGAGCCCACACCCGTGCCGGAAAGACCGACGATGTGCGGACTACCTGCCGCGCTATCGGTGATGGTGAGCGTCCCACTCTGCGCGCCGCTGGCGGCGGGCGTGAAGGTGACGGTGATGGCGCAATTGGCAAGGGCGTTCACCGTGGCGGGACAGTTATTGGCCGCGACCGCGAACTGCGGGCTGGCAGCGACGCTGGTGATGGTGAGCGCCGCGTTGCCCTGGTTGGTCAGGGTCACAGTTTGCGGCGTGCTGGGAACGTTCACTGCCTGGTTTCCGAAAGCGACCGAGGTGGGCGAGAGCGCAACCAGCGGGCTCGCCGCCAGGGCGTTTCCGGTAATGTTCACCGATTGCGAGCCGCTGGCATCGTTGTCGGTGATCACCAGCGTCGCGCTGCGCGTGCCGGGGCCGGAAACTGCAGACGGAGTAAAGGTGACGTAGATCGCGCAGGAGCTATTCACGGCCAAAGTAGCTCCGCAGGAACCAGCGGGGGTCAACGTGTAGTCGGCTGTCGCAGGAGCAAAAGCAATGCTGCTGATGGTCAGCGGCGCTGTCCCGGTATTGCTCAAAGTGAAGTACTGATATGCGCTGCTGCTGCCGATGTTCTGCGAGGCGAATACGAGGTTGTTGGTGGACAGGGTCGCGATCGGAAATGGATTGACGCCGGTACCGTTGAGGGTGATGGTGCGCGGGCTGCCGGCGCCGGTATCGGTGATGGTGATGCTGCCAGGGCGCGCGCCGGTGGCGGTGGGCTTGAAGTAGACGTAAAACACGCAGCTCTGAGTGCTGTAGATGTAGGACCCCGTGCCACACCCGCTGACCTGGTAGTCGCCGCTGACGGCGAAGTTGGTGATGTTGATGTAATTCGTGCTCTGGTTTACCAGGTAGACGTACTGGACCGGGCTGGTGCTTCCCACCGCCTGGTTTCCAAAGGTGAGGCTGGATTGCGAGAGCTGCACTGCCGAGTTGGCGGCAACGCCGGTTCCGGCCAGCGCAATGCTACGCGGGCTGCCGGTGGCGGTATCGGTGACGGTGAGGGCGCCGGACACGGGCCCTGAAATCGTCGGGGCAACGGTCACATAGACGTAGCACTGGTTGCCGAAGTTTTGCAGCGTGCCGCAGCCGTTGTAATAAAGAGCGAAACCGGAACCGGTGATGGTGTCGGTGACGTTGGCGCCGGTGATGGTAACCGGAGAATTGCCGGTGCTGGTGACGGCGACATATTGATACGAGCTGGTGGTGCCGACCACCTGGGGCAGGAATTGCAGGTTGCCCGGAATCAAGGTGACCGTCGAGGTGGGGGTCTGTCCGTTGCCGCTCAGCGTCACGGTGTGCGTCCGGGCGGCGGAGTCATCGGTGATGGTCAACGTGCCGCTGCGAGGGCCGGTGGCCGTAGGAGTAAACGTCACGTAGATCTGACAGTTGGATTTCGGGGCAATGGCCGCGGGGTTGCAGGTGTACACGTAGGGATTGCCGAAATCGCCGGTGACGTTAACGCTGGAGACATTCAGCGTCACATTGCCGGTGTTGTAGAGCGCTACGGTCTGATAGGCGCTCGTGATGCCGACCGCCTGGTCGGGAAAAGTGAGCGCGGTGGCGCCGACGCGGGCGTCGTGGACAACCGCAACACCGTTGCCGGTGAGAGACACCGGGTAGGCTCCAGCAGAACTATTGATGGTCAGGCTGCCCGTGCGCGCTCCCGTCGCCGTCGGCTGGAAGATCACGTACACATAACAGTACGAGCCCGCAGACACCGAGCCCGTCTGGCAACCGCTGTAGGAAGCAGCGCTAAAGTCGCCCACGGTGGTGATCGGAGTGAACGTGACCGGCGCCGCGCCGGTGTTGTAAACCACAAAGTACTGGTAGTTGCTCGCTGTGTTCACCGGCTGGTCGGCAAAGGCAAGCGCGGTGGCGGTCAGAGTGAGCGTCTTGGTTGCGGGGATGCCGTTGCCTGACAGCGCGACGCTGTGCGGGTTGCCGGTGGCATCGTCGGCAATGTCCAGCGAGCCGGAGCGCAGACCCGCTTGGGAAGGGGTAAAGGTCAGGTACAGATAGCAGGAGCTGTGCGCATATACGGTGGAACACCCGTTGGAGGGCACGGCAAAGTCGCCGTTGGGCGTGATGGACGCGACGGTCACGTTGGTGTTGCCGGAGTTGTAGAGCGTGAGGTACTGCACCGCACTGGTGAAGCCGACAGGTTGATCGGGGAATTGCACCGAGGTGGCGCTGAACGCCAGGTTCTTGACCGGACTCACACCATTGCCGGTGAGGGTGACCACGTGCGGGCTGGCGGGATCGGCCAGGGTATTGATGGTCAATGCGCCGGTGATCGTGGTCGCCGAGGCCGGCTGGAAGACCACGTAAGCGTAGCAGTAGGAACTCGCCTGGATAATGGCCGAATTGCATGAAGTGGAGCTGACCGCGAAATCGGCGGGGGTGATGCTGATGCTGCCGCTGACACTTACCGGGACCGTCCCCTGGTTCCAGAGATACACCAACTGAGCGCTGCTGCTGGTGCCGACGACCTGGTCTGGGAAGGAAAGGGCGGAAGCCGTCAACACCAATTCGGTGGTAGCGGGCTTCGCGTATCCGGACAAATTAATCGCAATGGTGCTGCCCGTGCCGTAGGTGAAGGTAAGCGTCGCGGTGCGCACGCCGCTCGCCGTCGGTGTGAAATTGATGCTGACCGCGCAACTGCCCGTGTTGGGAACCGAGCTGCAATTATTGCTGTTGACCGCGAAGTCCCCCGGCGATGCTGCCACCGAGGAGACGGTCACCGTCGCTCCGCTGTGGTTGACGAAGGTGGCGCTCAACGCCGAGGAAGTCTTCCCTACCACGGTTTGAACGAAGGTGAGGCCGTTGGGCGAAATGGAGACAGCTGGCGTCGTGCTGGTCGGCGTGCCGGTCAACTGCACCGTGTGGTCTATGCCGGTGGAGGAATCGAGCACGGTGATGTTGCCGACTTGAGGGTCGGTTCCGCTGCCCGTATAGGTCACCGATATTCCGCACTGCGTGCCTGCGCTGATGATGCCAACACACCCCGAGCCCTGGAAGAAATTGCTCGCCGTGACGCTGGTCACGTTGACGGGCTGCGTGCCCGTGTTGGTCAGGTACAGGGCTTGCGCCGGCGAGGTGGTTCCGGCCAGGACATTGCCGAAATCCATGGCGGTAGGCGTGAGCGTAAGGCTGGCGCTGGCGGCCAGACCATTGCCATAGAGAGACACGCCGTGCGGACTGCCCGCCGCCGCGTCGGTCATGGTCAGTGTGCCGGTGCGCGGACCTGAGCCGGTCGGCGAGAACGTCACGTATTCAACGCAGTAGGACTGCGCCGGGATTTGTGTGCTGCACCCATTGCTGTAGATGGCGAAATCGCCGCTGATCGCAACATTGCTCACGCCGACGATGGTGTTACCGGGATTGAAGAAATAGATGGGCGAGTAGTTGCTCGTCGTTCCGACCACCTGGTCCAGGAACCCGAGGCTGGACGGAGTGGCGATGACTTCGGTGAAGGGGTTAATACCGTTGCCGATCAAGGTGGCGGTGTGCGGGCTGTTAGGGGCCGAATCCATGATGCTGAACGTGCCGCTTCTCTGCCCCGCCACGGTGGGCGTGAACACTACGTATTCCGTGCAATAGCTTCCCGCATAGATGATGCTGCAGTAATTCGTCACCGTGAAGTCGCCGCTGGCGGTGGGTTGGCTGGTCACGGTGATGTTGGTGTTGCCCGGATTGTAGAGCGTGATGGCTTGTGCCCCGGAAGCGACTCCCAGCACCGTGTCAGGAAATCCCACGATCAGCGGGGTTACCTCGAGGCTGTTCACGCCCGTGAGTCCATTGCCCGACAAGGGAACGGAATGTGGGCTACCGGGCGCGGTGTCGGTGATCGTCAGCGTGTCGGACCGCGGTCCTGCGCTTGTGGGCGCGAACGTGACGTTGACGGTGCAATATCCGAACGCGGGTACGGTGGTGCAGCCGCTCGCCGTGAAGTCTGGGAGACTGGTGGCCAGCTTGGAAATGGTGATGTCGAAGGTGCCCGGATTGTAGAGATATACGGTTGTGTAGGTGGAGGACCCCACGACGGTGTCGTCAAATCCGACGCTGGATGGGGACACAACCAGAGTTTCAACTGCCGTGACACCGTTCCCCGACAAGCCGATGGTTTGCGGACTGCCCGGAGCATCGTCCAGGAGCGTGACCGTGCCGGTGATTGGACCCGTGGTGGTGGGAGTAAAGGTCACGTCGATGTAGCAGGAGGAGCCATGCGGCGCCAGAACGGTAATGCAACCGGTGCTGGTGACGCGGAAATCGTTACCGCTGTCAAACACGCGATCGATGGTGACCGCGGTGTTGCCCTGGTTGGTCACCAGGATCTCCTGTGTTCCCGAGGTGGATCCGACCGCCGAGTCGGGGAACACCATGGCGGCGGGCGAAAACACAAGGCTCCCGACTGCCGGGATTCCGTTTCCCGTCAAGGAAACCGGCACCGCGGCGCCGGCGCTGTTGGGCAGCGTGAAAGTGGCGGAACGAGCGCCGGTTGCGGCAGGTGTGAAGATGAAGCCGAGCGTACAAGAGGAGCCGGGAACAACTGCCGATTGGGGACAGGTGTTGTACGGCACGCTGAAGTCGCCGGGGTTGGCGCCGGCGATGCTCGGCGTCCCGAAAGTGACCGGGACGGTGCCGGTGTTGTAGACGTAGACATACTGCGCGCCGCTGGCGGCGCCGACTGCCTGATCGACAAAGTTGACCGCCGTGGTGCTTAACGTCAACGCCGCCGGGCCAACGCCGGTTCCACTGGAAGCCGTGCCATCCAGGCTCACGTAGAAATAACTGGTGCTCGCCGAGTTGGTCTGAATCAGCAGCGTGCTGCTGAAGTACCCGACGGTGAGCGGCGAGAAGGTGGCCGCCACGCTGCAACTCGCACCCGGCAGCAGCGAGGCCGGGCAGTTGTTGGTCTGGGCAAACTCCGGCTCTCCCGAATAGGTGTAGATGGAGCTGATCGTGGCCGGCAGCGTTCCGATGCTGGTCACCGTGATTACCTGCGTCGAGCTGCTGGTGTTGACCGCCTGAGTTCCAAAATGCAGTGAAGTGGGAGTGACGCTGACCAGCGGCTGGTTCGCTCCGAAGCCGGAAAGCGCGATGGTGGTCGGGTTATTGGTTCCATCATGGTTGATGGTGAGACTGCCGGAAACCTGGCCGGTGTAAGTGGGCGTAAACGTCAACTGAAGAGCGCAACTGCTGCCGCCGGCAATGGAGCCGCCACAACTGTTGGTCTGCGTAAAACCGGGAGTGGTGGTGAACGTGGAGAGGGTCACCGTGGCCGACCCGTAATTGCGCAGATTCAACGTGACGGGCGCACTGGCGATGTTGATCGTCTGGGTGGAGAAATTAATCTTGTACTGGTCGGGAATGACGATGCCGGCATTGGCGGGACTGATTTTGGTGAGGTAGCCACCGGTCGAACCCGGCCCGGTCAACGGAAAATTGGGGGAGTTGGTATTGCCGGCGATAAAGATGTTAGGGGTGGCGAGGCCGTCCAGGGAGACCTGGGGCAGGCGCTGATAGTAATAGTAGTAATAGTAATAATAATAACCGGCATCAATGTTCTCGTCGTAGATGCCGCCGAGGTAGGAAGAAAACAGAGCGCTGGAACCGTCGCCGCTGACCTCGACGATAAAGGCGTCGGAATTGCCGCCGAGCGTCTTCTGGATTGCGTTTGCGGTGGTGGGGAAATCGTTGGCGGTAGTGAAGCCGCCGACATAGACGTTGCATGCGCTGGCGCATCCGGCGGGAACCGCAACCGAGGTGGGAGTCACAAGCCCGCTGGGGCCGCTTAGGAAAGTGGAATAAACCAGCGCGGAACCGGACGGGTTGAGTACGCTCAGGAAACCGAACGGGAATGTGGTCTGGTACGCGCCCGTGGTGGCCGGAAAATCTCCGTAATTAGGGTCACCGACGACATAGGCGTTTCCGGAAGTGTCGGCAGCAATGTCGGCTCCGTTGCCGTATCCAAGATACGCAATGTACTGGGTGGCGCCGGCCGCATTCAGCTTCACCACGTACGCGCCGCCATAGACGACGTACACACCGTCATAGGTGAACGCACCCGGCGTGGTGGTGAGCGTTTGGGCCTGCACCAGAGCGTAAATGTTGCCGCTACCATCCGCCGCTACGCCCTGCCCGAAAGACGAATAGGTTCCGGGCACAACGGTGGAGTAAAGCAGCGAAGCGACGCCGCTGAGAGTGGGATCGAACTTGGCGACGAATGCGGTTTCGCTGCCGGTCAGGGTGACGCCGCTGGTGTTGGGAAAGTCCGTGGAGTAGGTGAATCCGGTAATCACCGGCAATGGGTGCGCGCCACTGTTGTCCAGGGCGAGCGCGACCGCGGAATCAACCGAACTGCCTTGCAGGTAGGTGGAATAAACCAGGGTGGAGCCGGTGGGATCCAACACCGTCAAGTAAGCATGCGCTCCGGAGCCGGAAACGGGCTGATAGGCCGTGGAGGTGGTCGGAAAGCCCGGTCCGGTTGTGCCCGTAAGGTACAGGTTCCCGGTGTTGTCCACGACCGCGCTGGCAGCATTTGCCCCATAGCCAGAGCCGATGCTGGTCTGATACAGCATGGTGGCGCCGTCGGTTGCCAGCTTGGTGACCTGGAGGATGCCGGAGGCGGAAGTCACGTACGCGTTGCCGGCGCTGTCGGTCGCCATGGAACCGAGGTATCCATAAGTGGCGGTGGTGGACGTGGAATAGCTCAGGACCGGATCGATGACCAGGGCGCGGCGGTGGTCATAGGCGCCCAGGTCGAAGCGCACCAGGGTGCCGCCATCGCTGGCCTGAACATGATAAGAACCGGTGACGTACTGGCGCCCGTACTGATCCGACTGGTAGATAACCGGTTTCATGAACCTGAGTTCGGTGCCGCCGGCTTGCAGCACCAGATCGCCAGAGTCGGCCAGGGTGACGGCGGAGGTGTCGAAGCGCCAGGCAATCTGCCCGGCATCGGCGCCGGGCGCCACCGTAAAGTCGTACTCCAGTCGATTGCCGGCGCCGTGGAAAACGACATCAATGCCGCGGTAGACGTTGCCATAAAGCACGCCCGCATAAGTGGGCACGCCGGTGATCCAGGTGGCCGGATCCGAAGCACGCAGGTAGTTGGCTTTGCCCGGCAGCTCGCCCACGGCACTCAACTGCGGATGTTCGCTGGCGCCGAGAAGTTCAAGACCGACGGTGGTTTCACGCCCGGCTGAAGCCGGCGGCAGCATCGGCCCGGTGGAGCGCGATGCAGGCATTTCCGGGCGGGAAAATAAGTTGATCGTCAGTGCCCGGTCCTGCAGTTGGACATCGTAGCCGGGAGCGCGGGCGATATATCGCACATCGCCGGCGGCCTGACCGCGGTTCGGTTGAAAGTTGATGGGCACCAGAGCGGTGCTGGTTCGAGGCTTCGATAATTGCGGCAGCGGGTTGGGCGCCGGCGGCTTGGCCGCTTGCATCAGTAATGAGGAAGCATGCGCGGACGAAGGCGGGCCGGGGAGGATGACCAGGCTCGTACTGGGATGCGAATTGGGGGTGGGCGGCGGAGCCGGCGCCGCCTGAACGGATAACGCTGCACCGTTGTGCCCGCCCACGGTGGCCGGAACGGATGCCGGTTGGCGTGAATCGCCGCGGCGCAAATCCCCCTGGAAAAGACCCGGTACACCCAGGCTGACGATCAGCGCCGCGGTCGCGAGGCAGATTACGAAGGTCGTGAGAATCAGTTTCCTGCCGCGGCTGAATACAATGTTCATTACACCCCTCTTGAAGTCCGCCGAGCCGACAGACCAAGGCACACCGATACCAACTGAATTGAATACGGGCCGAAAACCTGGAGAAAATAACGGCCCGGGGGGGCCTAGAAGATAGTACGGTTTGCCGCCGCCTTCAACTGCAAAACCGTCCAAAACGGGACGCAGCGGTACAAATTCCCGGAAAGAAGCGAGATGACCATCCGTTACTGCCGAGCGTAGACATTGCCGTCCATGCTGCCGAAATAGACGACGCCGTGATCGACGGCCGGCGAGGAAAGAATGGCGCCGATGGAGATAAAGCGATAAAAATCGAGGTACATATCCTCGAAGTCGCCGAACACCGGCGCGAAGGCTTCTTGCCGCAAGCTGCCATCGGGGTTGAGGACCTTCATCGAAAAGCGCTTGCTCATCCCGTGACAAGACCGCGGCGCCGTTCGTCACAGGACGAAACGCGGGTGCAATGGATGCCAAACCGCGTCAGATGGCGGTTTTGAGGATGGAAGCGAGGTTATCGCGATAACCGCGGCTGGAAGGCAGTTCCTTGCCGCTCTGCAGGCGAACCATGTATTCGCCGCTGTTGCACGGTTGGACGCCGCGGATCTTGGCCAGATTGACGATGAAGGAACGATGAATGCGGAGGAACTGCATCGGGTTGAGCTTTCTCTCCAGCTCATTCATGGTGTGGCGGACCAGGAACGACTGCGAACCGGTATGGATTTCGGCGTAGTTGGAAGCGGCTTCGATCCAGTCAATCTCCTTGGCGTCGAAAAACAGGATTCTGCCCTCCGATTTCACCAGAAAGCGATCGATGCCATCGGAGGCTTTCTGAAAGGTGTCGGTGGTGTGCCCGGAGGGCGTGGATTGCAGCAGGCGCGACTTGATCCTGCGTATGCAGCGCCCGAGCCGCTCTTCGTCAAAAGGCTTCAACAGGTAGTCGAGCACCTCCGCCTCGAACGCCTGGACGGCGTAATTGGAGTAGGCAGTGGTCAGGACTACCAGCGGGCGGGTGACGGGATCAATGGAATTGAGCGCGGCGAAGCCATCCACCTCCGGCATCTGCACGTCCAGGAACATCACCTGCGGCCGGTGCAAATAAATCGCCTGGATCGCTTCGCGGCCGGTACTGCACTCCTGCACGATGCGAAACATGGGATCGCGGCCGAGGAGCATGCGGAGTTTTTCCCGCGCTAGGGGTTCGTCATCCACGATCAGGGTTGCGATCTCGTTCATGACGTGGTTTCGTACTCCACCGCACGCGCTTCGAAGAGCGCGCCCACGTCGTCAACCGGAATGAACAGCTCCTGCCGCGCGCCGTGCGGTTGCAGGTTTTGCATGCTGAGGCGCGCGCGGAAGGCGTACAAACGCTGCAGTCGCTCGCGGACGTTGCTCGTGCCCACGCCCTCGGGAACGCCATTCCTGGCGAAGCCGGGACCGTTGTCCTCCACCGCGATCACCAGGCCACCGCGTTGCTTGTAAACCTTGATCGCAATGCAGCCGCCACCGGAGAGCTTGGATGTGCCGTGCTTGATGGCGTTCTCCACCAGCGGCTGGAGGATGAGATTGGGAACGTCAACGGCGAGCGTGCCGGGCTCGATGGAGAAGCTGGTTTGCAGCCGGTCGGAAAAGCGAATGCGCTCGATTTCGAGGTACTTCATGACGTACTGCAGCTCCTCCTGCAGCGGCACCGTCACCACCTCGGTGGTTTCAAGCGAGAGGCGCAGTAGATCGCTGAGTTGGGAGATGATGCGGTCCGCCCGGGGCGGATCGCTGTAGATGAGGGCGGAGATGGAGTGCAGCGCGTTGAACAGGAAATGGGGATGCAACTGCATTTTCAGCAGGCGAAACTGCGACTCCGACAATTGCTGCTTCAATTCGGAAGCTTTGAGTTCCTCTTCGCGCATGCCGCGGTAATAGGCGTACAAGGCGCCGCCCAGCAGCACCGGCAGGTAATACTTGAGCGCGCTATTCAACAAAATGACGCCGAAGGTTTTGGTGGTAAAAAATGGCTTCCACGTCAAGGTGTTGCCGTACATGGGCCACCACTTGAGATTCACCAGCCCGACTACGCCGTAGAAAAAGCTGCCCAGGAAACAGTACAGGCCAAGATGGATGGCAACCGCCGAGAGCGTGTTGCGGCCGGAGCGGCGTATCCAATCCATGACATGCAGGACCAGCGGCGCGACCAGGGCCCAATAGAGAAACAGGGTGAGCTGCGCCGCCACGTTCCAGATCCAGATCACGAGCGCCTGGTGCTCGTCCATGGCGGCGACGTCACGGACGGCCGTCAGCAATGCCAGCACCAGGGCGAATAGCACGGCCCATTTCATCTGCACTTCGACTTTTGCGAGGGCCTGCTTCCAGGCGTTCATAGATTTCTTATCGGCCAGCAGGTACACCAGTGCTGATTGGACGTGCCGGCCGTCCTTTCGGTATCACGAAATGACATTGAAACACCGAACCGTCCCAGGGACTCGGCTGGATCAAGGGGTTCGCGTCGCAAATCCTGTTATCCGTCCCAGGGCGCACGACAAATTGACATCCCGAACGTCATAGTCGCCATAACACCGTGAGGATGCCAGTTATGTTCGACCCCGGGCCACTGACTCCGCGACGCCGCTCGAAGATGCGCGCGGTGATCTCCGATTACGACCTTTCACGCCGCGGGCTGTTGCGGCGAATGGTCGAAAGCGACCCGGCCTACGATGTCGTCGCTGAAACCGGAAGCGGCGACGAATGTGCCGGCGTGCTCGCGCGCGAGTTGCCGGAACTGGCGATTTGCAGCACCGCCTGCGCGCCGGCGCTTGCCGGGATGCAGCCGGCGCTCCCGGTGATGATCACCATCGCCGGCGGCCCGGTGGCGTCAGAACGCGTGGTGTGCGACGTAGCCGTGCCGCTGCGCGAGGCGGAGATGGCCGAGGCACTGGCGCTGGCGGCGTCACGCATTTTGCAGATCAAGGTGGAGGACCTGTCCACCCTGCTCGGCGCTTACCTGGCGCACGGGGAAAATGCCGGCTCGCCGGTGAAACAGATTGATGTCGCCGACCAAAACGGGGAGCCGCGTTCGCTCAGCACCGACGACCTCCTCTGGATCAAGGCCGCGGGCAACTATGTCCAGCTCTACACCACGGCGGGCATCTTTGAAATGCGGGAGACGATCAGCAACCTCGCCGCCCGGCTGAAGCCATCGGGTTTCCGGCGCATCCACCGCTGCGTGGTGGTGAACAACCGGGCGATCCGGGAGCGCAACCTGCAGGATGGAAGGTTGACCTCGGTGGTGCTCGACGACGGCACGCACCTGCTGGTCGGCCCGAACTTCCGCCAGCATCCGCCGCTTGAGGGGGAAGAACTCGGCGCCTGACGCCTGCCAATTGCGCGGTTGGCAGCGCCTGACCGTATTTTGCCAGTGTTGTTGTTTTCCATTCGCTCAACCACCTGCACTTTCAGGAAATTATCTTGCGCGCCCATTCGCGGCCCACACCCACACTAATAAAAACTTGACAGCGCTCTCGCGCGCTGTTGCAAGTTCCGTAATGCATTCGGACCAGGGTTTCCGTATGATTACGGTAGTCTGCAGGGATTCCTCGTTTGCGCGGGTACGCCGCAGAGTTCTCCCGTATGTCATCCAAGAGTCTGTCCATTCGCAAGGCGCAGGAGGTCCGCGAGACCGCCGGCAAGATCGTGCCGATTCAATCCCCGGTTCTGGACCATCCGGCTCTCTACATCAATCGCGAACTCAGCCTGCTGGCCTTCCAAAAGCGCGTTCTGGAAGAAGCGGTTGACCCCTCCAATCCGTTGCTGGAACGGGTGCGTTTTCTCTCCATTGTTGGATCCAACCTCGACGAGTTCTTCATGGTGCGGGTGGCCGGATTGATCCGGCAAATGGATGCCGGCTCGGCGGAAGTCGGCCCCGATGGGATGACGGCCCGCGAACAGCTCGACGCGATTCGCGCCGACGTCGCCAAAGTGGTCGCCAGCGCGCAGCGCTGCTTGCATCGGCAGTTGCTTCCGGCGCTCGAACAGGAAGGAATTCATTTCCTGGGGTACGCCGACCTGAATGGCCGGCAGCGTTTGATTACCGACAAGTATTTCTCCGACGTGGTATTCCCGGTCCTGACGCCTCTCGCCTTCGATCCGGGACGGCCGTTTCCCCACATCTCGAATCTCAGCGTCAACCTTGCCGTCGTCATTCGCGACAGCCAAGGGCAGGAACACTTCGCGCGCGTCAAGGTGCCCGACAGCCTGCCGCAAATCATTGCCGTCGACCGGGTGGCGCGCAAGAAAGCGCCGCTCAAATCGCAGGCGTTCATCTGGCTTGAGGACCTGATTGCTTCCAACCTTCAGGCCCTTTTCCCGGGGATGGAAATCGTGGAATCCCACGCGTTTCACGTGACCCGCGATGCTGACCTCGAGATTCAGGAACTGGAGGCCGGCGATTTACTGGAAACCACCGAAGAAAGCCTGCGCCAGCGCCGGTTTGGCGACGTGGTCCGGCTGCAGGTCGGCGTCGGTACCCCGCCGCACATCCTCAAGATTCTGATCAGCAATCTGGAAGTGGACCGCAAGAATGTCTACCGCCTGAAAGGCCGCCTGTCGACCTCGCGGCTCAAGCATCTGGCCGACGTCGACCGCCCCGACCTCAAGTGGCCCAATTTTGTCAGCCGGGTTCCTCCGCCGCTGGAAAACCAAAGCGAAGACGAGGATATTTTTGCGGCGATACGGCGCCGCGACATCCTGCTGCACCATCCCTTTGATTCCTTCACTCCCGTTCTCGATCTCCTGACCAAAGGTGCGCACGACCCGGCTGCCTTGGCCATCAAGATCACGCTGTACCGCGTGGGGCGGAACTCTCCGGTGGTGAGACAGTTGCTGGAGGCCATCGAGGAAGAAACCCAAGTCGCGGCGCTGGTCGAACTCAAAGCCCGCTTCGACGAAGAGAGCAACATCGAATGGGCACGAGCGCTGGAAAATCAAGGCGGTCACGTGGTGTATGGCTTGCCCGGGTTGAAGGTCCACGCCAAAGCCGCGTTGATCGTGCGTCACGAGGGTGACCAGATACGGCGCTACGTCCACCTGGGAACGGGCAATTACAACCCCACCACGGCACACCTCTATACCGACGTGGGGCTGTTGACGTCGGATGAGGACATTGGAGCGGACGTCACTGACCTGTTTAACTACCTTACCGGCTATTCGGCCAAAACGGATTATCGCAAGCTCCTAGTGGCGCCCATCAACATGCGCACTCGATTGGAAGAGCTGATCCGGAGGGAGATGCATCACCAGACGGTCACTGGCAATGGCCGCATCATTCTGAAACTGAATTCTCTGACCGACGCCAAGATGATTCGCCTGTTGTACGAAGCATCGCAGGCGGGCGTGAAGATCGATCTGCTGGTACGGGGGATGTGCTGTCTCCGGCCCGGTTTTCCGGGCGTGGCCGACAACATTCGAGTCATCAGCATCGTCGGCCGTTTCCTCGAGCACAGCCGGATCTTTTACTTTCGCAACGCCGGTGATGAGGTTGTTTATCTCGGCAGCGCGGACTTGATGTCGCGCAACCTCAATCGCAGGGTCGAAATCCTGTTCCCGATCGAGGATCACAGGCTGGTCCGCCATCTGCGCGACCGCGTGCTCGAGGTTTATCTCCAGGATAATGTGAAGGCGCGCGAGATGCAGGCGGACGGAACCTACCCGCGCCGAACTCCTGCCCGTGGCGAATCCCCGGTCAATGCGCAAGAAGAACTGCTGAAGCGCCGCTCAGGCTCGAACGGACTGCGGTGAGCCGACCCTGCTAGTCCTGCGCCACCGTCGCCGCGGCGTTTGCCAGATCAAGCGAGGTATTTCACCAGCACAACTTCGTTCTGCGCCTCGTTGTACAGCATCTCATCGGCCAGGGCCTGCACCATCGCCAAGCCCAGGCCGCCCGGACGAATCCCCTTTGCCTCGCGGACCGCATCCGATGCCAGCGCGCCCGCGGGATTCGACACCGCGGCGTGGGTCAGTCCTTCGAAACGGAAGCCGGGGCCGGGATCGGCGATGCGGTAAAACAGCATGCGTGGCGTACGAAGGCAGGCGAGGCGGACGCGGCGCGACGGATCCAGACCACCTCCCCACTCCACGGCATTCATCAGGAGCTCGCGAAAGGCCTGCGCCACCGGCTCCATGAGTTCCAAGCCGAGGTCGGCATCGAGCTGGCGGACGAAGTGTTCGATCCGTTCGGCGGAGTCGCGCGTGCAAGGAATGGATAACTCCACCCACTCCCGTTTTGCCGATACGACTTCAATGGCGGGATCGGTTTTGGCGCTCAGCGCGCGCGTGACCAACTCCGCCAGTTCTGGCGCGGTAAACGGCTTGCGGAGGTAGTCGTAAGTATTCTGCCGGATGGCGCGCAGCAGGCTTTCCGGCGTGTCGTCGGCGGTGATCACGATCACGCGAAAAGCGCCGCCCATCTGGCGCAGCCTGGCCAGGACCTCCAGACCATTGATATCCGGCAAGCCCAGGTCCAGCAGGATCAGGTCGAAGGAGCGCTCTGCGATCTGCCGCAAACCCTCGCCCGCCGTCTCACAGGAGACGATCTCCACGGGCAGCGAGCGAAGCGCATGGCCGACAAAATCGTGGACCATGGGATCGTCGTCTACCACCAGCAGTTGTTTTCGCGGCGCGGGAGGGCCGGTCGCCATAGCTGTGGACCTTTCTGCTCGGTCTGCGGGCCTGGGTGCGGACACGCGCCGGGATGCGCATCCCTTGAAGCAGCCGGAGTGCAGTATTAGCATTGTTCGCGCGCCCGTGCAATAATCTCTTCCCCCACGCCCCACTTTGGCGTTCCAACGCGGGCGAAACGGCCCCTAGTGGTCTGCACAATGCAGCGCGGCATGGCCGCAGGAAGGACCACCTTCTTCAATGGCGCGCAAGCTCTCTAACGTGCGCAAAGCGGTGCTCAAGCTTCCCAACCTGCGCAAAAAAGTGCGAGGAATCCCTATGACCGAAAACAAGAAAATTGCAGTGGTCCCGGCTGAGGGCAACGGCGCGGAGCAGGGCGCCACCAGCGTCGACAAGATCCGCGACATCCTGTTTGGTTCGCAGATCAAGGGTTATGAAGCCCGCTTCGCGCGCCTGGAAGACACTCTGGCGCGTGAAACCGCGGAAATGAAGGATACGATGCGCCGCCGTTTCGAGTCGGTGGAGGGCTTTTTCCGCAAGGAGGCGGAGGCGCTATCGGGACGGCTCAAGGCCGAGCGGGAGGAGCGAACGGAATCGCTGAAGAGCATGGCTCGCGACCTGAAAGCGGCGAGCGACATGCTCAACAAGAAAATCCTTGAGCTCGATAACAAGACGGCCGAAGAGCAGAGCAGTCTGCGGCAGGAACTGATGCAAGAATCCCGCAAGCTGCTGGAAGAGATCCGTCACAAGAGCGACAGCCTGACCGCGCTGGTGGAGCGGCGTGCCGACGAATTGCGCGACCAGAAAGTCGACCGCGCCGCGCTGGCTTCCCTGCTGACGGAGATGGCGCTGCAACTGAGCGAGGAAGGCGTGGTGAGCGGCAAGCCGGTCAAGGTCGCCAAGGCAGCGGGACAGTAGCCAGCGAGGCTCAGCATGAGCACAGCGCCCTTACGGGACCTGGCGCCAGAGAACGAGCCCAACGGCGGTCCCACCGGCGAGTACACGCGGCTGCGGGAACTGCTGGTCGGCCCGGAACAGGCGCGCCTGGAAGAACTCCAGCGGCGGCTTGACGACCGCCAGTTGCGCACCGAAGACCTGAGCCAGGTGGTGGCGGAAGCCATCGCCTTGCGCTCCCGGCGGGACCGCACGATTCAGCAGACCCTGAATCCCCTGGTCGAAGAAGCCGTGCGCATCTCGGTCACCCGCGATCCCAACATCCTGGCCAATGCCCTCTTCCCGGTCATCGGCGAAGCGGTGCGCAAGGCCGTTGCCCATGCCCTGCGCGGCCTGGTGGAATCGATCAACCAGACGCTGGAACGCAGCGTGTCGCTGGAAGCCTTGAAATGGAGAATCGAGGCGCTGCGCACCGGGCGGCCGTTCGCCGAGATCGTGCTGACGCGCAGCTTGCGCTACCGGGTGGAACAAGTCTTCCTCATTCACCGCGAAAGCGGGCTGCTGCTGCAGCACGTGGCACGATCGGACCAGATGGTGCAGGACTCGGACCTGGTCTCCGGCATGTTGACCGCGATCCAGGACTTCATTCGTGACTCCTTCGCGGGCGCCGGCGGCCGGGATATCGAGACGATCGAACTGGACGAGTTCAATCTGTGGGTGCAGCACGGACCGTCGGCGATCCTGGCGGCGGTGGTCAGCGGCACGCCTCCTCCGGAATTGCGCAACGTGTTAGCGCGCAACCTGGAGCAGGTTCACGCGGAATATGGACCGTTGTTGGCTTCCTTCAACGGCGACGGAAGCGCGTTTGCCGCGGCGCGTCCGCTGCTTGAATCCTGCCTGCTCGGCCGCCAGGCGCAGAAGTCCGCGAAGCAGTCGAAACCGTTCTTCATTGTTTCCGCGGCCGCGCTGCTGGTGGCGATCGCGCTGGTGACCTTCTTCAGCGCGCGAACCCGCCGGCGCTGGGACCACCTGGTGGAGCGGCTGCGGCAGGAGCCCGGGATCATCCTGACCAGCGCCGACCGCTCCTGGGGCACCTACGAACTGGTCGGCCTGCGCGATCCGCTCTCCACCGACCCGGAGAAAATCGTTCGTGCTTCCGGCATTGATCCGGCCAAGGTGACTTCGCGCTGGGAACCCTACGTTTCACTCGATGCGAAGTTCAAAGTCTTCCGCCAATTTCTGGCGGAGAAGGACGCTCTCGAGCAGGCGGTCCTGCGGTTCCCGCTGAACTCGGCCCAGCTTTCGGCGGAACAGTTGGCGAAGCTCGATGACATTGAGGCGCACATCGTCAAGCTGCAACAGCAGGGGGCGGCGATCGGGCAGAAGTTTGTCATCGAGCTGCACGGCCATACCGATCCCACGGGAAACGAAGATAAGAACGACGCGCTCAGCCAGCGGCGCGCAGACGAGGTGGCAAAGGCGCTGGCCAGCCGCGGCATCAGCAAAGACATGCTGCGGACCGTCGCCATGGGCTCACGCGAGCCGGTGCGCGCCGCCGCAGCATACCTAACCGAACTGAACCGGCGTGTCACCTTCCACGTGGTCATCGGAAACGAGGCCGGCCGGTGATCCAGAAAAAAATCTGCATGGTGGGAGCGTTTGGAGTGGGCAAGACCAGCCTGGTCGCCCGCTTCGTCTACACAAAATTTTCCGAGAAATACCAGACCACGGTGGGCGTGAAGATCGACAAGAAGGTAGTCCAACACCCCGCCGGCGACATTAACCTGATCCTCTGGGACCTGGCGGGAGAAGACGCGCTCACTACGGTGCGTCCGGCACACCTGAAGGGCGCCTCCGGTTACATTCTGGTGATGGATGGCTTGCGTCGGAACACGCTCGAGGTGGCGATCGATCTCCACGGGCGCGTCAGCGAAGCGGTGGGGGCTGTCCCCTTCGTATGCGTGGTCAACAAGGCCGATCTGCGGGAAACCTGGGAGATTCAGCAGAGCGATCTCGACAACCTGGTCTCTCGCGGGTGGACGGTGGTGGAAACCAGCGCGAAGACCGGCGCCGCTGTCGAAGGAGTTTTCCAGACGCTGACCGACGCGATGATGCAGGAGCACCATGTCGACGACTCCACAGCCGGCGCCGTCGCCGGCTAACCATTCCATCAACGATACTGCCGTCCTCCTGCTGGCGATCATGCAGATGGCCGCCTTTGAGCCTTTACCCAGCGGCTCATTCCGCTTGATCTCAACTCCACCCGAATGGCTGCGCGATCTCTTACCTGGAATCGAATCCGCTCAAGAAACTGATCTGGTCGAACGCTTTCCCCTGCTGGAAGCATTCCTTCCGGAGGCGCAAGAGGTTTGGCGCGCAACCGGCGGCGGACGGGCCTGCTCCGATATCTGGACGGAGGCGCACCCCGGCGGCGGCGAGACGCACCTGCAGGCTTGGGCCTTCAACATAGCCGGGCGGCCGATTCTGTTGATCGAGGCGGCCGACATCCTGCACCGCGAACGGCAGTTGGTTCTTCAGTACGCCCATGAAACCGCGCTGCAATACGACACCATCACGCGGCTCAATCGTGAAGTGCAGCGCGCCGCGCAGGCCAAAAGCGATTTCCTGGCCATGATGAGCCACGAAATCCGCACCCCCATGAACGCCATTCTGGGCATGGCCGATGTGCTGGCGGAAACTTCACTGGGGCCCGATCAGCGCCGCTACGTAGACATTTTCCAGCGAGCGGCCAGCAGCCTGCTCGATCTGCTGAACGATATTCTGGATATGTCGAAGATCGAGGCCGGCCAGTTGACACTTGAAACCGTTCCCTTCGAGCTGCGCGATGTGGTGACGCGAGCCGTGGAACTGGTGGGCATCCGGGCGGGGGCGAAGGGGCTGAAGATAGAATCCGAAATCGCTTCCGATGTGGCGCCCTGGGTGAGCGGTGATCCGGTGCGGACCCGGCAGGTGCTGATCAACCTGCTGGGGAATTCGATGAAGTTCACCGAACAGGGGCAACTGACGGTGCGGGTCGAGCGGGACCCGGAGGGCAAGGGTCCGGCCTCGCTGCGCTTCGCCGTGTCGGACACCGGGATCGGAATTCCCGAAGACAAGCTGCCAAAGATCTTCGAAAGCTTCTCCCAAGCGGATTCTTCCACCACACGCAAATACGGCGGCACGGGACTGGGATTGACCATTTGCAAGCGGCTGGTGGAGGCGATGGGCGGCAGGATTTGGGTGGAAAGCACGGTGGGAGTTGGCAGCACCTTTTATTTCACGGCTGAGTTCGGTCACGCGGCGGCCCCGGAGACGCCGACTGCAACGGCGGCTGCGGTTGCTGCGAAGCCGGCCGAAGCCTTGCGTATCCTGGTGGCCGATGATTCCGAGGACAACCGTTCGGTGATGCGCGCCTACCTGCAGCACTCGCCGTACGAGCTTGACTTCGTCGAGGACGGCGCTTCCGCCCTGGAAAAGCTCCAGACCGGCCGGTACGATCTGGCGCTGATGGATGTCCACATGCCGCGCATGGACGGATATGCCGTGGTGCGCGCCTTCCGGGAATACGAACGGGCCAAGAACCTGCCGCCGCTGCCGGTGCTGGCGTTGACCGCCGATGCCTTCAAAGAAGCGGTGGAGAAGAGCCTGGCGGCAGGATTTACCATGCACCTGGCCAAGCCGATCCGCAAGGCGACGCTGTTGGAAGCGATCACCCGGCACGGGCAGGCCCATCCTGAAGCCGCGGCCCCAGCGAAACTCGATGTCGTTGTGGATGAGGAGCTCGCGGCGATTGTGCCCAAGTTCCTCAGCAACGTCCGGCGGAATCCTCCCGCCATCGCGGCCGCGCTGGCCCGCGGCGACTTCGGCGCCATCCGTTCGCTGGGTCACAACATGAAAGGGACTGGCGGCTCCTTCGGTCTGCCGCAGATCAGCGAGATCGGTGACCAGTTGGAGCGGGCGGCCAAAGAGCAAAATGCCGACTCGGTCCGCACCGTCACCGCCCAGTTGGTGCAATTCCTCGATTCCGTCGACATCCGTTTCAAGTAAGTGAGGCGACATGCGCGTGCGCTTCTGGGGAACCCGTGGATCGATCGCTACACCGGGCCCGGGCACAAACCGGTTCGGCGGAAACACCTCCTGCGTGGAGGTCACCACCAATTCGGGCCAGCGCTTTATCCTGGACTGCGGCACCGGAGCGCGTCTGCTCGGGATGGACCTGATGGCGCGAGCCCCCAAGCCAATCCGGGCGACCATGCTGCTGGGGCATACACATTGGGACCACATCCAGGGCTTTCCTTTCTTTGCTCCGTTGTTCATCCCGCAGAATGAATTCACCATCTGCGCCCCCACCGGCGTCGGACAAAGCCTGGCCAGCGTTTTGTCCGGACAGATGGAATTCACCTATTTCCCGGTTGCGCTGGACCAGTTGCCGGCGGCGATTGAATACAAAGATCTGACGGAAGGCACCTACGATTTCGATGGCGTGCGAGTGGTGACGCAATTTCTCAATCATCCCGCCACCAGCCTGGGTTACCGCATCGAAGCCGACGGCGCGGTGCTGGTGTATGCCTGCGATCACGAGCCCTTCGCGACCACGCTATGGCGGGAAGGAGCGCGGCCTGGGGTCATCGAATCCATCGTGCACAGTGGGGACCGCCGCCATGCCCTGTTCATGCGGCACGCCGACCTGCTCATCCACGACGCGCAGTACCTGCCGCAGGAATACGCGGCCAAGAAAAACTGGGGACACAGCACGTATGAGTATGTGGTGGAACTGGCCGCCGCGGCTGACGTTCGCCAGGTGGCGCTGACGCATCATGATCCGACCCACGACGACGTGTTCCTGGACAGCCTGGAAGCCTCCGCACAGAGGTTGGCGCGCCAGCGGAATTTCTCCCTGCACGTCTTGTGCGCTTATGAAGGAAGTGAATTCGAGGTCAGGGCGCCGCAGACCACCCGCTCACGTTCGCTGGCGGTGGCGAACGCGGGCGTCAGCTCTCCGGATCGCTTATGCGTTCTGGTGGTGGACGACGATCCCAACCTGCGCATGCTGGTGGATTCAGCGCTGCGGCACGATGGCTATACCGTGCTGGAAGCCGAGGATGGAGAGCAGGGTCTGGAGCGCGTGCAAGCCGATCGTCCCGATCTGATTTTGCTGGATGTGAACATGCCGAAGATGGACGGGCTGGCCGTCCTGCAGCAGCTTCGCAGCAACGTTGCGACCCGGAACATTCCCGTGCTCATGCTGACTGCTCAGGCGGGCGGGACCACTACTCAGGCAGCCTTCGATGCCGGCGCGACCGACTACCTGGCCAAGCCGTTCACCGTCCCACAATTGACGACCCGGGTGCGCGCCTGTCTGGATCGTTGGCGAGGGACGCCAGCCGGGATGCAGGACTCGTCAAGGTGAAGTAAGAGTATGTCGCGGAAGTTGCTGCTTGCGGCATGGTTCGTTCTTCTCAGCGGGCACAGCTGCGGTCCCGCCCTGGGACAGAGTCCCGCGATCACTCAGCAGCGGACGATGCGCGCCGTGCCCTGGACTTTCCTGTTTACAATAGATTTTCCATTTGGTAGCGTCTCGCAATTCTTAAGGAGGGACCATGGCAAGACCGCAAGTAATTTGGACTAACAGTTTCCTGGTAATGATCGTCCTGGCCGGTTGTGTTGTGCTGGCGACTGTGGCGGCCGGCGCCCCCCAACAGACGGCAGCCAAAGACAAGGCGGCCGCTGGCAAGGAAGTTGTCAATGAGACGGCGAAGACGGGCAAGGCCGGCGCCGCCGACGCCAACATCAAGAGCGACACGGAGAAGAACAACCCTAATGCCAAGGCCACGCCGCCACCAGAAAAGGGCGGCCCCAAAACGCGGGGCGCGGGTCCCTATCGCTGCGGCATTCAAATCGACAATCACACCCCGTGGATCATTCGCACCTACGTGGATGGCATCTATGCCGGCGCCGTGAACCGGTACGGGGACATCGCTGGAATCACGGGCAACGGTCCAACTACCCTTTACGCCGTGGCTTTATTTGATGATGGCTCGACGAGGAGCTGGGGACCGCATCTTTTTAACTGCGCTGCGGGCGACATTTACACCTGGCGCCTCCATTAGAGGCCAACAATTGAGTGGATCCCCTGCGACCCCGTGCTAGTCATGGGGTCGCTCGGGGGTTCGTAAACACCTCACCCCGGGGACTGCGCCATGCCACCGTTGGTGTTCCCTGTCCGCTTTTCTGCCCGTGGATTTCTCGCGTGGGCCTGCTTGTTCTGCTGCCTCGGTTCATCCAGTCTGGGTCGGGCCGAGACCAAGCGGGCGCTCTTGATCGCCATCAATACCTACGAAACGAGCCGGAGGCCGGTGCATGCGCCGGCGGGAACCGCGGCGGGAAAACCGGGGTCGGGAGGCCGCTGGGACGGTCCCGTTTGGCACAACCTGGATGGCGCGCTCAACGACCTGAACTCGGTGCACGAGCTGTTGATCAGCTCCAAGTTTGGCTTTGCGGATCGAAACATTCACATGTTGCGCGACAGCCAGGCCACGCGCGAGCAGATCCTCGCCGCCATGCGCAAATACTTGCTGGAGGAACCCGCCCCGGGCGACACGGTGGTGTTCTACTACGCCGGGCATGGCTCCCAGCGCTACAACTCGCGTTCGGAAAAGCCCAGCCACCTCGACGAAACCATGGTTCCCGCCGATGCCAACACCGGCGTGTTCGATGTTCGCGACAAAGAGATCGCGCGCTTGCTGAATCAGGTGGTGGACAAGGGCATTCGCCTCACCGCCATTTTCGACAGTTGTCATAGCGGTTCGATCGCGCGTGGCATCCCGGTCGGCGCCCCTGCCAAGGCACGCTTCCTGCCTTATGATCCCCGCGATGCCAATGACCCGCCGGACCGCACCCCGGATGGCAAGCCGGTCCCCAGGCCCGAGGACCGCCCCAACGGCGCCTTGATCCTTTCCGCGACGCAGAGTGACCAACTGGCCTCGGAGTGGTCGGCAGAAGACATCTCCCATGGCGCGTTTACCGTGGCGGTGATGGACGCTTTGCGGGTGCTCCCTGCCGACGCGCCGGCCCAGGATATCTACAAGCGAGTCAAAGTGCTGATGCAGGGGATGGGTCTGGCCGAGCAACAACCCACGCTCGCCGGACCAGCGGAGCGCAGGCAGGCGCCGTTACTGGGTCCGGGTCCACGCACCAGCGCTCTTACCGTGGCCGTCCGCTCGGCGGGAGTGAGTTCGGATGGAACTTTGGGATTAGACGCAGGTCTTGATCTCGGCCTGGGCAAAGGCAGCGAGCTGAAAAAAGTTGGTGTGCCGAACGGAGAGCCCGAAATTCGAGTGCGGATTACCTCCGCCGAACTGGGCCGGTCAAAGGCCGAATTGCTTCCCCCTGCCAAGCCCAGCCAGCTCGAAGCGGGCGACTTGTTGGAACTCGACAAATGGGTGCCGCCGGAACATACCCGTCTCAAGGTTTGGATGCCCCCGGCCAACCTCTCCCATGCCCAACTGGCCGGAGTCGCGGCGGAATTGCGGAAAGCCAAGGAAGTCGTCTGGGTAGATGATCCCCTGCTGACCTCTCCGACTCATATCGTGGCCTGGAACGGTTCCACCTGGACTCTTTCCAAGGCTGGCGCCGAAGCACAAGACTTGGGCGCCACCCCCACCGCGGAAGGCTTGCTGCAAAAGTTGGGGTCCGGCGCCGCAACGGCCCGCGTCTTCCTGCAACTGTCACCCTCGAAAGAGCTGAAGGCCGCGCTCGACCTCAATCCGGCGGGTTCGGTGGAAATGGTTGCCGGGCCGGAGTGGGCCCAATATCTGCTGGTGGGCCGCGCCAAGGCGGGCAGGATTGAGTATGCCTGGGTGCAGAAAAACTTGAGTGAAGATGACAAGGCAAAATGGAGCGCGGACGAGCGCGGCGTGCTCTGCTCGCCGGATTCTCCCTACCCGCCCAGAACGGATTGGGTGGAAGCCGGAGAAACCGCGGACGCTGTGCGCAAGACTTCCGCCACGCTGACGGAATACGCCTACGGCCTTGCCCGCGTCCGGGCCTGGCTGGAGTTGCCCGTTCCTCCAGGCGGACAGAGCGGCGCTTTTCCTTATCGCCTGGCTCTGAGAAAACTGGGCGCCGCGGCCGCAAGTGCGGGCAAGCCGGCTCTGGTGGACGAAGGGCCCGTCTTTGACGGCGAAAGTTATGGGTTGGTACTCCAGGCTAGTGGCGACATCCCCGCCAACCTCCGGCCGAAATGGGTGTACGTGCTGGGTATCGAGTGCAATGGCGAAGGACACTTGCTGTATCCGCTGGCCAGCCAGGGTAATTTGCAGCCGCAGAGAAAACCGGGCGACCCCGAATGGCCGCGGACAGTTGAGCTGACCGGCGACACGGAGCGGATTGACATTAGTGCGCCCTATGGAATCGACACTTACGTGCTGCTGACTACTTCGGACCAACTTTCCGACCTCAGCGCCTTCAACTTCAAACCGGTGCTGACGCGCGGCGCCGAGCGAGGCTCGCTTTCGCCCTTGACGCGGCTGCTAGAAGGCGCCAACTCGAATACCCGCGGTATGAGCCCCAGCGTTCCTGCAAACTGGTCTGTGCAATATCTCCCGATCCGGAGCATGCGAAAACCCTCGGCTTCCGCAAAGTGAGGCGACGGCCATTCGGGATGCAAACCAAGACCGACTAGCTCGGTGTGGGCATGTCGCTTATGGACAAGATCCTCCCCGATCAGCCCTACCGGTTTGAGAGCCTGACCGATACCTGGGCCCCTTGTCGCTTCTACCCCTATCTCGGAATCGCCATGTAGATCGGTCCTGATCGCGTGGTGCAGGAACTGGTGGTGGTGCAGACTGCGCGGCGCTAGCATTGCTTGAAAAGGGGTGCCGCCGTCGTAACACCCACCGATAGATCCCTAAAATCCACAGCCTTCGACAGGAATTCCTCATTCTGCACCGATATCCACAACTTCTTGCATTGCGTTACCACCTACCCGCTTCAATTTCGTAGAATGTTCAGTGCGGATGACCCGGCCTTGTTCCGCGTCTGAGAGGATGGCCGGGAAACACGCCGCTCTTGCCACGAGCGCATGAAGATGCACAAGCAGGTCTCAATTCCAGCTCCCCGTTTCGACGACGCGGAGGAGTGCGATACCCCGGCCGCGTGGGCCGCACGGCCTAACTCGCTGCAGGATATCGCCGATCTCGCGGTCAAAGTCACCGGCGCCGACGGCGCCGCCCTGGCGCTGGAGAATCCATCGGGCGACATCGTCTGCGCCGCTCGCAGTGGCGAGGGCGCACCGGCGGTGGGCGCGGTCCTGAATCGTTCCCTCGGAATTTCCGCGTTTTGCGTTCGCAGGGGTGTGGTGCAGCGTTGCGCCGATACCGAGACCGATCCCCGGGTTGATGCCGAAGTGTGCCGGCGACTGGGAATCCGGTCGATCATGGTGCTGCCGCTGCGCCGCAACGGGCGGGTCGCCGGCCTGCTTTCCGTTTACTCCCGTTCCGCTTCGAAGTTCGATCATCAAGATGTGGCCAAATTGGAGTACCTGCAGTCGGTCGCCGCCGGACTCGCGGATGCCGACGAGGCGACGGCGCAGCTTGCCCCGGAACTGATTGCGGCCTGGCGCCCGCGCGAGGAACCTTGCATCGAAGCCGCACCGCCGGAGACAGCCCCGCCCCCGAAGATGGAAGCGACCGTTATTGATTTCCCGCAACCGGCGAAGGCGGGAGCCGAGCTTGAATCTCCGCTTGGCGACCGCGGTGCGCCCACATCGGCGCCGGACGCCGACGAGCTGGGCGGATGGCGGCAGCCGCAGAGGTCCGTGCCACGGTCGCGGACCTTGCTGATTGCTTTGGGAATATTTTCGATCGCAGCGCTTGCGTTGGCCGGGTTGAGGTTCACGAGAATGCACAGCAACGCCTCCCGCGTGCAACTGCCTCCGCCGGTGGTGATCAGCGAAACGCCGCCGAGTACGCCGTTCCCCCCGTCCGAAATTTTGCCGACGGCGCCGCCGCACAGCGTTGTCCACGACCCGGCAGCCGCGGCCACGGCGCCGGTCGCGGAAACCGGCGTGGGGCATGTGCAATCGATCACGTGGTCTTTGGTCTCGGGCTATGCGCGCATCGAGATTGGGCTCGATCGCAACGTGCAGTACACCGCCTCTCGGCTCGACCGGCCGGAACGAGTTTATTTCGATCTGCGCAAGACACGCTTTGCGCCCGGAGTGCGTTCCCAGGAAATCGCCGTTGCCGGACCGGCATTGCGTGGCATTCGAAGTTCGCAATACGCGCAGGACGTGGTCCGTGTCGTGCTCGATTTGAACACCCGGGCTGCTTACCGCGTCGAGTTTCAGGCCGATCCACCTCGGCTCGTGATCGAAATAGATTCCGGGCGTAAAGCGCCCCTCCGCACGGCCGATAGCCCCGCTGCTACGCCCAGGGCCAGCGCGGGCGCGGTGTCGGTGAGTTGGTCGTACTGGATTTGTGTCGGCTGATTCTGCGGAAATCCTCGCTGAAATGCGACGGGCCGCCAGGCACCATCGCCAAGGTGACGAGGCGAACCACAAGCATGGCCATCAATAACGAGAAGCCGAGCACTGCCACGGTAAGACTCATTTCTCCCCCTCCCGCCAAGAACACCGCTTGAAAGATTGAATCCAGCTTCCCTGGTTGGATAGCCGGCCCGCTAAAAATTGAATAAGGATTCCATAAAAAATTCGTAAAGCGAGCGCTGCTTTTCTTTATGAAGGTTTTACGAATGTTTTATTCGAAATTTATGCCTCTCGATATCCAATCGAAGTGCACGGCGAGCGGCCGAATCAAGTCCGTCCAGCGCGGTTGGCTCGGGCGTAACCGCACCGACCGAGACGAGGGGCCAACATGGCAAGCCAGAATGTCACACCCAGAATTCGGCGACTGGGCCGTTTCTTCCGGAAGAGTTCCGAAGCGAATAACGATGCTCACCTGGTCGAAGTTGGCGACTTTCGGATCGATCTCGATAACCGCAGCGTGCGCATTCGGGACCGTGAACTCAGCCTGAGCCCGGAAGAATTCGACCTGCTCGTTTTTATGGCCGCACACCCCAAGAGAATCATTACCTCGCACACGAAGCTCAGCACACGATGCGGCAACCATCAGGTGCGCCAGGTCGAAATGCTGCCAACTCTGCTCAGTCTGCGCAAGAAGCTGCAAACGGTCGCCGATGGCTCGCGGTATATCCGTACGGAACCCTGGGTCTGCTATCGCTTCGAACCTGTCGCAGTGTAGCGGTGGACAACAGTGAAAGGCCCGAGTTCCCAAGTGGCACAAGATCAAAGTCGAGATGAATGCCACGAAACCGGGAAGACTTCGAATTTACGCGAAGAAGGGCTACTACAGCCCAGTTGACTGACAACCGTTTCTCAGTTTTGACAACAGAAAGGAATTGGTACCTAGAGAATATGAAAGACCTGTTGCGTAAGGGAGTGGCACTTTCCACTGTTCGTTCGATCATAGTTTTGAGTTTCGCACTCACGCAGGTGCCGCACAGCTACGCCCAAACTCCGGCGCAGACTGGCGCTCAGGCGAAAGCCGCCGCACAACCGTCATTCGGGTTGTTCGATCATTCCGCCGGCACGAGCAGCAGCAAACCGGCGGATGGGGCAACGGCCGCTGACAATCAGCCATTACCGCCCGCGGTTGCCAACGCGCTTGCGGCAATGCAGGCACGTATCGACCAGTTGGAGGCGGAGTTGAGGTCGAAAAACGCGCGCGAACAAGCACCCTCGACCGCGTCACTCGTCGGAATGAAGACTCCGAGTGCGCCAGGCGAAGCAGCGGCGGCCGCCAGCCCGGCGACCGAACCCGCCTCTCCCGATAAGCCCGCAAAAGCGGAGCCTTTCGCCTATGCGGATTGGACCTGGCTCAACGGCACCGCGCGCAACAAGGACGCGGTCTGGGACTCGAAGTTCTTCACCCCGGAAATCAGGTTCGACACTCACTTTGTGCACAGTTTCAATCATCCGAAAGATGACTCGATGGGCGGGTCGAGCGAAATCTTCCGGTCAAACGAATTTCAGGTGGAGCAGATCAGCTTCGGCGGCGACTTCCACTGGCAAAATGTTCGCGGCAGAGTTTTGACCATGAATGGCATGTTCGGCGTCACCACGCCACGCAACGATGCCAGCCCTGGTCGTGGCCAGTGGGACCTCCGGGGCGCGTACAAGTACGTATCAGAAGCCTACGGCGGATACCACTTTGATGTGAACCACGGGCTCAACATCGACGCGGGCATCTTCGTGTCGTACATCGGACTCTTCAGCTACTACAACTTCGATAACTGGGCTTACCAGCCGTCCTATGTGTCGTCCAATACGCCATGGTTTTTCAATGGCCTACGGATACAGTGGTTTCCCACCGACAAGCTGAAGATCGAACCCTGGATCATCAACGGATGGCAGTCCTACGGCAGGTTCGGCAGCAAGCCGGGCCTGGGAGGACAGATCCTGTGGCGCCCGAGACCATGGCTCTCGTTTGTCTTCAATAACTACGGCATGGGCGAAGATACCCTCGGTAGCGGAAACGGTCAGTTTGGCCGTACGCGCATCCATACCGACGACAGTGTCGAGGTCAAATACTACGACCGGCCGCAGAACTTCCTCGACAAGATGGCGTTTTCCTTCACCGCTGACCTGGGATGCGAATACGGCGGCCCAGTTGCTGCCGGCCTGAACGTGAATTGCCATCACAACACTGCGACCAGCAAGAAGCAGACCTTCGCGGGTTGGATGCTCTACAACCGGTGGTGGTTCAAGAAGGACACCTACGGTCTCACCATCGGCGGTGGCGCGATGAGTAATCCGGGGCGCTATCTGACACTGCTGCCGCCCATCAATGGAGCGGATGCTATCTCCGGTTCGCCTTACTTTACGGCCAATCCGGGCGATCCATTCAGAGCCTGGGACGCTTCTCTCACTTTCGATTGGATGCCAAAGCAGTACATTACCTTCCGCACTGAGTATGGCTACCGCCACGCCAACGTGCCCTACTGGAGCGGAGCGGGTGGGATCACGCCTCCCGGCTTGAATACCGGCACACCGGGCGTGCCGGTAGGCACCACTACCTTCGTGCCGGGCCCGCAGTTGTCCGCCACGCCGGGTTCCACTTGTGTGGCAGGAGCGGCAGGTTGGTGCCCGGATCTGCGGAAGAATGAAGCCAGCGCGAGATTCGCGATCATGGTCAAGTTCTAGCCCTGAAAACCATTGTCCCAAGGGGCGTGTTGGTTGCCTGACAACACGCCCGCGGGATTACTCCGACCGTTCGATTGTTGATGCGTGATTTATGAAAAACAAAGGCCCGCAAGTCGGTCTTGTCCTGGTCTCCTTTCTGTTGCTGCTGACTCTTGGCGGCTGTAGCAGCGCGCATGGAAATCCGGCGGCGGAGGCGCCGCCTCCGGTGAAGGTCGTTTCTGATGTGAACGTCAGCCTTTTGAGCGTGGAGCGTCCGGAACAATTTGCGCTCAGTACGGCAACGGCGCGCGCCACCGTCTCGAAACTGGTTGTCACCGGCACGGTGAGCCCCGACATTCTGCGGAGCGTTCCCGTCATTTCACTGGCTTCCGGCCGCATCGTGGCCATTCACGCCAAGCTGGGCGACACCGTGCACAAGGGTCAGTTGCTGCTGCAAGTGCAGAGCAGCGACGTGGCGGGAGCTTTCTCGGACTATCGCAAGGCGGTCAATGACGAGAGGCTGGCGCGTTATCAGCTCGACCGGGCGAAAATTCTTTACGACAAGGGCGCCATCTCGAAGAGCGCTCTGGAAACTCTTGACGACGCCGAACAGAACGCCGCCGTGGTCCTGGAAACCGCCCATGAGCATCTGCAGTTGCTCGGGTTGGACAAGGACCATCCCACCGGCATCGTCCGAATCGTAGCGCCGGCGTCGGGCGTGATTACCGACCAGCAGGTCACCAATGCCGCGGGAGTGCAGGCATTGGGGTCGAACCCCTTCACGATTTCCGACCTGTCCTCGGTCTGGGTGGTTTGCGATGTCTACGAAAACGATCTCCCCAGGGTTCACGTCGGCGATCCGGCTGAGATCACGTTGAACGCGTATCCCGACAAGGTCATTACCGGCCGGATCAGCAACATCGGCGCGGTGCTTGATCCCAGCATTCGGACCGCAAAAGTCCGCATCGAGGTGCGCAATCCCGGAATGATGCGCCTGGGAATGTTCGTGACTGCCACCTTCCGTGGCGTCAAGAAGGAGACCCACACAGAAGTTCCCGCGTCTGCGATCTTGCATCTCCACGACCGCGATTGGGTCTACGTGCCGGCGGAAGACAAGAAGTTTCGTCGCGTGGAGGTTGTGAGTGGGGAAATTTCGCCGGATCAGATGCAAGAAGTTGTCTCCGGGCTACAACCAGGGGCACGTGTGGTGACGAATGCGCTGGCCTTGCAGCACACGGTCGAGCAGTGAGTCAAAACCCGGGCGACCGAACTCTCAGCAGGAAATAGCCAATGATTCGCTTCCTCGTAGATTTCGCGCTCAACAACCGGTTTGTCGTGCTGGCGACTGCCATCCTGTTGCTCGCTTGGGGCGCGATCTCGTTCCACAACCTGCCCGTTGAGGCCTATCCCGACATTGCGGATAACTACGCGACCATCATTACCCAGTGGCCAGGCCGGTCTGCCGAGGAAGTGGAACAGCAGGTCACGATCCCGGTCGAAAAGGAGATGAACGGGATTCCTCATCTTTCGCATCTGCGCTCGGAGTCAATCTTCGGTCTGTCATTTGTGATCCTGATCTTCGACGACCAATCCGACAACGATTGGAATCGGCAGAAGGTTTTGGAGAGACTTTCGCAAGTCGAGCTGCCTCCCGGGTTGCAGCCTCAAATGGGCACGGACTGGAGCACGACGGGGCAGATCTACTGGTACGTGCTGCGAAGTACAACGCCCACGATCGACCTCATGGAACTCAAGTCCATTGAGGACTGGACGGTGGAGCGGGAACTCAAATCGGTTCCGGATATCGTCGACGTCAGCAGCTTTGGCGGAACCACGCGGGAGTATCAGGTACGCATCGATCCCAATAAGCTCGTGTCCTACGGACTGACTGTTGGCCAAGTGGAACAACAGTTGGCCAATAACAACATCAATGCGGGCGGCAGCTTCGTGGAAACGGGTTTGCAACAGATGAACGTCCGCACTCTCGGGCTCTTCACCAATGTAAAAGATATCGAGCAGACGGTCTTAACCGCCAAGAACGGGACTGCTCTTCGGGTCAAGGACATAGCCGAGGTAAGCCAAGGCCCCAAAATCCGCCTGGGCCGCGAGGGAAGGGCCATTCTTCGGGACAATGGTGTCATCGTCGACAACGACGATGTCATCTTTGCGCAGGTGATGATGCGCAAGGGCGCACACTCGGGGCCTACCCTTGAAAAGCTTCACGCGAAAGTGCAGCAGATGAACAACGGCATCCTTCCTCCGGGCGTGAAGATGGAACGGATGATCGACCGCAGCGATCTGCTTCATTACACGCTGCACACCGTGCTGCACAACCTGGCGGAGGGGATGATCCTGGTGACCGTCATCCTTTTGCTCTTTCTCCTCAGCGCCCGCGCAGCTCTGATCGTGGCAATCACGATTCCGTTCTCGTTGCTCTTTGCTTCCATCTGGCTCGACCTGACTCATATGGAGGCCAATCTCCTCTCCTTGGGCGCCCTGGACTTTGGGATGGTTGTGGACGGGGCCGTGGTCATGGTCGAGAACATCGTCCGGCATCTCAGTCGCAACAGCGGTTCCGATTCTAAAGTCGTGAAAACACCCGCGGTAGACATACGCAATGCCGCCCACGAAGTGCAACGCCCGGTGTTTTATGCCATTGCCATCATTATCACGGCTTACTTGCCAATTTTCACGCTGCAGCGAATCGAGGGGCGGCTGTTCAAGCCGATGGCTTGGACGGTGGCCTTCGCTCTTCTCGGCGCCCTGGCTTTCTCGATTGTGGTCATCCCTGTTCTCTGTGGTTTGTTCTTCCGCGGGAGAATTCGAGAACGACGCAACCGAGTCATGGAGTTCCTCATCAAGCAGTATCGGACACGGCTGCGCTGGGCCATCGCGCATCGGCGAATCACCATCGGCGCCGGCGTTGCCCTGTTCGGCGTAACCTTTTTCCTAGCCTTCAGCGGAGCGATTGGTTCGGAGTTCTTGCCTCATCTGGACGAAGGCGCAATCTGGGTGCGCGGAACCCTGCTCAACAGTACCAGTCTTACGGAAGGCGTTCGCTTCACCAATGAGGCGCGCCTCATTCTTGCATCGTTCCCTGAGGTGACCCAAGTGATCTCGGAAGTCGGCCGTCCCGACGATGGCACTGATACCGGCGGATTTGGCAACACCGAGTACTTCGTTGACTTGAAGCCAAAAGCGCAATGGAGACCGGTTTTTCATGAGGACAAAGAGGCCCTGATCGCCGCCATGAATCGCGAGCTGGATAAGAAACTGGTGGGAGCTACCTGGAATTTCTCGCAGCCAATTGAAGATAACGTGGCAGAAACGGAAAGCGGCACCAAAGGTCATCTTGCGGCCAAGCTTCTCGGTCCTGACTTAAGGACACTGGATGAGTTGGGTGGGCAGATCGTTGCCGCCATGGCGCCCGTCGAAGGCGTTAAAGATCTGAAGCTTTATCCCACGGTGGGCCAGCCGAATCTGAATTTTACGATTGACCGGCAACAGGCCGCCCGCTTCGGAATCAACGTGGCCGATATTCAAGACGCCATTGAAACTGCGGTAGGCGGAAAGGCGGTAAGTCAAGTACTCCATGGTGAGGCGCGCTATGACGTGGTGGCGCGGTATCAGGAGCCGTATCGCAATACCAGGGAGGCGATCGAAAAGGTCCGCCTGCTTTCCCCCTCGGGAGAACGAGTCTCCCTGGCGCAACTCACCACGGTATCGGTTCGGGATGGCGCCTATGACATTTACCGCGAGAACAATAACCGCTATGACGCCGTGACCTTCAGCGTCCGAGGGCGGGACCTGGGAACCACGGTCGAAGAGGCCATGAAGCGGATCAATGAAAAAGTGAAGCTTCCGCCAGGCTATCGCCTGGAATGGGCCGGTGAATATGAGAGTCAGCAGCGCGCGAACAAACGCTTGGCGATCATCGTTCCGCTCACCATCATGCTCATCTTCATGATCCTCTATACGCTGTTCAAGTCGGTCAAATGGTCGCTGCTGGTTTTGGGCAACGTGGTCATGGCGCCGATCGGCGGTGTGTTCGCGTTGCTGGTTACGGGCAACAACTTCAGTGTTTCCTCGGGCGTCGGATTTCTCGCGCTGTTTGGCGTTTCGGTGCAAACCGGGGTGATCATGCTCGACTACATCAACCAGCTCCGCGCGCGAGGCCAGTCCATCCAGCAGGCTGCGGTCGAGGGCGCCATCTTGAGGCTCCGTCCCATCATGATGACCATGCTGGTGGCAACCTTGGGGTTGCTGCCGGCGGCCATGTCGCACGCCATCGGTTCGGATTCCCAGCGGCCCTTCGCAATCGTAATCGTCGGGGGGCTGATTGCGACCCTGGGAATGAGCATCTTCTTGTTGCCCACTTTGTATGTCTGGATCGCCCGCCCGGGTGACGTTCTGCCAGACGCGAAGGAGGCCGCCGAATACGCATGAGAAGCATAGGAAAGAAAAAACGAGCCGGCATCGCCTCGATTGTGGCTGCGTTAGCTTTGCTTAGCACTCTGCCGGCAATCGCCCAGAGCACTTCCCGCATCACTCTGGACGAAGCCATCGACTTGGCGCTGAAGAACAGCCCCTCACTGAAGGCCGCCCGCAGCAACATCGACCAGAGTAAGGCCCAGGAAGTAACGGCGGGATTGCGGCCCAACCCCACGCTCTCGTGGGACTCGCAGTACATCCCGTTTTTCACCCCGAGCCTGTTCTCGAAAGATACGCTGGACGCTATCCAGCAGTTCGACATCGGCGCCGGCTACCTCATCGAGCGGGGAGGCAAGCGTCACCGCAGGCTGGATGCCGCGCGTGACCAGACGCGCGTGACCGAGGCGCAGGTAGTAGACGCCGAACGCGCGCTGAAGTTCAGCGTCGCTCAGCAGTTCATCAGCGCACTGCTCGCCAAGTCAAATCTGGAGTTCGCTCTCCAAGCCCTGAAAAGCTTTCGCCAGACTGTCGACATCAACGAGGAGCGTTACAAAGCCGGGGACGTCAGCAAAGGAGACTTTCTGAAGACAAGGGTCCAACTGCTGCAGTTCCAGACCGACGTCACCGCGGCGGAGTTGGCGAAGGTGCAGGCCTTGGCGTCATTGCGGCAGCTCATCGGGTACGATTCCGTGCCGCGCGACTACGACTTGATTGGCGCTTTGGAATACGCGCCCGTCAAGGTTCAATTGGATGATTTGGAAGCGAGAGCACTGCAGGCACGACCCGACCTACGTGGGGCTGAGCTGGGCGTAAATGCCGCCAAAAGCCAGTTGGGATTGGCGAAGGCAAATGGGAAACAGGACCTGAATATCACCTTTAACTACACTCACGTATCTCAGGTCAACGATGGCGCCCTGTACTTCGCCATGCCGGTCGCCCTGTTCAATCGTAACCAGGGCGAGATCGCACGCTCCCGCTACGCGATAGATCAGGCGGAATTGAACCGGAAAGCAGCGGAGGAAACCGTATTAACGGACGTAAAGAACGCCTACGAAGCGGTGAAGACGAACCAGGACGTGGTTGACCTGTATCAGTCTGGCTACCTGCAGCAAGCGCAAGAGTCCCTCGACATCACTGGCTTCGCCTACAAGCAGGGCGCGGCCGCATTGCTTGATTTTCTGGACGCGGAGCGCAGTTATCGCAGCACTCAGCTTGCCTACCGGCAGGCGCTGGCCAGTCACATGCTCGCGGTTGAACAGTTGCGACAAGCGGTTGGGGTCAGGCAAATTCCGTGATCTGGGGAAGACCTGATGCGAATTGATGGAGAACAACAAATGGTGAAGGATGTGTCTGCAATTTTGCAGAGCTTGCTCGACAGGGTTAAGAAGCGTGGGTACTCCGAGGATGAGATCCTCCGGGTTGCTGCGCAAGGAGATACCCTGCTCGACAAGTTTGCCGATGTCATGGCCGAGGCGGCCCGCAAGCCGAGAGATGTTTTCCCGGTGACGGTGAATTACGATCTTTCGGTGGAAGAGGCAATCAAGGCGGGAGATTACCAAGCGGTGCACGCCGATATCACGTCGAATAACTTTCCATCCACGCGCAGCGGCCAGGCAGATGTGGAAATCGTTCTCATCCGCTATGACCGGCGCATGGCATCAGAAGATGTAGTCCGTGAGCTCGACCGGGAAGGTCTGCGGGCCGCCGAGTTGCCGGAATTTCTGGCCTTTGGCGCCAAGTATCCGGACGTGCAACGGAAATTCTCGGTGGCCGGCCTGGGCTCCGTGTGGCAGGACCGAAAAGGCTATCGCAACGTCCCGTGCTTGTATGAGGCTTCCGAAGGCCGTTACCTCGACCTCCACTGGTGGGATGACGGGTGGTACAGGTATACGCGATTTGCCGCAACTCACAAGTAAAGCTTTGAGTTTTCGCATGGTGTTTGGTATTACGGAATCGGCTCTCATAAAGTAAGTGGGAACGAGTGAAACTCGGAACCACGGCCTAGGCGGCTGGTGAGCGGTAGATGCCCGCCGACCGAGGTTGCCCTTCTACCTCTATGACTCCGCCGATCGCCGAAGCCGTGCGCGAGGTTCTCTCCCAAGGACGGCCTGACGAGGCCGCCGCGATCATCCAGCGGCTCGACCCGAACACCGCGGCTGGGACATTGGCGGCACTGTCGTTTGAACAACAGCAAATACTTTTCCGTCTGCTGCCGGCTGATTTCGCTGCCGCCCTGGTCAGTCACTTTCCCTACTACCACGAATACGTCCTGTTGCATTCGCGGCCGGCCACGGAAATGCGGGCTATTGTCGACAAGCTCGACCCCACCGAACGGATGCGGTTTTTCGACGAGCTGCCCGAAGAGGCGTGGCAGCGGCTGATGGACGAGCTGGCCGCGGCAGCCGTGGAAGCGCCGAAACCCGCAGTCGTGGCCCCTGTCATTCCCTCTCCCGCGGTGGAGAAGATTATTGAGGCGCGGCACGTTCAGAAGAGTTTCCAGCAACCAGACGGGCGGGAGATCCAGGTGATAGCGCCTCTGGATTTGTGTGTAGAATCCGGCGCCATCATTGCGCTGCTGGGAGCTTCGGGTTGCGGCAAATCTACGCTCTTGCGCATCCTCTCCGGCCTGGCAGCGCCAACCGGCGGCGCTGTTTTTTGGCATGAGCGGCCGCTCAGCGAGTGCAGTCCCAACGTCGCCATCGTCTTCCAAAGCTTTGCCTTGTTTCCCTGGCTTACGGTCCTGGAAAACGTGGAGGTTCCGCTGCTGGCCCGCGGCATGCCTCACTACCAGCGCCATCGCCGGGCACTCGAAGCATTGAAGTCCGTGGGCCTGAAGGGATTTGAGAACGCGTTTCCCAAGGAACTCTCCGGCGGCATGAAGCAGCGTGTCGGTTTCGCCCGCGCCCTGGCGGTCGAACCGGAAGTGCTGTTCATGGATGAACCGTTTTCCGCGCTGGATGTGCTCACGGCAGAGAACCTTCGCGGCGAACTGATGGAGTTGTGGCTGAAGAAGCAGATTCCGACCAAAAGCATTTTCCTGGTGACGCACAACATCGAAGAGGCGGTGTTGCTGGCCGATCGCGTCATCGTTCTCGGCAGGAACCCGGCCCGCATCCACGCCGATTTTCCGATCCCGCTCACCCAACCCAGGGACCGCAAGTCAGCCGAGTTCCTGGTCTACGTGGACTACATTTACAAAGTCATGACGCAGCCGGAACTGGAGCTGGCGCCACCGATACGGCGCGAGCAGCCGGCCAGGCCTCCGCTCCAGAGGCTGCCCCACGCCAAGCCGGGCGGCATGGCCGGCCTGCTCGAGTTGCTGAACGATCGCGGCGGGAACGAGGATCTTTACCATCTCGCGGATGAACTTTTGATGGAGGTCGATGACCTGTTCCCCATCGTCGAGGAGGCGGTGCTGCTGGGCTTTGCCAAGTCGCATGAAGGGGACGTGGAGATCACTCCGGCAGGCAAAGCCTTCGCCGAGGCGGACATTGCCACGCGTAAAAACCTCTTTCGCGAGGCGGCCCTCGCCCATGTCGTACTGATGCAGCAGATTCGCAGCGCTCTCGAGAAAAAGTCGGACGGAGCCATACCCCTGGAATTCTTCCGGGATGTCCTCGACGAACATCTGCCGGAGGAGGAAGTGCAGAGGCAGATCGAAACCGTATTGAATTGGGGCCGGTATGCCGAGATATTCACCTACGATTCGGAAACCGACCGGCTGTTATTGCACCAGGCCGCAAGTTCCACGAACCCTAATGCTGCTCCGCTGCATTAACGGAATTTCATTCCGAGGAGACGGGCAATACAAAACGCAGACACATCACCGATTTCAGGCTGGGGAATCGTCCCTGCGGGTGGCCGATCTCTGCTCCGAGATCTGCCGATCATCCTTGCGGGAATGGCCTTCTTTTATGGGGTGCTCTCCTTTGGCCGCTACTGGATCGGCCCGGTCAGCACCCAAGCGGAAATTGACCTCCATCCAGCGGCGTTGCCCAAGTACGCGCTGTACTCCGTGCTGCGCATCACCATCGCTTATGGGTTCAGCCTGGGATTCACTCTGATCTACGGCTATGTCGCCGCCTACAACCGGAAGGCGGAGCGCTTCATGATCCCGCTGCTGGACACTTTGCAGTCGATTCCTGTCCTCAGTTTCCTGCCCGGCGTCATGATCTCGATGGTTGCGCTTTTTCCGACCCGCCAACTGGGCGTGGAACTCGGATGCGTCCTGCTGATCTTCACTGGCCAGGTCTGGAACATGACCTTCAGCTTCTATTCGTCGCTGAAGAACATTCCGCGCGAGATGTACGAGGCGGCGCAGGTCTACCGGTTGAGCTGGTGGCAGAGGTTCCGGCAGCTCGAGTTGCCGTACGCAGCCATCGGGCTGATCTGGAATTCCATGATGTCGGTGGCGGGCGGATGGTTCTTCCTCATGGCCTGCGAGATGTTTGTGCTGGGTAACCGCGACCTTCGCCTTCCCGGGCTGGGCTCCTACCTGCAGACGGCCGCCAACGCCGGGAACACGCGAGCGATCCTCGCCGGTCTCGCGGTCATGGTCGGAGTGATCGTGCTCATCGACCGGGTGGTCTGGCGCCCCGTGATCGCCTGGGCCGAGAAGTTCAAGTTTGAGCAAGTGGAAGCCGCCGAGACGCCGCGGTCACCCATTTTGGACTTGCTGCGCCGGTCGCGCGTGCTGTCGCTGGCCGCCAGGAAGTCGGTGATGCCGATTCGCGAGGCCTTGGACCTGCACTTTGCGAGAGCTCACGCATCTGCGCCCACGCCTGGAAAGCGACTGGCATCGAGGTGGACTGCGCGGATGGTCGGCGTTGTCGCGCTGGGCGGTATCGCCTATGCAGTGGTGAAGATGTTGTCGGTTGCTGCATCGGTCTCATGGTCCGATCTGCGCACCATCTTCCTGGGAGCTGGAGCTACATTCCTGCGTGTAGAGTTCGTTCTCGTGCTCGCGGCCCTTTGGACGATCCCGGTAGGAACCGTGATCGGACTGCATCCGAAACTCTCCGCCATCGCCCAACCGATTGCGCAGATCGCCGCGTCGGTGCCCGCGACCGCCTTGTTCCCGATCATCCTGCTGGTCCTGATTCGCTGGGGAGGCGGACTGGGAATTGGTTCGATTGTCCTGCTGCTTCTTGGTACGCAGTGGTACATGCTGTTCAACGTCATCGCCGGGGCGACGGCCATCCCCACGGACTTGAAAGAGGTGTGCGACGTCTACCACTTGAAGCGGGTGGAGCGCTGGCGAAGGCTGTTGTTGCCGGGAATCTTCCCTTATCTGGTAACCGGTTTCGTAACTGCCTCCGGGGGCGCCTGGAACGCGAGCATCGTCGCCGAGTACTTTCACTTTCGCGGCCAGACAATCTCGACCGTGGGACTGGGTGCGGTGATCAGCCAAGCCACGGACCATGGAAATTTCCGGATGCTGCTGATGGCGACTATGGTTATGGCGATCATTGTGGTCACCATTAACCGTATGCTTTGGCGGCGGCTCTATGCCCTGGCTTCAACCCGCTTCAAGCTGGAGTCCTGAAGCCCGCCAGATGTTCCATCACCGGCCCGACCGGGAAAAAGCTCAAACCGATGGCGGTGCGGAAGAATCGGCTGGGACATGCCGATGCACAAACCACGATGGACTACACGCACGCGGTTACCGCAGACGAACGCAGGATTGCGGCAGAGCTGGGGAGAATTCTGCACGTTACTACACGAAATGAACAAGAGAAAGGGCCAGCGCTGAGAACGCTGACCCCGATGATTCAGTAGGAAACTTGGTTGCGGGGGGTGGATTTGAACCACCGATCCCGCTCAGCGGGATTATGAGCCACGACGAAAGCGTGCTCGATCAAGTCCGGTAAGTTCGAACAGTCCGTTGCCGCCTTTCTGCTTCTTCAACAGCAGCTCACGCTGACGAGCGAGGCGGTAATCAGCGTACACCTCACGGTGCACCAACTCCCAAGGCCGATGGCGCGAGGTCCAACCTCGGCTGGTACCGTCATTGTGTTGCCGCAAACGGGCATCCGGGTTCTCCCCGATACCGATATAGAACCGCTGCCCTGATGCGCTCCACAGGATGTAAACGAAATATGGCTTTCCGCTGACGCGACTCATTAAAGCAAGAAAGGCTGCGCTGGGCGCAGCCCTCAGATCTTTGGTTGCGGGGGGTGGATTTGAACCACCGACCTTTGGGTTATGAGCCCAACGAGCTACCAGACTGCTCCACCCCGCATTGCGATGATAACAACGCGAGTGGCAACGGTCAATGCGCCGCCGCCGCGCGCAGCGGGAAAGATGCCCGAGGCGTGACCAATTTGGAATTTCGGGTGATGAAGTTTCCGGCAGCGGCATTTCAGGCGGCGCTGCCGGCGCCGGCGGCCTGAGCGCTTGCTGACTGCCCTCGCGGCAGGAAAATGGAAAAACACGTGCCGCTGCGTCCCGGCTGCCGGCCACTGTGGACGCGAATCGAGCCATGGTGCTTTTCGACGATGCCCTGGCTCACCCACAAGCCCAGGCCGGTTCCCTTCTGTCCCTTGGTGGTAAAGAAAGGCTCAAAGATTTTCTGGCAATACTCGCGGCGGATACCGGGGCCATTGTCGGCGATGACGATGCGCACGCCGGAGCGCCGCGGGTCGCGCCAGTCGACGGAAGCGTAGACGTGCACCCGCACCCGCCCGCCTTCACCGACGGCGTCGAGCGCGTTCAGCAGCAAGTTGGAAAACACCTGCCGCATTTCGCCGGGATAGAGATCGATGGGCGGCACCGGCTCGTACAACTTCTCGATGACGGCGCCGCTATGGCGAATGCGGCGGCCATAAAGTTCGAGGACGCTGTCGAGCAATTCCGTGATCTGTACCGCCACCGACTTGGCGGACTCGCGATAGAAGCCCAGCATCTGGCGCGTGATGTGCGCCATGCGCGCGAGTTCGTCCTGGGCCAGCCGCGCGTACTGACGCGCCGGCTCGTCCACTCCCGGGGCATTCTGGATCAGGTAAATCAGGTTGGTGACCGCCGCCATCGGATTGTTGATCTCATGCGCGATGGACGCGGCCAGACGGCCCGTCGTGGCGAGCCGCTCGCTGGTGCGCAAGGCGGCCTCGGCCTGGCGGCGCTCGGTGACATCCACGATGAGGCCTCGCAACTGGCCCACGCTGCCGCTGTCGTCGCGCAGCGCGTACACGATCATCCGCAGCCAGAGCAGGCGTCCGGCGGAGGTCACGCCGCGGTATTCGCAATCGTTGGCGACGTCGGGCACAGGATGCTGCAGCAAGTCGAGCACGCGCTCGCGGTCTTCGGCAACAATGTGCCGCAGCCAGCCGTCGCTTTTCACCCACTGCTCCGGGGCGTAGCCGAGGATCTGCTCGGCACGGCGGCTGACGAACGTGAAGTGCCCGCTGGGCTCCGCCTCCCACACGATGGCGTCGAGGCCTTCGACTAGGTCGTGGAAACGGCGCTGGGCAGCTTCCGCCTCGATGCGGGCCGCTTGTTCCATGAGCAATTGCTTGCGCGCGGTGATGTCGCGCGAATGGATCACGATGCCGGCCACCCAAGGCTCGTCCAGCAAATTCTTCCCGACACACTCCAGGGTGCGCCAGGAGCCGTCCTTGGCGCGGAACCGGAGCTCGACCGGCGGCGAAGTTGCGCCCGGCTTGTTCACCCCGGATTGAAACTTGGCGCCCACCCGGGGAAGGTCTTCCGGACTTATGAACAGGAAGACGTTTTGTCCCACCAGTTCATTGGGCGCATAGCCGAGGTCGCGCTCCAGCGACGGGCTTTGGTAGCGGACCACGCCGTCGGCGCCGAGGATGGTGACAATGTCGGAAGTGTTCTCGATGAGCAGGCGGAAGTACTGCTCGCGCTGGCGAAGTTTCTTCTCGGCACGACGCCGCTGGTCGCTCAGGGAACTGATCAGCACCGCCACGCTGGCGAATACAGTCAACCGCACAATATCGGCTACCGCCGTCGGCAGGACCTGGGAGGGGTGTGGCGGGACAAAGTACGCGTTGATGATGAGAACCGATATGGCGGTGGCAAACAGGCCCGGACCGAGTCCGGCATAGAGGGCGGACAGGACAACGGCGGTAAAGGTCAGCGCCCCGGGACTCTGCTCACGCAACGGCGGGATGGCCCAGGTAATGGCGAAAGCCACCACCGCGCTGGCAGCCGCAAATCCGTAGCGGAACAGCCGCGAACTGCGGCGCGATGCGAACCACTCCCGCGCCCGCGCCAAAGTGCTGTCCCCGCCTACCGGAGCCATGCGGTCCTCGGCGTCAATGGTGCGCGCAGCGGACACATCTTTTCGGTTGGGAAATTCGTCACCAAGCGGTTTCCTGGGCCAGAGAGTATGCACATTATAACCGAATAACCGAGGGTGAATTTCAGTAGCCGCGGGCCTTGTCGACGATGTTCAACAGCGGCGCGCCCGCGAGGAAGCGGCGCAAGTTCTCAGAAACCAGCACGTAATGACGCTCCCAGAGTTTGTCGGTAAGGGCCGCGGTGTGCGGGGTGATGACCAGGTTGGCTGTTTTCCACAGCGGAGAGTCGGGTGGGAGCGGCTCTTTTTCAAAGACATCGAGCGCGGCGCCGGCAATGCGGTGCTGGCCCAGTGCGTCAAGAAGCGCCACCTGATCAATGAGCGCGCCCCGGCTGACGTTGATCAGGTAGGCGTCGGGCTTCATCTGCAACAGCCGATCGCGGTTGATCAGGGCACGCGTGCGCGGGGTCAGCGGCGCGGCCAGCACTACATAATCTGAAACACGAAGCATTTCATCTAATTCATTTGGAGCAAAGACTTTAGAGACGCATGCATGGTGCGGCTTGTCGGCGTGCTCGCGGACCGCAATCACCCTCATGCCGAGCCCGGCGGCCCGTCTCGCCGTTTCCAGGCCGATGCTTCCCAAACCGACAAGCCCCAGCGTCGCGCCGGCAACTTCACGCGGGCGCGGCGACTCGCGCCAGATCTGGTCTTGCGCCCACGTGCTCTCCTGCTGATAGCGAAAGGCGGACGGAAGCCGCTTGGCCAGCGCGAGCACCAACGCGATGGCGTGTTCGGCGACCACCGGTCCGTGGACGTCGCGCGCGTTGGTGACGACAACATCGCCGGCAATGATTTCGGGAATCATGAGCGCGTGCACGGCGGCAGCGGGGGAATGTATCCAGCGCAATTTGCGGGCGGCGCGGAACTGCTCGGGACGCAACGACCAGGTGATGGCGATGTCGGTGTCGCGCAGGTCGCCTTCGATGTCGCCGTATTCCTTCCGCTGTACGACTTCGACGCCGGGAAAGTCCTGGCGCAGTCGCTCGGAAAACCACGGCGGCGCTTGCCAGAGTTCGAAAGGATGGTAGACAACAATCAGGATTTTCATGTCACCACGGAAGCACGGAGACACGGAGACACGGAGGATAAAAGATCATCCGCGAAGACGCAAAGGTCGCGAAGACAAAATGCGGTTGCGGGCGACCGCGCTCCAACAATTAGTGTCCTCTGTGTCCTCTGTGGCTAAGTTCCCAGCGTGATCCTCAGGTCTTTCCCGGTCATGTCCTTCGGCTGCGGAATGCCGAGCAGCGCGAGGATGGTGGGAGAGATGTCCTGGAGCGCGCCGTCCGGGCGCAAGCCGAAGCTCTTCCTTGCCTCGCTGATGATGATGAGCGGCACGGGATTGGTGGTGTGCGCGGTGTGCGGGCCGCCGCTGGCGGGGTCAATCATCATTTCGGCGTTGCCGTGATCGGCGGTCAAGATGATCGCGCCGCCCTTCTGCCGCACCGCGCGGTAGATCTCGGCGAGGCAGGCGTCCACGGTTTCCACCGCCTTGATAGTGGGAGGAATTTTGCCGGAGTGTCCCACCATGTCGGCGTTGGCGAAGTTGACGATGATGACGTCGAACGCGCCCTTCTCCACCGCGTTGACCACGGTTTCGGCAATACCGGGAGCGCTCATCTCCGGCTTCAGGTCGTAGGTGGCGACCTTCGGCGATGGCACCAGCGAGCGTTCCTCGCCCGGAAACGGCTGCTCGACGCCGCCGTTAAAGAAGTAGGTGACGTGCGCGTACTTTTCGGTTTCGGCGACGCGCAGGTTGCGCAGCTTCTGGTTCGCCATGATGTTGGCGAGAATGTTATTCAGCTCCTCGGGTGGCACGACGTAGGGCAGCGTGAACGCCTTGTCGTACTGCGTCATGCAGACGTAGTGCAGATTTTTCGGGACCTCGCTGCGCGGGATGGTGGCGTCGAGCGCGGCGGCGTCGGGAAGTTCGCGGCCGCCGTTGGGGGCGAGTCCGCTTTCGCGGGCGAGCGCGCGCGCGATCTGCCGGGCACGGTCGGCGCGGAAGTTGAAGCAGATGCACGCGTCGTCGTCGCGGATGGTGGCCAGCGCCTCGCCGCGGTTGCCGGTAACGGCGAATGGAATGATGAACTCGTCGGTGACGCCGCGGTTGTACGACTCCTTCACGCCCTGCGCCGGGTCAATGTAGTTTCCGGCCTCGCCGTTGCCTTTCACCATGGCGTTGAAGGCCTTCAGCTCGCGCTCCCAGCGCTTGTCGCGGTCCATGGCGTAGTAGCGGCCCTCGACGGAGGCGATCTTGCCGACGCCATACTCGCGCATCTTCTGCTGAAGCTGCTCGATGTAGCCGGCGCCGTTGGTGGGCAGCGTGTCGCGTCCATCCATGAAGCAGTGGACGAAGACGCGCTCCACGCCGTTCTGCTTGGCCATGCGCAGCAGCGCGTACAGGTGCGTGTTCAGGGAGTGCACGCCGCCGTCGGAAAGCAGGCCGAACAGGTGCAGCCGCCGCCCACCCGAGCGCGCATGCTTCATGGCGCCCATGAGAACGGGATTGGTGAAGAAATCGCCCTTCTCGACCATCAGATCAATGCGCGTGATGTCCATGTAGACGACGCGCCCGGCGCCGATGTTGAGGTGGCCGACCTCGCTGTTGCCCATCTGGCCGTCAGGCAAACCGACAAAACGCCCGCTGGTGTGGATGAGCGTGTTGGGATAGTCGGTGAGCAGCTTGTCGTAGGTGGGCTTGCGGGCTAAGGAAATGGCATTCGCTTTGGACGGCGGCGCGTACCCCCAGCCGTCGAGGATGATGAGGACGAGAGGTTTGGGTATCGGCATGAGTCTTCAGTCGTCGGTCTTCAGTCGTCAGGAAAAACTTGGCCGCGGATTTACGCGGATGAACACGGATAAAGAAAAATCAAACCGCAAAGAACGCGAAGGTCGCAAACCAATTTCAAAATTGCACACGCGAGGGCGCGTGTGCCACACGTACGGTAATGGAATTCAACGATCAGCGTTCATCTGCGGCTGATTTGTTCTACGCTCCCGCTCCCGCAATTTCACCGTGATAGTTCAGCGCTTCGAGGCCAAGGAAGCGCGCCGCGTCGCCGAGTTCTTCCTCGATGCGCAGCAACTGGTTGTACTTGGCGACGCGGTCGGTGCGGCAGAGCGACCCGGTCTTGATCTGGCCCGCCGCGGTGGCGACCGCCAGATCGGCGATGAACGCGTCCTCGGTTTCACCCGAGCGGTGCGAGATGACGTAGGTGTAGCCGTTGCGCCGCGCCAGATCAATCGCGTCCAGCGTCTCGCTAACGGTGCCGATCTGGTTCACCTTGATGAGAATGGAATTCGCCACCCCAAGATCAATACCGCGCTCCAGCCGCTCCGGATTGGTGACAAAAATATCGTCGCCGACCAACTGGATGCGGTCGCCCAATTCTTTCGTGAGCGCGGCCCAGCCCTCCCAGTCGTCTTCCGCCAGCCCGTCTTCGAGGGAGACAATCGGATAATCCCGCACCCACTTCGACCAGTAGCGGACCATGTCGTCGGAAGTGTGCTCCGAGTTGTCGGACTTCTTGAACACGTACTTGCCATTCTGGAAAAACTCGCTGGCCGCGGGATCAATCGCGATGGCAATGTCCTCGCCGGCGCGATAGCCGGCCTGCGTAATCGCCTCCAGCACGACCTCGATGGCTTCCACGTTGGACTTCAGCGACGGCGCGAAGCCGCCCTCGTCGCCGACCGACGTGTTGTATCCGCGCTTCTTGAGCACGCCCTTGAGGGTATGAAATGTTTCGACGCCCCAGCGCAGCGCTTCGTCGAAGCTCTCGGCGCCGACGGGCATGATCATGAATTCCTGGAAGTCCACGTTGTTGTCGGCGTGCGCGCCGCCGTTGAGGATGTTCATCATGGGGCACGGCAGGGTGTTGGCGTTGAGGCCGCCGAGATAGCGGTAGAGCGGCAGCTTGAATGCCTCGGCGGCGGCGCGCGCGCACGCCATGGAGACGGCGAGGATCGCATTCGCGCCCAGGCGGCCCTTGTTCTCGGTGCCGTCGAGCTCGATCATTTTGGTGTCGATGGTTTGCTGCTCGGCGGCATCCATGTTGGCGAGCGCGTCGGCGATCTCGGTGTTCACGTGCTCCACCGCCTTGAGCACGCCGTTGCCTTGATAGAAATTCTCATCACCGTCGCGAAGTTCCACCGCTTCGTGCTCGCCGGTGGAAGCGCCGCTGGGAACGATGGCGCGCCCCACGGCGCCGTCCGAGAGCCACACCTCGGCTTCCACCGTGGGATTGCCGCGCGAATCCAGCACCTGGCGTCCGCGAATTTCAGAAATATTAGTCATGGATGTCTCCGTCCGTTCTTCTTCTCTAAATAATGGCCTGAATTCAGTCGGCGTGCTCCATCCCACAACGTGCGGCAGGTCGCTGCGCGGCACGAACTTGCCGCCGGTTAAATATCCGGTACCGCTACTTGGGCGCGCCATGGGAAGTCCCGAAACCGCTGATTATAAGCGGTCGCTGGTCGATGGTCGATGGTCTGTGGGCTTCTCATGTTTGCATCATCGGCCAGCGAAAGAACCGCGCGCATACGTCCAGAATGAAACCAAGCCGAATTGCCATCGACCATCGGCCATCGACCATTGACGCGTTACCTCCCCTGATTCAGGTATTCCGTCGGTTATTGTGCCGTTTTCGCCGGTGATCTACAGTCGCCACAGATGGCGCAGCACAGCGCGACGCTGAATGTCGGGGACCGCGCGCCGGACTTTTCGCTGGCATCGGCGAACGGAATGGGCGAGGTATCGCTAGGAAGATTGCTGGAGCGCGGGCCGGTGATCATCGAGTTCCTGCGCGGCACCTGGTGACCGAACTGCGTGAAGCGCATGGCTCAGGTTGAGCCGATCAAAGATGAACTGGCCGGGACGCCGTTGGTCTACGTCGCGGCGGAAAAGCGCGGTGGAATGTTCCATCCCGAAAAATATTTTGCCGAGCATCCCATCTCGTTTCCGTTCCTGCTCGACGAAGACCGGTGTGTGACCAGGGCGTACGGGGTGTACCACGCGATCGGAATCGACGCGCTCAACATTGCGCATCCGGCGACCTTCATCGTCGGACGCGAAGGCAACATCCGCATGATCTACGTCGGCATGAACCAGCGCGACCGCATGCCGGTACAAGCAATTCTGGAAGTGCTCCGGGGAATCCCGAAGGAGGCAACATGAAAAAGTTACTGGCACTGCTGCTCTGCGTGGGAATCGCCGTTTCGCTGGCGGCGCAAATATCCGAGAGGCCGGCGCCGGAGGCGATCGCGCCGGCGGCCGGCGCCGCCACGAGCACGGACCTGATGGCTTCGCTGCCGGTCGGGACCGCGGTGAAGATGAAACTGGAAACGGCCATCTCCACCCGCACCAACAAGTCCGGCGACCGTTTTTCCGGGCGCGTGACCGAAGGCGTGACGCTGAATGGCCGCACCATCATCCCGGTGGGTGCGTCGCTGGAAGGGCGCGTCGCGAGGGCCCAGGACCGCCGCCGGATCCGCGGCACACCGACGATTGACCTGCGTCCTGACACCATCATCATGCCGAGCGGCGACCGCTACACGCTGAACGCGGTGGCGGTGGACACCAACGCGCGTCCGGACGTGGACGTGAACGATGAAGGCAAGCTGAAGGGCCGCGGCCATGACGGCAGCGATTGGAAGGAAACCGGCATCGTGGCGGCCGGGGGAGCGATTGCCGGCGGAGTCATCGCGGGCGGCGAAGGCGCGCTCATCGGCGCCGGCGTCGGCGCAACCGCCTCGGTGGTGCACTGGCTCATCCAGTCGCGCTCCGCCGTGCTGCCCGCCGGAACGGAAATCGTCTGGGAGCTGAGCCGCCCGATGTCGCTGGGCGCCGGCAGCGGCGGACAATAGCGCCAGTTACAATGAGTGCGGTCCCACGCGTGGCCGCACTCATGTTGTTCCGTCTCGCCATCGTCGTCGCATTTCTGCTGGCCCTCGCCGGCTGCAACCGGGAACCGTATTCGCGCTCCAACAGCGGGTTCTCTTCCCTCGACAAGAAAATCCTTTACGACTTCCGCCCCCACGAGCCGGCCGCGGACGCCGAGGTCGACGCCGCGACCACTCGAAAGATCCTCTCCGCGGTTTTTCCCTCCTACCTGTCATCCCTGCGCGCGTGCAACGCCGGCCCGGAGGCGAATGCGCCGGGACAAATTGTTCCGGCCATCCGCGGCGCTGCCGAGGGCTCCTTCACCGCCGCCGGCCTGAAGCAAACCGTGTACCTGATTGACGTGGGCGAGTGCAGCCACGACCCTGTGTCCTCGACCCGCCGCCTGGTCGTGTTCACGGCGGGCGCGTTGACCGCCAACGTGGAAGCTCCCATGGGTACGGGAAACCTGCGGACGTACGACCTGAATGGCGATGGCAAACATGAACTGCTGTTGCAAGGCGGCCACACCGGGCGGGGCGAATGGATCGAGGCCGCGCGGCTGGTGGAGTTCGACAAAGACAAGCTGGCCACCGTCGAAGATTTCGGGCAGATCTACGACGACACCTGCGATACCGATGCTGCTTCCAAATCCATCAGCGCGAGCGTGGTGTACTACCTACCGCCGCCCGCGGGCCAGAAGCCGCGCTTCACCGTGGAGCTGTATCGCGCCCCTTGCCCGGCAAAAGGTCAACCGCCGCAGTGGGCGCGGATTTCCGGCAAATAAGACTTAGGTTTTCCGCCTGAAGCCTGAAGCCTAGAGCCTAAAGCCTGCCTAGCTGAACGCGCTGTAATTCATCGCGCCTGCCGACATCTCGTCTTCCGATATAACGGGCAGTTCCATCGTGCCTTCGACCGGCAGGGCGTCCACGGGGAGGTGGTCGCGCCAGAGGCTGAAGCGCAGCCGGAGTATCTGGCCAAAGCCGGCGCCGAGCAGCGCCAGCGGAATCTGGAACTCGAAATTCTTGTATAACGTCGCGCGCACCGTATTGTTGTAGGGCACGTCAGAGCCGGCGATGTCCGTCTTTGAATCCGCCGGGCGCAGCCGCCACCTCTTGATGGCGCGGTTTTCGACTTTCAATTCCAGGCGGAACGACGCCGGCGCGCTGTCGGTGACCAGTTTTCGCGTTCCACCGGGAACGGAGGCAGCGGTGTTCCCGGCGGGAGCAGCGCGATCGCAGGTCACAATCAGCTCGAACGCCTCTTGGGGAATTCCTCCGATGAAATCCAGGCGGCCGTAGAGAAAATCTTCATCAATGCCGGCGTAGATGGCGTCGAGCAGGAACACTTTGCCGTGCATGGCGCCGGCGCGGCGATCGGCGGTGTACATGGCGGCGCCGATCCAGTCGAAGTAGCGCGTGAAATCGGCGCCCACCCGCGGATGAATGTACGCGGTTTGCGCGGCGAACACCGGACGCACCATGCCGCCGGCGATGGCGTGTGCCAGGTACACCGGCGGCGCCGCGCCCAGGCTCTGGTAGACGTTGGAGAGGTGCTTGCGGTAGAGCTCGTCGAATTCGCGGTCGTTGGCGGAGTGATGCTCCGGGCCGTACCACCAGTTCCAGTCGCTCCCCTCCGCGATCAGGAGCTCCTCCAGCGCGAGGCGCCGCTTTTCCGCCGGCGCCATCGGGGCGGCCTGGGTGTAGAACGCGCGCGCCGCGGCCAGGTAATCCCACGCCGTGTTGTCCTCGGGCGCTCCGATCCAGACATCGAAGTTGGCGTTGATCCATGAGCCCGGCACCAGCGACTGCAGCCGCGGCGCATGGCGGTGTCGCTCCACCGCCTGGCTGACTGTGACCGCCTCCAGCCCGGCATCCTTTTGCAGCGCGTCGTACACGCGGCGGAGGAATTCGCGGCCGGAGCGCGGGTAATATTCCCACGCATTCTCGCCGTCGAGAATGACCGCGACCAGCGCATCGCTTCCCTTCCGCAGCAACGGCTCGGCCGCTTGCCGGATGCTGCGCACAAAATGATTGGCGGCCTCCCGCGCGTTCATCCCGGAGTACACGAAGCCGATCAGGTCCGACAGCGTGTGATCGCGAAAGACCAGGTTCATGCGGGTCGCGCCCTTCTCGTAAACGTAGGGTGCGTAGAGGCGCTCGGGGCCGCCGGGCGCAAGCTGGCCGTGGCCGTCGCGCGCGAAGTGAAAGCCCAAAGTGCGGCCGAGCACGCCTTCGTCGGTGGCCATCCAGCGGATACCGGACTGGCACGCGAGATCGAGCACCTGCTCCGACACGCTGCCCTCCGACGGCCACACCCCAAGCGGCCGCGCGCCGAACACGCGCTGGTGCAAGTCGAGGCCGCGCTGCAGTTGCTCGCGCGCATCTTCAGGGTGCCGGTACGGACTGGCAGGCAGGTGCAGCCCGGGATGCGAGACCGCGCCCTGGTCGGTGTCGCACACCAGCGGCAGGATGGGATGGTAGAAGGGCGAGGTCGAGAGCTCGATCCCGCCGCGCCGGGCCGCTGCCGCATACGCGGGCAGGACCGCAGCCATGATCTCGCGCTGCTTGGCGGTCACGAATTCCTGGTCCTGGCGCGAAAACTTGCGCTCTTTCTTGACCAGCGCGGCCACGTCCGGCTGCTCCAGAAAGAACTCGTCGAACCAGGCAAGCTGCGAGAGAACTTGCAGATCGGTGAAATCCTGCGCCTGGAACATGCGTTCGGCGCGCGTGGAGTCCTGGCCGGCGCCACGGAACGTGTCCCACAACTCGCGATAGCGCGGGTAGCGCCCAATCATCTGCGTCGGATTGGCGTAGAACAGGTACTCGAGCGCGAACCGCCGCTCTTCGCTCGAGAGTTCCCCGGCGGGCTTGGTGGCGACGTCGAGAAAAGGATCGCGCGCGCTGCCGGCGACGTACTCCTCGAGCTGCGTCACCAGCGACGGCACCAGGTTGAAGGTCTGGTGGACGTTGGGAAATTCGTCCAGCAGCTTCACCATGCCGTAGTAATCCTTGAGCGCGTGCATGCGCACCCACGGCAGGCGGTAGTCTCCGCTGACCAGGTCCTTGTAGAAAGGCTGGTGCATGTGCCAGAGGATTGCGATGCGCAGCGTGGGCATGCTCAGTGGTCAGTGGCCAGTGGCCAGTCGTCAGTAATGCCAGCTTTCGTGATGATCGGCGAATACATTGGGAGAACGTAAAGAGTAATTCACGCGGGGCGGTGGTGGCAAAACATCGTGCTAGACTCAGGCTTTGGGCGCCAGGCTTTAGGCGTTAGGCGGCTTAAAACCTAAAGCCCAAGGCCTAAGGCCTAAAGCCTATTCATGAGAATCCTGACCCGCTACATCCTGAGCGAGGTGCTCTCGCACGCCCTGATCGGCGTGGCGATCTTCACCTTCGTGATTTTCCTGCGGGACCTGGAGCGCATCCTGGAACTGGTGGTGCGCAACAGCGCGCCGCTGCCCAGCGTGGCCGAGATCTTCTTTCTGACCATGCCCGGCGCGCTCACCGTCACCATTCCCATGGCGGTGCTGGTGGGAATCCTGATCGGGCTGAGCCGGCTGGCGGCCGACAGCGAGGTCACCGCCATGCGCGCCAGCGGCATCGGGCCGGGTACCTTCGTCCGCATCCTCGCCATTTTCGTGACCATCGCCTGGCTGCTGGCCCTGGCCAACAACGTCTTCATCGCGCCGCGCTCCGCGTCGGCTCTGGCGCGCCTGCAGAACCGGCTGAAGAGCAGCCAGGTATCGTTCGAGATCCAGCCCCGCGTCTTCTACGAAGACTTCAAGAACCTGGTGCTCTATGTCCAGGACGTCAGCAGCGCCGAGGGCGCCGCGCTGTGGAAGGGCGTATTCGTCGCCGACATCAGCAATCCTTCCGCGCCCATGATCACCGTAGCGCAAAAGGGCGTCGCCGTCAGTGAAGGCCCGGACAAGCTCCGGTTGCACCTCGAGAACGCATCGCGGCATGAAACCGACCCGCGGCGCCCGCGGGAGAATGACATTTACACCTTCCGGGAGACCGAAATTTTTCTCCCGCTTCCGGCGCCCCAGAATCCGCCCAGCAGCGTTACCCCGGCGGCCGAGATGAGCACTTCGGAACTGCTGCAGCGCATGCGCGATAACGGGCCGAAGAGCCGGGCGTCCGCCATCGAGTTCCACCGCCGCCTGGCGCTTCCCACCGCCTGCATCGTGCTGGCGCTGGTGGGAATTCCCCTCGGCCTTTCGGCGAAGAAGGGCGGCAAGAGCACCGGTTTCGTGCTCACCATCGGCCTGGTGTTCCTCTATTACTTCCTCTCGCTGGCGGGAATGTCGATGGCGCGCCAGGGCAAGATTGCCGCCGGGCCGGGCTTGTGGCTGGGCAACATCGTGTTCCTCTTCGGCGGACTCTTCCTGCTGTGGCGCTCGGAGCGGATGCCGATCGATATTTTCTCCCTGCGCCATTTCTGGGCGGAACTGGCAGCCAGGTTCAAGGCGCGCGTGCCGGCGGTCCGGGGCGAAGGCGGGGCGTTTGAACGCGCTGCCAATCGCAAGCGCGTGTTCAGCGCGCATTTTCCGCTGATCATTGACGACTACATCCTGCGCGATTTCTTCGTCTACCTGGGCATGATCCTGAGCACCTTCCTCATGCTGCTGCTGGTCTTCACCTTTTTCGAGCTGCTGGGCGACATCGTGCGCAATCGCGTGCCGCTGGTCATGGTCGGTCAGTACCTGGTCAACGTGACGCCGTACTTCATCTACAACACCACCCACATCAGCGTGCTGCTGGCGGTGCTGGTGACCTTCGGCCTGATGCAGAAGGCGAACGAGATCACCGCCATGAAGGCCACCGGCATCAGCATCTACCGCGTGATCCTGCCGGTGATGGTGATTGCCGCCATTCTCGCCACCGGACTCTTCTTCTTCGAGCAGCTCTACCTGCCGCATGCCAACAAACGGCAGGACGCGCTGCGTAACCAGATCAAGGGCAAGCCGGCGCAAACCTATCTGCGTCCCGACCGCAAGTGGATCTTCGGCCAGCGCTCCGACATTTATTACTACGAGTTCTTCGACGCCGAGAGCAATCGCTTCGGCAGCATTTCCATTTTCGAATTCGATCCCAAGACTTTCGAGTTGAACAAGCGTATTTATGCCACGCGCGCGCACTGGTCCGACACGCTCCAGAAGTGGATCTTCGAACAGGGCTGGGAGCGCTCGTTCCGCGGTTCGGCGATCGAGGCTTACCGCCCCTTCGATGTCGAGACCTTTGCCGAACTGCGCGAGCCGCCCGGCTACTTCAAGAAGGAAGTGAAGCAGTCGTCGGAGATGAATTACGAGGAGCTGAAGAACTACATCCACGACCTGCAGCAGAGCGGATTCGATGTGGTTCGGCTGCGGGTGCAGTTGCAGAAGAAGTTCGCGTTCCCCATCATCACCTTCGTCATGGCGATGCTGGCGGTGCCGTTTGCGCTTACGGCCGGACGCCGCGGCGCGCTGGCCGGTGTGGCCACCGCGGTGGGCATTGCGGTGGTTTACTTCATCGTCTCCGGCCTGTTCGAAGCCATGGGCAATACCAACCAGCTTCCCCCGGCCCTGGCCGCCTGGTCTCCCGACCTGCTGTTTGCGCTCGCCGGGGGTTACATGATCCTAAAAGTGCCGACGTAGGGACAGGGTTTTAGGTTTTAGGCGTTAGGCACAACTCAGGACTAAAGACTAATTCGCCCGCTTCAGCAACTCCGCCAGGGCGCTCACGTCTTCCGGCGCCGCATCGCTGACCACGAAAAACTGCAGCCCAGCGCGGTTCCACGTCTCGACATTGAAAGCACGCGAGCGCCACGCCTTTGCTGACGACGGCAACAGCCGCGCGAAATCGCCGCGGTCCTGCAAGACAAACACCGACAGGTGATGCTTCCGCACGTCATAAATAAGGTGCGCGCCGGGCTCGCTGTCGAGATACACCATCCGCCCGCCGGCCAGGGTGAACGGCGTTCCCGTCAACTCCGGCAAATCAAACGTGAACGGCAGCTTGCCCGCAAACCACGGCTTCACGGTGTGCCGGTCGCTGGATACCACGTCCACCGGCGAGGCACTGGCCAGAGCGGTGATGTGGCTATCCACCACGCCCGCGATCAACTGGTCGCGCGCCGCCGTCCGTGACGGCAGCACGATCGCCAACCCGAGGCCAATCACCACCACAGCCGCCAGCGCGAGGCCCAGCGCCCATTGCCATCCGCCGCGCGCCGGCTTGGCCGCAATCTGCCGGAGCACGCGCGCGCGCAATTCCGGCGCCGGGGTGTACCGCTTCCCCGCCGTCGCCGTGACGCGCTTCAGTTGCATGATCTGCACAATCTCCGCCGTGCACGCCGGACATCCGGACAGATGCTCAGCCATGGAGCGCATCGTGTCCGGGGGAAGCTCCGCGTCGGCATACGCATCGAGTTTTGATTGCCAGGCTTCGCAGTTCATATCTTCCGTCTATCGCGCCGCTGTTCCCTTCTTCTGTTCATAGCCGGACTCCATCAGTTTCTGCCGCGCCGACTTGCGCGCGCGGGCCAGCCGCGACATCACCGTCCCGATGGGAATGGACAACGTCTCGGAAATTTCCTGGTACGACATTTCCTCCACGTCGGCCAGCAACAGCACTTCGCGGAACGGCACCGGCAGGGCTTCGATCGCCTGCTGCAACGCCTCGCCGAGGTCCTGGGTGATCACCAGCGTCTCCGGCGTATGCGACGAAACCGGCAGCACCCGGTCCTCGTCCCCGGGTTCCAACGGCTCGGTATGCGCGCCGCTCAGCCCGCTACGCGAGGTCAGGAACGTATTGCGCAGGATCTTGAATATCCAGGCGCGAAAGTTCGTGCCCGGCCGGAACGAGCCGAAGCCCTTCAGAGCCTTGGCGTAAGTTTCCTGGACAAGGTCCTCGGCCTGGTGCCGGTCCTGCGCCAGCCAGTGCGCGAAGTTATAGAGCGAATCGAACAGTGGCAGGGCCAGCGCTTCGAATTCCGCGTTGTTGCCGCTATCCCACAAATTCCACCTGTGCTAACCGCCGAGCCTGAATTTTATTCCGCAAATTAATTTCGTGCAGCGGGAATAAACCGCCGCCGGCCCGGTTGTGCACGCCGATAGCCCGTATCGGGAGGGACACATGACCGACTTCGACCGCCGCTCGTTCCTGAAGATTTCCGGCGCCGCCCTGGGCATCGGCGTGCTGTACCAGGTTGCGCCGCTGGCCTCCGCCGAAGCCTCCGAGACCTTTCGCCTGCTGGGACGCCACAGCGGCGAAGCGGTTACACCGTTTTCCTTCATTCAACTCAGCGACGCGCATGTCGGCTTCAATGGCCCTCCCGACCCGCTGGGCACCAAGGCCTTCGAGCGCGCCGTGGAAATGGTCAACGTGCTGCCGCATCAGCCTGATCTGGTCCTGTTCACCGGCGACTTGACCCACGACAGCGAGGACAAGGACGTCCACGCCAAGCGCATGGCAAATTTTCGCGATATCGCCGGCCGCCTCAAGGCGAAGAAGTTGATGTGCGTGCCCGGCGAACACGACGCTGGTCTGGATGGCGGCGCGCTGTTCCGCGACAACTTCGGTCCCAGCAACTACTCCTTCGACCATCGCGGCGTGCACTTCATCGCCCTCGACAACGTCTCCCGCGCCAAGCCCGAGGTCGGCCCCGAGCAGCTTGCCTGGCTGAAGAAAGACCTGGCGCGCTTCTCCAAGTCGGCGCCCATCGTGGTCTTCACCCACCGCCCGCTGTTCGACCTCAAGCCGGAGTGGGAATGGTTCACCATCGACGGCGACGACGTCATGAACGCGCTCGCCGGCTACGAAAACGTCACCGTGCTCTACGGGCACATCCACCGCGACGACGAGCACCATGAAGGTCACGCGCACCACTACGCCGCGCGCTCGCTCATCTTCGCGTTTCCTGAGCCCACGGCTCCGGCGAAGAAGCCCTACCCGTTCGACAAGGACCAGCCATTCAAGCGTCTCGGAATCCGCGTGGTCAGCGCCGCGCCCAAGCAGCCCATCGCGGTGCAGGACGTGGAACTCACGCTGCGCGAATACTCCGGACTGAACGGCATCCAGCAAATTTTGAAGACACCCACGCTATAGGAGAGGGTCATGCGTTTGCCACATCGCCGAATCACGCTCGCCGTGCTGCTCGTTCTCGGTGTCGTCGCGCTCGTTCCACATCGCACGCGCGCGCAGGATCCGAAGGTCATCAACATCACCGCCAAGCGCTTCGAATTCAGCCCCAATCAGATCACGCTCAAGAAGGGCGAGCCGGTGAAGCTGCTGCTGACCTCCGCCGACGTCGTCCACGGCTTCTTTCTGAAGCCGCTGAAGATTGATGAGATCATCCAGCCCGGCAAGACCACCGAAGTGAACCTGACGCCGCAGACTGCGGGCACCTACCTGCTGATCTGCGACCACTTCTGCGGCGTCAACCATGCCGCCATGAACATGAAGGTTATCGTGGAGTGATGGTGGCCCGGCGTAGTGCAGGTTTCGCAATGGCGGTTGCTTCCCTGCTGGCACTGGCGGCCTGCCGCGTCAGCCCGCCGGGACGCACCGAAACCGCGGTGATGACCACCATCAAGCGTTGGGTGACCGTGGGCGGAACCAAGAAGCAGAATCCCCTGCCGGCGACGGCGGAGAACATCCATCGCGGCCAGCAGGTTTTCTCCTCCTACTGCGCCGCCTGCCACGGACTTGATGGCCAGGCGACGGGGGTGCCGTTCGCCGCCGCCATGTCGCCGCCCATCCCGGAATTGAATTCTCCCTCGGTGCAGGCCTATACCGACGGGCAGCTCAAGTGGGTCATCACCAACGGGCTTAGCCCGTCGGGCATGCCCGCGGCCAAGGGCATCCTGCGCGACGAGGAGGTGTGGGCCATCGTCACCTACCTGCGCCACCTTCCCGCCAAGGGCAGCCTGGGCGAACCCGCCATGTACAGCGGCGACCCAGGCGGAAAGCGTTAACCACGGATTTCCACGGATTACACGGATCAACTTCTTGAGATCCTCATCCGTGACAATCCGTGTCGATCCGTGGTTGAGGTTCTTTGCCCGGAGCGTAACGCCTCTCCCCTGAAGCCTACGCTGTTAGAATCACATCTATATTTCAACCATGGTGAAGGAACTCCGACCGCTGTTTCCGTACATGAAGAAGTACCGCCGCGGTTTTGTCTGGGGCGGGATCACGGTGTTGCTCAACAACGGCATCTGGATCCTGGGCCCACTGGTCATCCGCGGCGCGGTAAACGACCTGCAGGGCTGGCACGACGGCAAGCTGGCCGCCGATGTCATGGCGCACAAGTTGCTGATCTGGGCGTTGCGGCTGGTGGCCGTCATCGCCGCGAAGGGCGTGTTCCAGTTCCTGACCCGCTGGATCATGATCGGCATCTCGCGCGACATCGAATTTGACCTGCGTAACGATCTCTTCCGCCACCTGGAACAACTTTCCTACTCCTATTACCAGCGCATGCGGACCGGCGACATTATGGCGCGCGCCACCAACGATCTGAACGCGGTGCGCAACCTGCTCGGTCCCGGCATCATGTACACCGCCAATACCCTGGTGCTGAGCGTCTTCGCGCTCGCCATCATGATCAGCATCAGCCCCAAGCTGACGCTCTACACCTACGCGCCCCTTCCCATCATCAGCATCGTGGTGCAGTACTTCGGCCGGCGGATTCATGAGCGCTTCGAAAGAATCCAGGCCAGCTTTGCCGATATCTCTGCGCGGGCGCAGGAGAATTTTTCCGGCGCGCGCATCATCCGCGCCTTTGCCCAGGAAGACGCCGAGATCGCCAGTTTCGAGACCGCCAATAAGGAATACATTCGCCGCAGCCTGAAGCTGGTGCGGCTGATGGGCATGCTGTGGCCGACCCTGGAATTGCTTCTTGGAATGGCGGTGGTGCTGGTGCTCTGGCTGGGCGGGCGCGAGGTGCTGCTGGGACAAACGCGAATCGACCTGGTCTCAATCCTGGGGACCAAGACGACTCTATCGCTGTCTGGCAGCATGACGGTCGGTGATTTCGTTGCGTTTAACACATACATGGTGCAGCTCACCTGGCCGGTCATCGCGCTGGGTTGGGTGATTAACCTCTTCCAGCGCGGCACCGCTTCCATGGTGCGTATCCAGGAGATGTTTGAGCAGAAGCCGGAAGTCGCGGACGTCTCCGTCGTCCATGGCGATGGAGCGCGCTCGCCCGCGAGCGCGCCTTCCATCCGCGGCGAGCTCGAATTCCGCCATCTGAGCTTCAGCTACAACGGAACGCAAGTGCTGAGAGACATCAACCTCAAGATTCCCGCCGGCAGCAGCCTGGCCATCGTCGGCCCGACGGGCTCGGGAAAATCCACTCTGGTGAGCCTGATCCCTCGCGTGTATGACGCGCCCGAAGGCGCCATCCTGCTGGACGGCCGGCCCATCCGCGAATTCCCGCTCGAGGGGTTACGCCGCAGCATCGGCTTCGTGCCCCAGGAAACGTTTCTCTTCAGCGACACGGTGCGGGAGAACATCGCTTTCGGGGTGGAGACTTCCACCGACACGCAGATCATGGAGGCTGCGGAGGGCGCCAACATCGCACGCGACATCGCCGCCTTCCCGGAGAAGTACGGCACCATGGTCGGCGAGCGCGGCATCACCTTGTCAGGCGGCCAGAAGCAGCGCACCGCGATCGCCCGCGCCCTGGTCCGCGATCCGCGCATCATGGTGCTCGACGACGCGCTCTCCAGCGTGGATACCTACACCGAAGAAAAAATCCTCAACCACCTGCGCGAAGTGATGCATGGCCGCACCACCATCTTCATCTCGCACCGCGTCTCCACCGTGCGCAGTGCGGACCGCATCGCGGTCTTGTTCGATGGCCGCATTGTTGAGCTGGGCACGCATGACGAGCTGCTCGCCCTCAACGGCTACTACACCGGCCTGTACAACAAGCAACTGCTCGAAGAGGAGCTGGAGACGGTGTAGCCGTTTCTTGGCTTTTAGCTCTTAGCTCTTAGCTTTTAGCCAGAACGGAACCGGACAGTGATGGCCTTTTTCTCCGGCTAAGAGCTCTAACAGCTAAGAGCCAAAAGCTATGAAGCGCGTGGTCACCCCGGAACTGCTGGATAGCGATGCGGCGACGCCGGCCGAAGTCCAGCAAACGCTCGCCGACTTGCGGCGCATCAACCGCTGGTTCGGCGGCATCAGCACCACCCGGCGCATGCTGGAGCAGGTGGTTGCGCGCCTTGGAAAACGCTCTTCTGCCCCCACCGAACTTACCCTGCTCGACGTCGGCGCCGGTTCCGGCGATGTCTCTTTGTCCGCGGCCCGTCAAATCCGGCCGCCAGCCCAGATCAGAGTCACCCTCATGGACCGCATGCCGGCACACCTGCCGCGCAACGGTACCGGTACGGTCGCCGGCGATGCCCTGGCGCTGCCATTCCTCGACGGCAGCTTCGACCTGGTGACCTGTTCCCTGCTGATCCATCACCTCGAGCGCGAGCAAATCGTGCATTTCGTCAACCAAGCGCTGCGCGTCGCGCGCGTCGCCGTTTTGCTGAATGACCTCCGCCGCGAGCCTCTCCACCTCGCCCTCATGTACGCCGGTTATCCTCTGTTTGCCCGCCTGACGCTGCACGACGGCATCGCCTCCGTGCGCCGCGCCTACACGCCGCAAGAGCTGAAATCAATCCTTGGGAATACCCAAGCCGCTGCCGTCGAGATGGGAAACCGCTATCTCTACCGCATGGGAATTATTGTGTGGAAGGATGTGCGGTGAATACCTTGCTCCGGCCTTGCGCCTTGAGCCTCTAGCGGACCACAATCACTTCCCGCACGTTGTCTCGCGCCAGGAAGAACTTCAGCGAGGCGAATTCGCGGAAAAGATTTTCGATGTGGCGGTTGTTGAACACCCGCTGCAAGCGGAATACGGTCGGGCCGTTGCGCGGGGTCGCCTGCAATTGCAGCATGTCGTTGCTGGCGATGTGATAGCGGTAATGCGGCGCGTCGGGTCCGGCATCGCGGGTGTGGAAAAACGCCAGCAGGATGCCGCCTGGCTTCATCAGCGCGCACAGACGTTCCACCACCGGCTTTACCAGCGGCTCCGGAAGATAGTCGGGGACATCCCAGGCCAACACGGCATCGAAAATCTTTCCCTGGTAGGCCAGGCTGTCGCGCAGGAAACGCGGCACGTCGACGGTTCTCTTTCCGTCTGCTCCGGTCATGAGCAACAGGGGATCGTAGGCCGCGTCGAGCAGGTCTTCGGTGCAAACCTTGTGACCCATCCCGGTGAAGCGCGAAATGTTGGTCGCCGAGGTGCACCCCAGGTCGAGGATGCACAGCCCTTCCTGGCCGGCAATGGACTTGGAAAACTCGTTGAGCCCGCTGGAGCGGCGGTTGACGCGCGCGGCCGACGGCTGCTGGTTGGGTCCATTCCCGGCGGCGCCACTGCGGAAAAATCGAAACAGATTGTGCGTCACCGAACCCATGCCATAACTTCTTGAGCGACTAAGCTCATTGTGCTCCGGCTCGACGCAAAGCGCAACGCGACGCCGCGGTTACCTTTTCGGCTCCAACAGCGACGCTTGCGCCGCCGGCGCGCTCGCCGGTGCCACCGGGGAACTGGACACGGCCGGCACGGTCACCGCCGGCTTTGGCTCCGGCTTTTGCTCCCGCTGAACGTCGATGGAACCCTTGAAAAACGCGCCTTCCTCGATGATGACCCGCCGGGTGACGATATTACCGACGTGGATGGCCGATTTCTTCAGCTCCACACGGTCGGCATTAATGTTTCCGTCCACCTTGCCGTGGACCACCGCGTCCTTGGCCCGGATGTGCGCGCGCACGCGGCCATTCGGCCCCACCGTCAGGTTGTGACCGCGCAACTCGACGCTGCCCTCCACCTCGCCGTCCAGGTACAGGTCTTCGCTGCCGGACAGTTCACCTTTCACCAGCACAGATTTGCCGATGTGCGCAACTTCGGAGCGGAATTCGTTTACAGGTTTTGGCGTTTCCACGGGACGGACCTCCTTGGAGCTGAAGACGCTAGGCGTTGAGGCGGGAATCTCATCCTCTTTGCGTGATTTCCACATGCGTGATCCTCCACTGCCTACTGACACCAAGGTCGCTGGCCGGCGCCATCCCGACGCGGTCGCAAACAGAACGCGGGCGCAGGCGAGGAGACCGAAGAAGCTGTTGCCGACTATATCCAACCGCGCCGAAAGCGGCAATCAGGTTTTTCACGCCTGAGCATGCCCACCCTCGTCGGTTAGTAACTACTTTAACATGAGCTAGTTCTGCGATGAACCTCGACGGTTCCAAGAACTGTGCTTGGGCCCGTCCCTGGCTCATGACCAAGTGTCGGCCGCTTCGCCTCCACCCGCCGGCGCGTCTTTGTTATCCGGCTGGCGCCCGCGGCACCTTGCTTGCCATTAAGCAACTGAGGTGCTCCTCTACTCGTCTAATCTGTATTAGCATCAGCACTCAACGGCTATTTTCATGCGGACACTGCACAGGCGAATTGCCTTCGTACTGAGAGCCGCGGCAATCCTGCTGCTGGCCACGCTGACCGGGGCGGCGCAGCGGCCGCCGAAACCGGACTTGCCCGCCAATCCCGCCGACCTGGTGCGCAAAACCGTCGCCAATGATATCGCGCCGGAGAACGACACCACGCACTACATGTACCGGCTCACCAAGAAAAGGCCCGAGCACATTGAAACCCGCGAGATGATCGAAACCGATCAGGGCGTGATCGGCCGCCTGCTGATGATCAACGGCAAGCCGCTCAGCCCCGCCGATCGTGAAAAGGAAGACAAACGCCTGCAGCGTCTGGTCAACGACCCGCAGCAGCTTGCGCAGAAGCAGAAGAGCCAGAAAGACGATGATCGCCGCACCCGCAACATGGTCGCGGCCCTGCCCGACGCCTTCCTCTACGAATACGCCGGAACGAAGAACGAGGAACCCTGGGGTGAGCTGGTCATGCTGAATTTCAAGCCCAACCCCAACTTCGATCCGCCGCAGCGCGAAACCGCGGTTTACAAGGGCATGCAGGGCTCGATGGCGATCGCCGTGCCCGCCAACCACATTGCCAAGATCGAAGCCCATCTCTTCCGCGACGTCAGCTTCGGTTGGGGAATCCTCGGCCGCCTCGATCAAGGCGGGCAGTTCATCGTCGAGCAAAAGCCTGTCGAGGGCACGAACGGCGCTCACTGGGAGCCCAGCCACATGGTCCTGCACTTCACCGGCAAGGTGCTCATCTTCAAGACCATCAAGATCAACGAAGACGAAGCCACCACCGACATCCGCCCCGTGCCCGATATGACCGCCGCACAAGCCGTCGAGCTGCTGAAGAAACACGACGGCGAGATCGCCGAGAACAATGGGACGAAGTAGTTTCAGTTTCAGTTTCAGTTTCAGTTGGAGCGCGTTCGATCCCCAAAAACCGACAACCGATCACCGAGAACCGAAAACCTCTTTCCTCACCGTCAACCGCTCAATCAAGTCCTCGCGCACCCGGTAGCCGGTCCCCGGAGAATCCGGCACGTTAATCAATCCCTCGCGCGTGACTTCGACCTCCGGCTCGATGATGTCCTGTTTCCAGTAGCGCTTCGAGGCCGACACATCTCCCGGAAAGCGGAAATTTTCCAGGGTCGAGAGCGCGATGTTGTGGGCCCGCCCGATGCCCGTTTCCAGCATGCCGCCGCACCACACCGGGACCTGGCGCGCGCGGCAGACGTCGTGCACGCGTAGCGCCTCGCTGAAGCCGCCCACGCGGCCCACCTTGATATTGACGATCCGGCACGCGCCCACTTGCAGCGCGGCTTCAGCGTCGCGCGCGTGACGGATGGATTCGTCCAGGCAAATCGCGGTCTTGATCTGCTCCTGCAACCGCGCGTGAAAGAAGAAGTCGTCGTTCCACAGCGGCTGCTCGATCATCAGCAGATGGAATTCGTCGAAGCGTTTCAGGTGTTCGACATCGTCGAGACGGTAGGCGGAATTGGCGTCGCAGCTCAGCAGAATCTCCGGCCACCTGGCGCGGATTCGCTCCAGCACCGTGACGTCCCAGCCCGGCTTCACTTTCACCTTGATGCGCCGGTACCCGGCCGCCAACTCGGTCTCGACCTTGTCCAGCAACTGCTCCACCGAATCCTGGATCCCGATGGACACGCCGCACTCGATCTGCCGACGCGTTCCACCCAGCAGCTTCCACAGCGGAACGTTTTTCTCCTCCGCTTCCGCCGCCCAGAGCGCGTTCTCGATCGCCGCCTTCGCCATGCGATGTCCCTTGACATGCGCCAGCAGCGGCGGGCACTCGCGTGCCGTCGAGAAATCTTTCCCCAGCACCGCCGGCGCCAGGAATCGCGCCATCGTCACCCACGCCGAATCCACCCACTCGCTGCTGTAAAACGGATTCTCACCGGCGACGCACTCGCCCCACGCGTGCACGCCACCGCCGAGCAGCGTAACCAGCAGGATGGCGCGCTGGGTGGTGCGCCCGAAGCTGGTCTCGAAGAAATGCACCAGCGGCATGCGAATTTCGCGAAGAGTGATGGCCTCAATTTTCATTGGTTTTCGCCTGAAGCCCGAAGCCTGCAGCCTGAAGCCTACTTCCCGTAACTCCACTCCTCATCCCACTTCCCCAACAGGAAGCTTCCATTGCCATCCTCATCGCGCCGGTAGCCGAGCGCCGCCAATCCACGCGCAAACGCCGCCACCAGCAGCTCCCGATTGCGCTCCTGCACCTGCAGCGCTTTTCCCCGGTCCGCTTCCGACGCCTTCCAGCCGTAAATCTCCCCCGGCACGCCGATCGTCTCCTGCACATCGAAGCGCGGCAAACTTCCATGCCCCATCAGCGCCTCCACCCGCTTCGACCGCAGCCACCACTCCGCCACCAGCCGGTCGGTGGGCAAGCCGCCTTGCAGCGGAGAAAAAGTCGTCCCGTACTGATTGATGTTGTAGCGGCGCGCAATCGCGCCCAGCCGCTCCAGGTTCAGGTACGCGTTCTTGATCTCCAGGGGATCGAAGGTCCACTCGACCAGCTCGAAGCCGCGTGCCAGCGCGTCCTTCCGCTGGAACAGCTTGATCCGCTGCCCGATGCCGCGATTGCGATAATTCAGCCTTACGGCCAGCATGTGGGAGTGCAGGTAGGGATGTCCGCCGCGCACGCCCGGAATGCCGAGCGCGAATCCCACCAGTTCGTTGCCCTCGAAAGCGCCCAGCACCTGCCCGCCGATTTTCTGCGCGACAATGAACAGGCGCAGCGGCACCATCTCGGCGTCGCTGAATCCCCACACTTCTTTCTGCAGCTCGACGCACGCCATCAGCTCGCTGTCGGCCTCGCAGCGCCGGACAACGATGGGCTCCGGCGCTACGGCGTCCGCTCCTGCTGCTTCGACTCCTGCCATAGCGACTCCATCTCCTCCAGCGTGGCCTCCGGCAGTTTCTTGCCGCGCGCGCGCATCCGTTCCTCCATCCACTGGAACCGCCGCCGGAACTTGCGGTTGGTCTTGCGCAGCGCTGATTCCGCGTCCAGCGACAGGTAGCGCGCAATGTTCACCAGCACGAACAGCAGGTCGCCGACCTCGTCCTCCAGCCCCGCCCGCAACTCGTCGGGGATCGCCAGCCCGCTGGCGCCCGCCACGCCGCGCTGCGGAGGGCGCGGCCCCGGCGCCGGATACTGCTTCAACTCCTGGCGCAGTTCTTCCGTTTCCTCGTGCAGCTTGTCGAACAGGCCGCCAATCTCCGGCCACTCGAAGCCGACGTGCGCCGCCCGCGAGCTCAGCTTAAACGCCTCCAGCAGCGCCGGCACTCCCGAGGACACGCCTGCCAGCACCGAGTCCTTCTTCTCTTCTTCTTTCGCTTTCTTGCCGCCGCCGGCTTCTAACCGCTTCTTCTTTTCTTCCGCCTTCAGCGCTTCCCAGTTGCGCAGCACGTCGCCGGCGGTTTCCGCCTTGACGTCGCCGAATACGTGCGGATGCCGGTCCACCAGCTTGTTCGACAGCCGGTCAAGCACATCATTGATCGAGAAGCGCCCTTCCTCCTGCGACATCTCCGCGTAGAACAACACCTGCAGCAGCAGGTCGCCTAACTCGCCCTCGAGTTCATCCCAGTCGCGGTTGTCAATCGCCTCCAAGACTTCGTAGGTCTCTTCCAGCGTGAAGGGTTTAATCGAGTCGAAGGTCTGCTCGCGGTCCCACGGACATCCGCCCGGGGCCCGCAGCCGTGCCATGATCTGGACCGCGCGCTCAAATCGTTCGCCTGTCGTCGCCATCCTTCCTAATCTAAATGACGCTTGGGTCGAACGTCACCTTGTGATCGGGAGATCGGGTGAACTGGCCCCGTTACAGTTGTGGGCTGTTAATGTGCTGGCTGCTCCCAGGACCGCGCCCCCACGATGACTGGCCCCCCCGTCTGCGGAAATTGGGGGCAACGAAATTGGCCCCCGGGCATACCACGTAAATTGCTTACCAGGCGGATGTCTGCAATACTGGGGCAAAATTATTCAATTTGCACCAGCCCAGGTCGTAGGGAGAGGTAACAACCCGGCGACGAGGAGCACTACCGTGAATGGCGCAGGCAGCGTGAGTGCGGGCATGAAAGCGTTGCAAGAAGTGCGGCAAATGCCGGTCACCGAGGCGTGTGTGTCAGGTCTTTGTGACATTTGTCTTTACCAGGACGGGCTCTGCATGACTGAGGGCCGGCCCTGCGCGAATTGGGATTCATCCAGGCGTTCAGCGGAACAAAAATAACAAGTCAGGAGTCATACAGTGAAGGATGTAGCCATAATAGGCGCGGGCATGACCCCGTGCCGTTCCCGGTGGGTGGAGAAGACCTTCTGGGAACTGGCACAATGGGCGGTCAGCGAGGCGGTTCGCGACGCAGGCATCCATATCCAGGAAGTCGAGGCCGGCGTCGCGGGAATCTATAACGACATCTTTGAGTTCCAGGCGATCCCCGAGAGCGGATTCCAGGGGATTGTCGGACTCCAGAACAAGCCCATGATGCGGGTCTCCAACGGCGGCGCCACCGGCGCCTATGCGATGTTGGCGGCCTACAACATGGTCGCCAGCGGCCAGTACGATCTCATGCTCGTGCTGGGCGTGGAAAAGGCGCTCGATTGCTACGATTTCGAAGCCGAGAGCAACACTCCCGCCGTCGTTCAGACCATTGGCTATTCCTGGGATCCGTGGTTTGAACGGCCGCTGGGGGCGCATGCCTCCGAAAGTTATGCCGAGGTCATCCAGGCCTACATGGACGAGCATCCGGGGGACCTGGCGCCCATGGCCCGCGCCAAAATCGTGGAACTCCTCTGCCAGCAGGCGCAAAACAATCCCTATGCGCAACGTCTCGGCGAGAAAGTGACCGCCGACCAGGTGCTCCACTCCCGCTATGTGGTTTACCCGGTTCGCGTGCTGGAAACCTGCGTGTACACCGAGGGCGCCTGCGCCTTGATTTTTGCCTCCGGGGAAATGGCGCAGAAGATCAAGGAGCGGACCGGCCGCGAACCTATCTGGCTTACCGGGGTCGGCGCCGCCAACGAACCCTACTTCGTGGGCAACGACATCACGCGTTACAAGGTCCTGCACCGCATCTATTCCGACCACGTGGCCACCAAGAAAGCGCTGCAGATGGCGGGCATCACCATCGAAGACGTGCAGGTAATCGAATTGCACGACGCCTTCATCCCGCAGTTGATGATCACGCTGGCCGAGATGGGCGTGGTGCCGCTGGGGCGCGCCAATGACCTGGTGGAGGAAGGCATCATCATGCCCGGCGGAAGGCTGCTGGTGAATCCCTCGGGCGGACTCGTGTTCGGCGGACATTTCGTCGGCGGATCCAACATGATGTCAACCTGGAGCGCCATGCGCGAAATGAGAGCCAGAAATCTTGAGCATGCCGTAATTCATGGCACCGGCGCGTCGCTGTCGATGTATGGCGTGGCCATCGTGCTGGAGAGGAGGGCTTAATCGTGGCGAAAACAGGAAAAGCAGTGGCTCCCGCAAAGCGCGAACCCAAGCCGGTGATCTCCCCCGCGATGCTCCCCATGGAGGGAATCACCGAAGTCCAGGCAGCGGACGGCGTGTACCTCCAGCGGAACGACGTCATGTTCACGGCCATGAAGCACACCCAGGGCGAATTCTCCGATTTCTTCCGCGCACTGCGCGACGAGGGCAAGGTGTTCGGCCATCGTTGTCCCGAGTGCCGGCACCTGATCATCCCGCCGTTCATGCGGCGCTGCCCGGCATGCAATTTCGTCGAGATGAAAAAGGAGTACGTCAAGGACACCGGCATCATGGCGGCAACGCCGGTGATCACCGTTTTTTCGCCCAGCCGCTTCAAGGGCCAGGAACCGTTTGGCACCGGCCGGGTGTTTCTTGAAACCGCGGCCGGCAAGCTCAGCGATACGGCCATGCTGGTTCGCGTCCGCACCACGCGTGGAACCATACGGCCGGGGATCTATAAGAAAGGCACCCCGGTCAAGATCGCCTTCTGCGATTCACGGCGAGGCGAGATGCTGGACGTCTTTGCCGTTCCCCAGAGCGAACTGAAGCCGAAACAACTCGCCAAGCGCCCGCTCTTGGAGAGCGAGATAGACTGGGGCCAGCTCTCGGAGATGGAATTCGGCAAACCCACCGCTCGACTGCAGAAAACGTTCCAGGAAGTCAGGGCCCATTTCCAGAAACTCGCTGCCATGATTCCGCACAGCCCGCGGGCGACCGCCAATCTTGCCAACTGGCGCCGCACGGTTACCGTCCGCACCGGCGGCGGGACGTTCGGCCTGGTGATGAACCGGGGGAAATTGCAGGTGCGGAACGAGGGCGTGAAGGACCCGGATCTGGTCGTGGCCATAAAAGACCCATCCACGCTGCTGGCATGGCTGCATGACAGCACGGAACCGGTCGGCGATGGTATGAAGAGCCCCGCGTTAACGGATCTGGTCATTGAAGGGACCCTCGTGCTCAACAAGCCCGAACTGGAGACGATTACGCGCCTGGATCGCGTTCCTCGCTCGCTGCGTCGGGACCGCGTGGTGACAGCACGCTAAGCCAAAGCGACGGGTGGCGCGATGTTCGAACATGCGCTGCCCGTCGCCTTCAAGCAGCGCTGCTTCGAAGTCGACTTCGTTGTTCCATCAGCCTTATCACCAGCTACTCCCCAAACGCCCTCTTGCCCGGCTAACTGGCGTCCCCCCACATTTTGCGCACTGCATTTTGCTCCGCCCCACTGCGTTTTGCAGCGATTCACCTCCTGATTCCGAAGTGCGAATTCCCTAACTCCTTATTCCTCAATCGCCGCTCCCCATCGGCCTTTTGCCCCTCGCGTGCACTTACCCAGGGCGAGAGTTGTCCGAATAAGGAGACCGTATGTCGATCCTGTTTGTGCTGCTGACTTTTCTGCTGATCATGTCGATCACGTATTTTCTGCGCCGCGAGCAGCCCGCGGCCGCGGTGCAGCCCCGGGTTTATCCCCAGCCGCCCGCGCCCAGCATGATGCGCGAGCAAGGCTTCGACGTGCCCAAGGGCTACTGCTTCCATCCCGGCCACACCTGGGTGCTGGATGAAGGCCGCCAGAACGCGCGCATCGGGTTGGACAGCTTCGGCGCCGCCCTGCTCGGCAGGATTGATCGCGTCGAAGTCGTCGGCCTGAACCGCTGGGTGCGTCAGGGCCAGAAGATCTGCACCATCTCGCGCGACGGGCTGGCGGTGGAGTTGCTGTCCCCCATCGAGGGCGTGGTGGTCTCGGTCAACCAGGACGTGGTCAACGATCCCGGAATCGTGCTGAAGGACCCGTACAAAGCGGGCTGGATCTGCGTCGTCAAGGCGCCGGAGATCAACCTGAACTTGAACAACCTGCTGCAGGGAAGCCTGGTCGGCTCGTGGATGCAAAACTCCGTGCGCCGTCTTTCCACCATGACATCCCAGCTCGCTCCTGCCGCGGCGGCCGATGGCGGACTCCCCGTTTCCGGCCTGCTCGCCCAGCTCGAGCCCGGCGCGCAGCGCGCCATGATTCGCGAATTTTTCCTGACGTAGCGGGCCGATGGGAACACCGGCCCGGATAGAGGTACTGCCTGGGAGGCTTGAGATGAGCAAGGAATCGAAAGGGCTGTTGATCGACATCACCAAGTGCATCGGCTGCCTGCAGTGCGCCGTGGCCTGCAAGACCGGACACAAGCAGCCGGGCGACCCCGAGCCGACGCTGTCGGCCACCGCTTTCACCACGGTCGAGCCGCGCGGCGAAAAGTTCGTCCGCCGCCTGTGCCTGCATTGCGAAGATCCTTCCTGCGCCAGCGTCTGCCCGGTCGGCGCCATTATCAAGACCGCGCAGGGTGCGGTGCGTTACAACGGCGCCAAGTGCATCGGCTGCCGTTACTGCATGATTGCCTGCCCGTTCAGCGTTCCCAAGTACGAGTGGAGCAAGCTGGCGCCCTACGTCACCAAGTGCGACATGTGCGCCGAGCGCGTCCTGGCCGGCAACCAGACCCTGTGCGCCGAAGTCTGCCCCACCGGCGCCACGTTGTTCGGCAGCCGCGAAGACCTGCTGATGGAAGCGCACAAACGCATCGTGGAAAACCCCGGCGTCTACGTGCCGCGGATTTACGGCGAGAAGGAAGTGGGCGGCACCTCGGTGTTCTACATCTCCGACGTGCCCTTCGAGCAGCTCGGGTTCGTTGAGCCACCCTTGAACCAGCCGATGCCGACTCTGTCCGCCGCTGCGCTGGGTGAAGTGCCCACCGTGGTGACGATCGGCGGCTCGCTGCTGGCCGGCCTCTACTGGATCACGCAACGCCGCCGTGAAGTCGCCGCCGCGGAATCGGTCGAACGGGAACAGAAGGAAAGGAGCTAGCCATGTCGCAGATCATGAAAAAAATCACTTTGTGGCGCGCAATTTCGGCGGTCATCTTCGCCGCCGGTATCTGGGCCACCTACCTCCGGTTTTTTGCCGGATGGCGCGCGGCCACCAACCTCTCTGACGGCCAGCCCTGGGGCATCTGGGTGGGCGTCGCTACGCTGTGCGGCGTCGGACTCTCCGCCGGCGGCTTCGCCATCGCCGGCGCCGTGTACCTGCTCGGCATGGAGCGCTACCATCCCATTTCCCGCGCCGCCGTCGTGATCGCGTTCCTTGGCTATCTCTCCGTGGTCGCCGGCTACGCCTGGGAGCTCGGGCTGCCCTGGAACTTCTGGCACCCGCTGGTCATGTGGAACCGAAAATCGGTGCTCTTCGAAGTGGTCTGGTGCATCATTCTCTACACCACCGTGCTGGCGCTGGAGTTCTCGCCCGCGCTGCTGGAGAAGATTCCTCATCAGCGCATCCGCGAACTCGCCCTCGAGTGGCACCGCCGTATTCTGATTGGCCTGGTGCTGATCGGCGTTCTGCTCTCTTCGTTGCACCAGTCGTTCTTGGGCGGCCTGTTCATCATCTTCAAGGGCAAGGAATATCCGCTCTGGTACAGCAATTATCAGACGACCCTGTTTTATCTTTCGGCGATTCCCGCCGGATTCGCCATGGTCATCATTGCCCTGTATCTCAGCATGCGCTCGCTGGGCGTGAAGCTCGATACCGGCATCCTCAAGGATTTCAGCCGGGTCATCACTCCCCTGCTGGTGATCTTCGCCCTGTTCCGCTTCGTGGATATCGGCCGGCAGGGCGCCACCCATTACCTGTTCCTGGCGCGGCCCGAAACGTTTTACTTCTGGCTTGAGATCGCGCTGCTCATCGTCGCGCCCGTGGTGCTGTTCAATCTGAAGAAGGTGCGCGAAACGCCCATCGGACTCTACTGGGCCAGCGCGGTCATGGTCATGGGGTTCATCACCCATCGCGTCAACGTTTCCATCACCGCGCTGGAACGCGCCACCGGCACGCACTACGTTCCCAAGTGGTCGGAGATGGCGGTCACCATCATGCTGGTCGCCGCGGCCGTCATTGCCTTCCGCCTGGCCGTGCTTCATCTGAAGATTTTTCCGCGTGTCGAGCGGGTCGAGCCCCGCACCCGCTGGCTGGCCGAGCCCGCGAGCGCGGATTAGTCATGGCAGCTCCAGGGACGTGTCCCCTAGGCAGCACGTCCCGCGCGAGCTGACAGCCTCCGGGCGGAGCCCTTCACAGGGGGGAACAGCTCCGCCCGGAGCAACATTGGGGTCTTTCAGTCAGTCGGTCCATCGGTCAGTCGGCCTGCCGGTGTCTGAGTCGTCCTACCGATCGACCGATCGACCGAGAGACCGATAGACACTTCGGAGGCCAACCATGATCCCCGCCGACCTTCTCCCTCCCGAAATCATGGAAGAGGATCCCCTCCTCGATTCGGCCGCGCAACTGGAACAGTCCGCCCGCGCGCTCGACCTCGAAGACTGGATCGTGCAGCGTCTCAAGCACCCGGAACGCGAGGTCACGGTCAATCTCCCGCTGCGGCGCGATTCCGGAGACGCCCTCACCTGCGCCGCGCTGCGCGTCCAGCACTACCACCCGCGCGCCGGCTGCCTGGGGCCGGTCGTGCTTGCGCCCGACGCCCACTTCGCCCAACTGCGCCCGCTCGCCCTGCACATGACCCTGCAATGCGCGCTGCTCGACCTGCCGCTGGGCGGCAGCGCCGGCGCCATCGTCTGCGATCCGGCGCAACTTTCCGAACGGGAATTGCGCCACCTGGTCCGCGATTACGTCGCTGCCCTCGACGTCCGCGGCGACATCTTTGCCCCCGCCGAATTCGCTGCCGCATGGACCCCGGCCAGCCGCCATCTTGATCCCGCCGCCCTGGTCGGCAAGCCGGCGATTCTCGGTGGACTTCCCGATCCCGCCGCCGCCCTCGCCGCCGGTTGGTTCACTTTGATTTCCGAAGCCTTGTCAGTGCAGAAACCAATCGCACGCCCGGCCCAGCCGCCAACCACCAGCCACCAGCCTTCGTCCGCGGTGGACGGCCGCCGCGTCGCTCTCCAGGGCTTCGGCCCAGCCGCAGCGGCGCTCGCCAACCTCCTGCACAACGCCGGGGCGCGCATCATCGCTCTGGCCGACAAGTCCGGCGGGCTGTTCGCCGAGCGCGGTCTCGACCTGGCCGCCGTCGCCGCCCATTTCACAACCCACGGCATGCTGTACGGCTTCGACGGCGCCGAAGCGGTGCGCAACTCCGAGGTCCTGGAATCTGCCTGCGACGTTCTGGTCGCCGCCGCTGCCGAACGCCAGGTCAATTGCCAGAACGCCTCTCGCATTCGCGCCTCGCTCCTTCTGGAAACCATGCCCAACGCGATCACTCCCGCGGCAGCGTCCATCCTCGCCTCGCGCGGCATCAGCGTCATCCCGGCTCTGCTGGGCGCGGCGCCCCGAATGCTGGCCTGGTTTGCCGAATGGCAGCACGGCCTCCACCACGCCGCACCCGAGCAAGCGGCCACCGAATCGCTGATCCACCACAGACTCACCGAGATCTTCCACCGGGCGCAGTCTTTTGCGGCATCGCGAAACTCTTCACTCCCCGATGCCTGCCGTCTGTTGGCGCTGGAAAAGCTGGCGGCCAAGTTGCGCCTCACGCAATAGGAATTCCCCTTTTGGGAATCACCTCCCATTCTGGACCGATTGTTGCACTATTTGTGCAAAACGGGCGCACACTGTTCGAGTCGGTTCTTCCCCGGGGAGCCCTCCATGCCGGCGCGCGAAATCCCGCCCCCGCAGTGGCCCAGCTTTCTCGGCAACTTTGGATTCCGCCACTTCGGCTGGAACGTCACCTTGCAGCAAGAATCGTGCGGACGCGGCAAGCACTGCGCCGCTAACCACTCGTTCCTGGAGGAACTCACCGCCGACGTCACCGACGGACACCAGCAGATCACCATCGTGCTCGGCACGCCGTTCCGGCCATTCCATACGCACGTGGTCAGCAATCCCCGCCGCGTGCGCGTCGTGGCCGGCGCTCAGCCCGCACTCGAGATCGAGTCCGCCGACGGCAGCACCGTTGTGGTGCATCTCCACCGCTACGACGGTGACATCTGAAATCCGCAACCTGAATTTTCGCATCAGAAATGAAAAAGGCGCGGCCGCAGCCGCACCTCACTGACCTGTCGCAATCTTGCTTTTCCTAACGCCTAAAACCTAACGCCCAAAACCTGTTTTACGATCCCACCAGCCTCTCCAGCCCCGCCTTGTTCTTGATCAGCAGCGTTGATCCCCGCAGCGATGCCAACTGCTTCTTGCGAAAGCTGCCGAGCAGCCGCGTCACCGTCTCGCGCGACGTCCCGATCACCTGCGCGATCTCCTCGTGGGTCAGCGCCAGCTTCACCCGGATGCCTTCCTTGGTCGCTTCGCCCTCGCTGGCCAGCTCCAGCAGCATGCGGGCCAGCTTCTCGCTCGCCGAGTGCGACAGCCCGATCGCCCGAATCATGTCGTACGCGTTATGGCAGTTGTCGCTCAGGTGCCGCGCCGCCTGCAGGCACGCCGAACCGTGCTCTTCCAGGAATTTCTGAAAATCTTCCCGCTTGATGAACACCACCTGGCAGGGCTGCACCGTCTCGGCGGTCAACTCGTACGGCTGGTTGCTGACCACGGCGTGCATCCCCAGCACCTCACCCGGCTCGGCGATCTTCAGGATCATCGTCTTGCCGTCGCTGGAATTCACCGACAGCTTCACCCGCCCGCGGCACAGCAGGTAGATCCCGCGCGGCAGTTGTCCCTCGACGAACAGCACGCTCGCCCGCGGTAGCGCGGACGGAAATTTGATCTTTTCGAAGGCGTCCAGGGTCCGGGGCGGCAGCGAGCAGAAAAAACTCTCGCTGCGCATCTTGCACATCAAGCAGTTTTCCACCAGCTCCATGCCGTACGGAGCAGCATTCGGCATTACATTCTCCTGGCCAGCATGGACGCGGCGTGCTGGTCCTAAACTTGTGGATACAGGCGTCAAGAATAGCACCAGGCTACGCGCATTCCTAGCAGAAGCAGCGGATCTACGCGTTACTTTCGAGCGCGACCGAGAGCGCTTCCCACTCCGCCACCAGCGGCGCCAGCTCCGACCGGCGCCGCTCCAGCAACTCGGTCAGGCGCGCCGTCTCCTGCACGCTGACGAAAGTCTGCAGCCCGCTCTCGCACTGCGCGATCTCCGCCTCCACCCGGCTTACCGCTTCTTCCAATTCCTGCTGCCGCTCCTGCATCTGCCGCAGCTTGATCGGATTCAGCCGCTTTCTCCCGAGACCTGCTTCACCACTTCGTCCATCCTGATCGTCCCCGATACCGATGTTTCGGAGGGGCACGGCGGAACCTGTCCCGAGCGAAGTCGAAGGGGAGGGAGTCGTGCCGTTCAATCCCGCGCCTTTGCCGGCTTTAGCCGCTGAGGGAATGTCCTTGCCTTCCTGCTCCTTCCTCCAGCGAAAGTCCTCATAGTTCCCCGGAAACACCGTCACCGTCTGCTCCGCGACTTCAAAAACCTTGGTTGCCAGCTTGTCGATGAAGTAGCGGTCGTGCGACACGAACACCACCGTCCCGGCAAATTTCTCCAGCGCTTCCAGCAGCACGTCCTTGGCGCGCAGATCGAGGTGGTTGGTGGGCTCGTCCAGCAGCAGGAAATTCGAGGGATACATCAGCATCCGCGCCAGCGCGTAGCGGTTGCGCTCGCCGCCCGAGAGCACCCTGATGCGCTTGAACACATCGCCCTCGGTGAACAGGAACGACCCCAGCAGACTGCGCAGCTCGGTCTGCGTGGCGCGCGGGGCCAGCTTTTCCAGATCGTCGAACACGCGCTGTTCCGGATCGAGCTGCTTGTACTGGTCCTGCGCAAAATAATCCGCCTCGACGTTGTGTCCCAGGCGACGCTCTCCGCTGGTCACCGGCTCCAGCCCCGCCAGAAGCCGGATCAGCGTGGACTTTCCGGCGCCGTTCACGCCCACCAGCGCAATCCGGTCGCCGCGCTCGATCAGGAAATTTACCTCGCGCAGCACCCGCCTCTCCCCATAGCTCTTCTCGACGCCGATGAACTCGGCCACCATGCGCCCGCTCGGCTTCGGCTGCGGGAACTTGAAGTGGATGGTGCGCTCTTCCGGCGGGATGTGGACGCGCTCCATCCGCTCCAGTTCCTTGATCCGGCTCTGCACCTGCTTGGCCTTGGTCGCCGTGTAGCGGAAGCGGTTGATGAACGCCTCCAGTTGCTCGATGCGCTCCCGCTGGTTGCGATACGCCGCCTGCAACTGCTCCAGCCGCTGCGTCTTTTGCGCCAGGTACTTGTCGTAATTGCCGGGATAGAAGTGGACGCGCTTGTTCCAGATTTCGACAATCTTCTTCACCGTGACGTCGAGAAAATAGCGGTCGTGGGAGATCAGCACGTAGGCATACGGGTACGCCTGCAAATATTCCTCAAGCCAGTTGCGCGATTCCAGGTCGAGATGGTTGGTGGGCTCGTCCAGCAGCAGCAGGTTGGGCTTCTGCAACAGCAGTTTCGCCAGCGCAATCCGCATTTGCCATCCGCCGGAAAATTCTTCCGTGCGCCGTTGCCAGTCTTCTTTTTGAAAACCGAGTCCGGCCAGAACCGCACCCACCTGCGCTTCGATGGCGTAGCCGTCGCGCGCGCCAAACTCGTGGTCCAGGCGGTGGTAGCGCTCGGCGACTTCGGCATACTCGGCGCTCGCCGGATCGAGCTCGGAAATCTTCCCCGCCAGCGCGTGCAACTCCTGCTCGATGCCCAGCAGCTCGGTGAATACCGACATGCACTCGTCGAAGACGCTGCGGCCCGCGAGCGCCAACCCTTCCTGCGGCAAGTAACCAAACGTGATGCCCCTGGCGACCGAGATGGCGCCGTAGTCGAGCGTCTCCAGCCCGCCCAGAATCTTCAGCAGCGTGGACTTTCCGGTGCCGTTGGCGCCGACCACGCCAACGCGGTCCTGCGGCGTGACCAGCCAGTCCAGGTCGTCGAAGAGTAGCTTTTCGCCGTATCGCTTGCCGGCGGAGGAGAGTTGAATCATGGGAAATTGGTAATTGGGTAATCGGGGAATTTGGTAATTGAAAACCAAACTCCCTAATGACAAGTTACCAAATTCGGAGGTCACGCGCGGTAAGCGTTTGATATTTCGTAAACCTAAGTTATCTCCGGGTTTTCTGGAATCCCGAAGATGTTGTTTTGTCAATGAGCGAGAGCACAAGATGCAGTGGCGCTAGCGCCAAAAGACGAATAGGCGCAGTGGCAATGCCCCTGCGCCCACTCCTCCGCTCACAACCAGTCTAGCCGTTCGGCAGGGGTAAACCCGCAACATCCGAAGAAACTTTATTTATCGTGATACGAGAGAGTTGCGGGGAACAGTTATAACAAAGGGACTTGACACAGATTTGTCAGGCCAGAGAAAGAGATCCGGCTGGGAGTTGTCCACCCTTTGCTGCGCAAAGGATGAAGCGCCCGGCAACTGGGTGTACAATGGCGACCGCTTGGGAGTCCAAGGAGGCAAGCCGGTTTAGAAAGCAGTTCAATACAAGTCGTGCTCAATTACTTGGCAATCGCAAAGTGGTGCGGAGAGCACTCGATGAAGGTGTAATTTTATGCCGATGCTGGACTTCGCGATTCTCACCGGACTTACTGAAGAGTTCAAGTACTTGCAGTCATTGTTCCCAGATCTGCGGGAGATCACGGTAGACGGAAATACTTGGTATCGAACGCGGGTGCAGGCGGATAACGGAACGCATTATGAGCTCGTTCTAGGTTATCAGGACCAGATGGGTCCACTAGATTCGCATGGGTTGGCGGTCAGAGTCATAGATCAATGGGATCCGGCCTACATCTTGCTGCTCGGAATAGCAGGTGTGTTCGACAGGGAGCTAAACCTCGGAGACGTTATCGTGGGACAGCAGATCTTCCACTATGACCCTAAGGCCGTAAAGGACTCCGGATTGGAATACCGACCGGCTGGATACCCGGGTGGAGTTGCGTTGGTTCGCCAGGTACATGCGGTGTCTGTGAGTGTGGAAGAGTTCGAGCAGTGGCAAAAATCCGGTGCGAAGAGCGCTGCAGACAAAGCAGGGCGGGTTAAGCTGACGAACAAAGTGGAGACTGCGAGTGCGTGCGATGCCTTGAGAGAGCACTCTCCTTCGATTTACGTGGGAACGGTCGCTTCCGGCACCGACGTCATCAAGTCCGAGAAAAAGAAAGAGGAATTGCTGCGTCTACATGGAAAGCTCCTTGGAACAGAGATGGAGGGCTGCGGTGTGATGCATGCCGCGTTTTTCCATCGCGAAACTCCCACGCAGGCTTTGTTGATCAAAGGGATATCGGATCGAGCCAACGCCGACAAGGCGAAGCTAGACGCCTTCAACCTTTGGCGCGAGCTTGCAGTTGAGAACGCTGCACGCCTTGCGCTGGCGATCATCAAACGCGGCAGATTGAAGCCGCAGCTAACGGAACAATTCGATCTTGATCCGACAAGCTCTAGTATTGACGTGGCACGTCAGAGAATCCCGCAGCCGCTCCGCCGCGGATTCGCGCTACTTGGCTTCCCGCGGCTGATAGTTCCCAGAGGTCCACTGACAGACCTGAGCATCAGTATTCGGGCTGTCGCTGGAGGGAAGGATCTCTCAATTCGGCAACGTGTCGTGGAGTTCTCGAGCGGTGGCCATCTCCGCCATGACACATGGAAAGAAAATGAACCGCTGACTTTCCACGCAACGGAGACCATCGATCGCCAGCCGGTTGGTGTCTACGTGCTTTTGGCCGGAACTGCCGACAGGATCGTATTCGAGGTGAGCAGCGCCAGTGAGAAGTTGATCGCGGAATGGGTCCCAGGTTTGTAGAGTGGAGGAGGTCCGATGCCTGACAAGAAGGTGTACCTGTATGACAGTTCCAATGCTTCCCTTCAAGTACGCGGCATTCGGGTAGAGCTTTACGATGCGATGACCAAGACATATATCGATGGGGCTGATTCGGACGATCTGAACCCGGGGCACGTTCCATCAAACACGTGGGGTGTGGTACTGAATTTCCCGTCCGGCACGACGCCGGTAGACATCTACATCTCCGATGCCGATTACAAGTATCCCGGTAACACATTGCGATTCCTGAATGGCGATCTCAGAGACGAAGTCTACATGGATCTGCTGCAGGTTCCCACAGGTCCAGGCGGGCAACCCCCGATAGCAGCGCCAGGCAGCGTTCCGCAGATCAACTCATGGGTGAGTGCGGCTGCCGAATGGAGCGTCCAGGAGAAAGAGTCCGTCCGCAACCTGATCTTTAACTATGCCCTAATCGTCGTCCCGGAGCGCGATCGCCTAGCGCAAGTCGAGCAATTCGGCGCATTGGCCCGGAACTGGGAGACAGCACTCAAGCGTATAGGGTTCTCAACGGAGGCGCTGAGCGCCGTGAAATCGCTGACGCGAACGGCATCCGCATAACGGTGCCCGTGATTGCGGGGAGATTCACCACCGCGCCCGAGTCGTAGTCGCACGATTCTTTGGGCAAACGCCGGGGAGGTGAAGAGGAGCAAGAGGCAAAGTGAGCGCTTCATAAGAGGACGAAATATTAGGCGATAGCCGGCGGAACGCAAGTTGGTCGATCGGCACAAGCCTCCGACTTGCAGCGTGGTGCATGCGATTTAAGCCCCCCAGAGGTCGCTGGTGTTCACGTCCTTTCCCATCAGTTTGAGGTAGTAAAAGAGCTGGCCCTTGTGCTGGCCGAGGTGCGCGATCATCTGCAGCAGGTGCTGGAACAGCGTCATCTCCTGACCACCCCAGGGTGCAGCGAGCGTTTTGGTCAGCAGTTCGGCCTCCTTCGTTTCCGCAATGCATCCCAGCGTTAAGTCCCGGTCCCTCGCCAAGAGTATGAGTGCCTGCTCGACGCTTTCAACGCTGGGCAGTGCCGCCACCGGTGGCACATGCTGCTCGGCACCCAGGTCCTCAAGTCGGGAACCCGCGGGCAGCCCCCAGTCTCCCTTGACAAAGCCCTGAATGGCCTTGCCGCACCCGAAGCTGGCGCAATGCATCAGCAGCTGCCCAACGGTCATCCAGTTCTTGCCCGTAGCCGGCCTCCAGGAGAGATCCCTGTCGACGACACGACAGAACAACTTCTCTGTGATGTCGTACGTTACTTCCGCTTCATGCAGGAGCACATCGGTGAGTGTCATCTCAGTTCTCGTCGTACGGGATTGTGCGCCGACTTGCGGCAAACGTGCAATGCAAGGGCGAGGCTGCCAACAGCCGGTAGCAGTGGGTTCACTCCCTTTTGTCGCCCTCGGGAGGATTGCGTTTTGTGCGCATGGCTCCTTTGTTTTGTTATCACGCCCGAGAGATCACGGGGAGGGCGTATGCGCCGTCTAAGGTTTGCCGCAAGGTAATGCCCGCGCCTCGCAGCCATGCAATCGGCAATCGACAAGCGGCAATCGGAAATGGTGTTGCTGTCGGCTATCGTCTAATATTTCGTTCTTATGAAGCGCTCCCTTTGCCTCTTGCTCCTCTTCGCCTCCACCGCGTTCGCCCAAGAATCCTACGACCAACTGCTGCGGCACTGGGATTACGACAACAAAGCACCGCTGGCGATCAAGGAAGCGGGCGTTCAAGACCGCGAAGGCGTCAAGATCCACGACCTGTCGTACGCTGTGCCCACCGGCGATCGCGCCGCCTCCCTTGGACCCAACGGCGGACGCGTCACCGCCTACCTGGTCGTGCCGCCGGGCAAAGGACCCTTCCCTGCCGTGACCTACGGTCACTGGTGCATGCCGGGATCGGAGAAGATGAACCGCGGCGAGTTTCTCGAGGAAGCGGTGGTTTTGGCACGCTCGGGCGTGATGGCGCTGCTGCCCGACCACGTGATCACGCGTCCGGGATTCATCGAAAGCAAGGAGCCGTTGAACGCGCAGCAGATTGACGTGCTGGTGCAGCAGGTAATCAACATGCGCCGCGGCGCCGACCTGCTGCTGGCGCGCAAGGACGTTGATCCCAAACGCCTGGTCTACGCCGGGCACAGTTGCAACGCCGAAGTCGGCGGCTTTTTGAGCGGGATCGACAAGCGCTTCAAGGCAGTAGTGATCATGGCCGGAGGGCTGTCGGACGAAGTGACGACCAAATCGCCGATGTACCAGGCGTACCGGCAAAAAATCGGGCCGGAGAAATTCGACGCCTTCGTCGCCAAGTACTCCTGGACCGATCCCGGCAAGTACGTCTCGCACTCCGCGGGCACGCCAAAGCTGTTGCAGTTCGCCACCGACGAGCCGTTCCTGGGGCCCGAGCAGGCCAGGCAGTATCTGCCGTATGTCAGCGAGCCCAAGACGCTAAGAATTTACGACGCTCCGCACGCGCTCAACGCCGAAGCGACGCGCGATCGGCTGCACTTCCTCGCGCGCCAACTCGAAGTCTTGCCACCCGATCCTCAACGAATCGCCAAGATTCCGCCGCTGGTGCAGCCGCCGTGGCCGAAGCAGTAGTCCCCAGTCGTCAGTCTCCAGTCGCCAGGCTGAAGACCGAAGATTGACGACTGAAGACTAGCTCACACCGCCATCAAATTCGGCTGGAGTTTGGTGTAGCCGTGCTCCTGCGCCCACAGCGTGAGAGGCAGCGAGGCGAGTTCATCCACCACCGGAATCGCCAGGCCGTACTTGGTCAAGTCCACGGCCTTGATGTAGCTCTTGCAGGTGTCGCAGGCCTCGACGCGAACGTGCTCGAAGTACTCCGAGGTATAAACCGCGAGCGCTTCATTGCGGTCTTCCCCGCAACCCGGACACACCAGGCGCGGGAATTCCCACTCGTGGGCGCACAGCGAGCAGATGAAGGTGCGCTTGGCCCCAAGTTGCTCCTCGCGCAGCACCCCGACCACCGGCTCGGAATCGCAGATCGGGCAGGTTGCGCTGTTGCCGGTGCGCGGCGGCGCGCCCAGCCGGTCGGCGACGAACTCCGCATAAGGCTGGAGGAAGGCGCGGGCGAAGAATGATTCGGTGTAGGGGATCTCGCCGAGTTCGGAGCGCTGCCAGAAATCGCGCAGCAGTTTTTCCCAGCGCGGCTCTTTCTCGGCGGCCATCTGTTCCGCCAGCGACGACAGCGCCGCCGGCGCCGCTTCCCTGACCACATTCAGAAACCCCGGAAAGCGCGGCAGCAGCAAGACGAGATCGAGCGAGTCGCGAAAGGAATGGCCCGGGAGCAGCGATTTGCCCCGGGCCTGTTGAATGTAGCCGTACAACGCTTTCTGATAGCGCGCCACGCCGGCATAGAAACCGAGGACTTCCGCCGCGAAGGGAAAAGCTTCGGCCAGTTCCCCGGCGCGCGCGATCCTCTGGTCCCAAGTCGGACGGATCATTTGTTACTTCTCTACTTCTCGACCGTATCCTCGGCTGCAATGATCTTGTCCAGCCAGAGGCGATGATGGAACTTCGCCCAGGAGGGCGAGACCTCGCCGCGGATCACGGAGGCGAATCCGCCGCGCACCACGGCCGTTCCCATATACACGTGAATGATGAACCCGCCCAGCGTCACCAGGAACGCGATCGGGTGCAGGATCACCGAGAGCAACCGCAGGAAGCGCAGGCTCCAGGGAAGGTATTCAGAGAACCAGAGCACCATGCCGGTGACGAAGAGCGCGATGCCGCCCCAGAACATCACCCAGAAGAGGTACTTCTGGCCGTAGTTGAAGCGGTCCACCGGGGCAAACTGCTGGAAGGTGCGGACGGCCTTGTGCGGATCGGGCTGTTCCTCTTCCTCGTTGCGGACATACCCGCCGATGAACTTGCGCCACTCGCGGTCCTGCTGGGTGATGTACATGTCCTTGCTCCACATGACGAACATGTACACCACGCCGAAGGTGAAGATCAGGCCCATCCAGGGATGGACGGAGCGGACCACGGGGCCGCCGCCGAGGAACAGCGCCAGCCACCACATCCAGGGCGTCCAGAAGGCGAGGCCGCTGAGCAGCAGGTAGACGTACGACAGTCCCGCCACCCAGTGAATGATGCGCTCCGTGAGCGTGTAGCGGAGCACATCGCCGTTGGGAAGTATGCGATGCTGGCTCATTGTTTACCTCCTGCGTTCGCCTGGGGAACCTTACCGTCTGGGGGAGCGTGCTTCGGCCCATAGCGCAGGTAATGAATGAAGGTCCCGATGATGCCGCCGATGATCGCCAGGTTGCCGATCCACTTCAGCGGCTGCTTCCACAGTTCCACCGTCCACGGGATGGTCGGATCGGCGGGCAGACCGTAGGCTTCCGGCTTGTCGGCATAGGCCAGAATGCTGACCACGCCGGTGCCGCCGACCCCGCCCGGATCGTAGATTCCGGCGGTGGCGAAGCCCGAGGCCTTGAGCTGGTCCACGCGCTTCTTGGCCTTGAGCAGCAGATTTTCCTTGGTGCCAAATTGCAGGCAGCTCGTCGGACAGGCCTTGATGCAGGCCGGTTCCAGCCCCACCGAAACGCGGTCCACGCAGAGGGTGCACTTGTACACCTTCTTGGTCTGCGAGCTGAGCTTGGGCACATTGAACGGGCAGCCGGAGATGCAGTAGCCGCAGCCAATGCAGTTCTCCTGCGCGAAGTCCACGATGCCGTTCTCATACTGCACGATGGCGCCGGGCGCGGGACAGGCCTTCAGGCAACCGGGATCGGCGCAGTGCATGCACTGGTCCTTGCGCATCAGCCAGTGCAGGTTGCCGCCTTCCTCGACTTCGTTGAAGCGGATCAGGTTCCAGACGTGCGGCGTCATGTCGGGCAGCGTCTGATAGGTACCCAAATTGACGGTGGTTTCCGGCGGCAGATCGTTCCACTCCTGGCAGGCGACCTCGCAGGCCTTGCAGCCGATGCAGGTCGAGGTGTCAATGAGCTTGGCGACCACCTGGGTCAAGCGGATGCCCGGGGAAGCGGCGCCCGCGGAAGCGTTTTTCATTTCCAGTGCTTGCGTCATGGCATCCTCCTCCCTATACCTTCTCCAGCTTCACCAGGAAGCCTTTGTACTCGGGCGCAAACGAGTTCGGGTCCACGATGGTCGGGGTGACGATGTTGGCCATCCCGCCGGTTTGCTCGCCGCGTCCAAGGAAGCCCCAGTGAATGGGGAATCCGATCTGGTGCACGGTCTTGCCCGCCACCTGCATGGGCTTGATGCGCTTGGTCACCATCGCCTTGCCCTGGATGGAACCGCGGGCGCTGGTGACTTTCACCATGTCGCCGCTCTTCAGGCTCTTCTCCTTGGCCAGCTCTTCCGACATCTCGACGAAGAATTCCGGCTGCAACTGCACGTTGTAGGCGTTGTTTTTCGTCCAGTAATGGAAGTGCTCGGTCAGGCGGTAGGTGGTGGCGACAATGGGGAACTCATCGGCTTTGCCGAGGCGGTCCCACTTGCCCTTGAAGGGCTTGACGCCAGGATTCGAACTCGTGGCCGCATGCAGCGGGTTCGACACCGGCGATTCCATGGGCTCATAGAACTCGGTGAACGGACCCTCGGCAAACATGCCCGGGACGAACAAGCGTGCGACGCCTTCGGGCAGCATGATGAACGCCCCCATGCCGGCTTCGGGCGGGCTGTCGGGCTTGTAATCGGGAACGTCGCCCGCCCACTTCTCGCCGTTCCACTTGATCACCGGGCGCTTAGGATCCCACGGCTTACCTTGCGCATCGGCGGAGCAGCGGTTGTACATCACGCGGCGGTTGGCGGGCCAGTTGTAGCCCCACTCGGAGAAGCGCTTCATGCCGCTGGGATCGGCATTGTTGCGCCGCTGGGCGAGGTTGCCGGCCTGTGTGTAAGAGCCGATGTAGAGCCAGTTGCCGCTCAGCGTGGTGCCGTCGTTGCGGGCGTCGTAGAACTTGCCCAACTGCTCGCCGGGCTTGAGATCAACCACTTTCGGGTCTTTCTCGTTCTTCACCTCGGTGAGCGCCCAGCCATTGATTTCGCGCGCGACCTCGTCGAGCGAAGGCTGGAACGGATTGGTGTACCACCAGTTTAGGTTCTGCACCGGTTCCGGCGACTTGCCGCCTTCCTTGGCGTAGAGATCGCGAACCTTGAGGAAGATGCGGCTGATGATCTCCTGGTCGGTCCTGGCGTCGCCGGGTGGATCCAGCGCCTTGTACTTCCACTGGAACCAGCGGGCAGAATTGACGAAGGTACCGTCTTTCTCGGAGAAGTTGGCGGCGGGCAGGAGGAAGACCTCGGTCTTGACATCGGAGGTGCCGGTCTTCTCCTCGTCGAGGGCAATGATCTCCGACTTCCAAAAGGAAGCGGTTTCGGTCTCAAAGTTTTCCGCCACGACAAGGTACTTCAGCTTCTTGAGGGCGCTGATCACCTTGCGGGAGTGCGGCCCGTTGTTCACCGGGTTCATGCCGAAGTTGAGCAGGCCGTCCATCTTGCCGTTGTACATGTGGTCGAAGATGAAGGCCCAGCTCCAGTTTTCGTAGGTTCCCGGCGCGGCGCCCTGCGGCAGCCGCGGATGCCACTGGTAGCCGAACTCGTTTTCCTTGGTCGCCTTCAGGCCGTAATACGCCTTCATCTGGCTGATGTAGAAGCGGTCGTAGTTCTGCACGAAGTTCATGACCGCAGGCCGCAGCGGCTTGGGAAGCAGGTGACCGAAGTACGCCTTGAGATCCGTCTCGTCCTGCTTCGGGATGGCGATGTAGCCGGGCAGGTTGTGGTAAGCCATGCCGCAGTCGGTGCCGCCCTGGATGTTGGAGTGGCCGCGCAGGGCGTTGATGCCGCCGCCCGCCATGCCGATGTTGCCCAGCAGCAGTTGCAGCATGGCGGCGATGTGGATCAACTGCACCGAGAAGCTGTGGTGCGTCCAGCCGAGGGCGTACATGATGGTGCCCACCTTGTCGGCGGGATAGGTGGAGGTGATGATCTCGGCTGCCTTGTTGAAGCTCTCGGCGCTGCACCCGCAGACCTTGGCGACCATCTCCGGGGTGTAGCGCGCGTAAAACTTTTTCATCAACTGGTAGACGCAGCGCGGGTCCTGCATGGTGGGATCGACCTTGGCGAAGCCGTCCTTGCCGATGTCGTAGTTCCACGTGCTCTTGTCGTATTTCTTATTGGCTTCATCCCAGCCGCTGAACACGCCGACGTCGTCCTTGAACGCGTAGCCCGGGTGGACGATGAAAGTGGCGTTGGTGTAGAGGCGGACGTACTCCTCCTGAATGCGGTTGTGGGTGAAGCAGTAGTTGATGAGGCCGGCGAGGAAGGCGATGTCGCTGCCGGCGCGGATCTGGGTGAAGCTGTCGGCCACGGCGGAGGTGCGGTTGAAACGCGGGTCCACCGAGACCAGCTTGGCGTTGCGGTTGCGCTTGGCTTCCATGACGAAGCGGAAGCCCACGGGATGGTTTTCGGCGGGATTTCCGCCCATGGCAAGGACGACATCAGCATTCTGGATGTCGGTCCAGCCGTTGGTCATGGCGCCGCGCCCGAATGTGGCGGCCAAACTGGCCACCGTCGGGCCGTGTCATATACGGGCCTGCTGTTCCATGGGGATGATGCCCAGCCCCGCACGGAACGCTTTCACCAGCAGATAATTGTTCTCGTTGTTGTCGGTGCAGCCGCCGATGACGCCGACCGCGGTGAGCGCGTTGGCCTCGCGCAGCTTGGCGTCGCGCGTGTCCTTCAGCAGGCGGGCGATGCGGTCCACCATGAAGTCCCATGACTTCTCTTCCCACTTGTCGCTGCCCGGCGCGCGGTACATCGGCTTGGTAATGCGGCGGTCGTTCACGATGTTGTGCTTGATGGTCGCGCCCTTGGGACACAGCGCGCCCTGGTTGATGGGATGGTCGGGATCGCCTTCGACGTGGACGACCGCGGGCCTGACGTTGCCGCTCTTGTCGCCGAGGGTGTGAATGATCACCCCGCATCCCACCGCGCAATACGGGCAGGTGGAGCGGGTCTCGGTGGTGCGGGCGATTTTAAGCTCCCGCACTTCGGCGTGAGCTTGCGTGAGGTCAAAGCCAAGTACCGACGCGGCAACGCCTCCGACGGTACTGACTTTCAGGAAATCTCTTCGCGACGTTTTCATACTGACCTTTCCCTCCCCAAACGGTTGCGGTCAGATACGGTGGCGCTTACGGCGCACAGGGACACATCCACCCACAAAAAGTGGCCAACGGTTTATCGCTTTTTCGGAGGCGTGTCAAGCAGAATGGCTGAAAGGTGGCTTCCGGCTTCAGGCGTCGGGCCGAAGGCGATAGGCTGCTGCAGATGACATGCAGCAAAAAAGGCCCGGAGAACCCGGGCCGGTTGGGTGTACACCGTCTGACTAGTTTGCGTAGTACTTGGCGTTCTTCTCGACGAAATCCTTCTTGTCCTCGGGCACTTCTTCAGCCGGGAACAAGGAATTCGAGGGGCAGACCGAGACGCAGGCGCCGCAGTCAATGCAGCCTTCGGGATCCACGTACATCTGGGTCGCGGCCTCGAATTGCGGTTCGTCCTTCTTGGGATGAATGCAGTCGGTGGGACAGGCGTCAGCGCAGAGCACGTCCTTCAGGCAGGTATCGGTAATTACGTAAGCCATGGTTCAATTCTCCCGATGAAATTTCCAGGGCGCTGCCGCTCGCGGATGTCCGGACGGTGCACCTCGTCTATCTATGAAGGTACCGGGGAGACGCACCAGCGGCGGTGATGCCGCTCACTATTGGATGTGAGATAGCGCACGTCCTGGGTCAGACGCCGAGCCCCGAGCCGCGGTTCAGATTCGCGCAGCAGGTTCTGGGGCACGCTCCTAGTTGGCCGCGCGCGCCAGATGCGGCCGCGTGATCGGCACCGGATTACCCGCCGGGCGCCAGAGCGCGGCGGTGATAAACGGGGCCAGTTGATCCATGTCGGCGAGAAAGCCGTCGTGGCCGTGCGACGACTTCAGCTCGGCGTAGTCGCAGGCGTGTCCGGCGGCGCGGACGCGTTGCGCCAGGTCGCGCACATCTTCCGGCGGAAACAGCCAGTCGGAGGATATGCCGACCAGCAGCACGCGCGCGCGGATGCGCCGCAGGGCCTCGCGTTCCGACTCATACCCGCGCGTGAGATCGAAGGTGTCCATCGCCTTCGACAGCACCAGGTAGGAATTGGCGTCGAAGCGGGCGATAAATTTTTTGCCCTGGTGATCGAGGTAACCGGCGACGTCGAAGCGGTCCGAGTAGGCGCGGTACGGGTCTTCGCCGTTGCGGTTGGGGCGGCGCGCGAAGCGTTCGCCGAGCAACTCCGGCGACTTGTACGACAGCATGGCGATGCCGCGCGTCAGCGCGAGCCCGGCCTCGGGACCTTCGTCGGCGGCGTAGTGTCCGCCGCGAAACGCGGGGTCGAGTTGAATGGCGAGACGTTGCAGATGGTTCAGCGCCAGGCCCATGGCGGAGAGCGGCGCGGCGCCGATGGCGATGGCGCGTTCCACCCGTTGCGGGAAGTCCACCGCCCACTGCAGCGCCTGCATGCCGCCGATCGAGCCGCCCACCACGGTATGCAGGCGCTCGATGCCGAGGTGGTCGAGCACGCCCGCCTGCGCGCGCACCATGTCGCGGATGGAGACCAGCGGGAAGTCCGGCCCATAGGTGACGCCGGTCACGGGACTGAGTGAGCCCGGTCCGGTGGCGCCATAGCAGGAACCGATCAGGTTGGTCCCGATGACGCAGTAGCGCGAGGTGTCGAACACGCCGGGAAACAGCTCCGGCCACCAGTCGGCCACGCGCGCCGAACCGGACAGCGCGTGGCAGACGAGGATGGCGTTGTCGCGGCGGCGGTTGAGCTCGCCATACACGGCGTAACGCACATCCGGCGAAGGCAGTTCCCCGCCGGCCTCGAGGCGGAAGGCGCCTTCGAGCCTACAGTTTGCTTCGGCAGTGGGTTCGATTGAAGCCATTGTCAGTCTCCCGCGGCCTGTGCCGCAACGTGCGACGGGCGCGCCGCCGCCGCCGATTTCGCGCTTCCCTTCCCCAGGGCCCGGTCGAGGTCGGCGATGATGTCGCGCACGTCCTCGATGCCGACCGAGAGCCGCACCAGGTCGGGCGTGACGCCGGTGGAACGCTGCTCTTCTTCACTGAGTTGCTGGTGGGTGGTGGAAGCGGGGTGGATGACGAGCGACTTGGCGTCGCCGATGTTGGCCAGCAGGCTGAAGAGTTCGAGCGAATTGATGAGCGCGCGCCCGGCCTCGTAGCCGCCGCGAATGCCGAACGTAACCAGCGAGCCGGCGCCGGTGGGCAGGTATTTCTGCGCCCGCTCGAAATACTTGCCCTGCGGCAACGCGGGATAATTGACCCACTCGATTTCGCGATGCGTCTGGAGGAAGCGCGCAACTTCGAGCGCGTTCTGCGAGTGGCGCTCCATGCGGAGATGCAGAGTCTCGGCGCCCTGCAGCAGCAGGAAGGAATTGAAGGGCGAGAGGCAAGCGCCGGTATCGCGCAGGCCCTGCACGCGCGCCTTGATGATGAACGCCGCCGGACCGAATGCCTCGGCGTAGCTGACGCCGTGGTAGGAGGGATCGGGCTCGACGAAATCGCGGAAGCGGCCCGACGCTTTCCAGTCGAACTTCCCGCTGTCTACGATGACGCCGCCGATCGAGGTGCCATGGCCGCCGATGAACTTCGTCGCCGAATTGACCACTATGTCGGCGCCCCACTCGATGGGGCGGCAGAGAGCGGGCGACGGAGTGGTGTTGTCCACGACGAAGGGCAGCCCGTACTCGTGCGCGATCGCGGCCAGGCGTTCGAGGTCGGGAATATCCAGCTTGGGATTGCCGACGCTCTCGGTGTACACGGCTTTGGTGCGCGAATTGACGGCGGCGCGCAGGCCGTCGAAATCTTCGGCATCGACAAACCGGACTTTGATGCCGAGCTTCGGCAGCGTGTAGTGGAAGAGGTTGTAGGTGCCGCCGTAGAGCGAGGTAGTGGAGACGATTTCGTCGCCGGCCGAGGCGAGGGTGATGATGGCGAGCGTTTCCGCCGCCTGGCCGGAGGCGAGCGCCAACCCCGCGATGCCGCCTTCCAGAGCGGCGATGCGCTTCTCGAAGACGTCGGTGGTCGGGTTCATGATGCGGGTGTAGATGTTGCCGAACTCTTTGAGCGCGAACAGCCGGGCGGCATGATCGGCGTCGTCGAAGGCGTAGGAGGTCGTCTGGTAAATCGGGACGGCCCGCGCCTTGGTGGCGGTATCGGGCGCCTGGCCGGCGTGCACCGCCAGGGTGGCAAAACGTCTTTGAGGGTTGCCGTTGTCGTTGCTCATCGCTGCACTCTCCTCGAATTTGTTGGCGCCAAAAGAAAAACGACCCGCGATCCGGGTGGACCGTGGGTCGTTGAACTTTTGCGGCTACCGCTTCAGCTTCTGCCGCTCGTCCGCGCAACCCACAGACCACGACACATGCACTTAATAATGGTGCACATGGCCATGGTCGTGTTGTGGGCAACGTCGAACATTGAACGTAAAGTATTACTCGTCCGAAAAAATCTGTCAATACACCGGCCGGTGAGCCAAGTCACAAAATCACGTGACGGTCAGTGACGTCGTGGCGCGGATCATCCCGCCTAGGGACGCGCCGCCGGCTTGGCCGCGTCGTCCTTGTGAGCCGTGCGCCCTTCGGCGTAGGCGGCGTAAAACACCAATCCGCCCATCACCAGGAAGACGGCGAGCGCGATCAGCGCCATGAAGAGGATGGGCACAGGGCACCTCTAGCTGTAGTCTGGTCCCCTCTGCCCTACCGTTCCGTGACCCACGTCACCAGCGGGAGTGACGACGGCAATTTGTAATTGGCAGCTGGTAATTGGTAATTTCGAGACCCACATTGAAATGGTGCGCTTCGGAATCATCGGCTTCGGCCTGCATGCGGCAAAGCGGTTGATGCCCGGCTTCCGCCGGGCTCAAAACGCGCGCGTGACCGCGCTGTCGCGGCGGGATGCGCAAAAGGCCGCGTCGTCCGCGCGTGAGCACGCCATCCCCCAGGCCTTCGCGTCGGCCGAGGAGTTGTGCCGGTCGCCGGAGGTGGACGCCGTTTTTATCGCGACGCCGAACAACTGCCACCTGGGCGACACGCTGCTTGCGCTGGAATGCGGCAAGCCGGTCCTGCTGGAAAAGCCCATGGCAATGAACGCCGGCGAGGCGTCGCAGATAGTAGAGCGCGCCCGGGCGAAGGGCTTGCTGCTGGGAATCGCGCAGATCTTTCGCTTCGCCGACAGTACGCGGAGGCTCCGCCAGCGCATCGCGGCGGGCGAGATTGGCCGCGTGGTGTTCGCGCGCTCGGAATTTTCCTATCTTGTGGCGGCGCACGCGCGCACCTGGATCCATGACGCGACCGTCGCCGGGGGCGGGCCGGTCGCCGATGTCGGGGTGCACTGCATTGACGCGCTGCGCTTCATTCTCGACGACGAAGTTGCCCGCGTGTCGGCAAGCGCGTTCCCCAGCGCGGTCGGCAGCATGGAAGCTGCGGCCTTGGTGTTACTCGAATTCCGGCGCTCGGGGTTGGGAGCGGTGCTGGTGTCCTCGCTGGCGGAGTATCGAACGCCGATCGAGATCGTCGGTGAACGCGGCGTGCTCCGCGCCGACAATGGGCTCAGGGTGGATGGGCCGATCACCATTGAATTGCGCCGTGCCGGCGGCGTCGAGACAGAACAGGTTTCGAATGAACTGGCCTATGCCCGGCAGGTGGATGCGTTTGCCGGTGCCTTGGAAGGCCGCGCGGCTTTTCCGGTTCCCGGCGAGGAAGGTTGGAAAAATCAGCTCATCCTCGACGCGGCGTATCGCAGCATGAAGAGCGGGCGGGCGGAAGCGATCCCATCGGGTGATCTGGCGATCTAAAGCGCCCTTCAGAATCCTCAGTTCGAGGCGACCTGCGATTGCGCCAGCGAGGGCTGGCCGGGCGTCAGGGGATGGTTGACGTACACGGCTTTGCCCCCGCTCTCCATTAACAGCCAGGTGTGATCTTTCGGCAGGCGCTGGTAGGCGGCTGCGCGCTGTTCCTGCGGCACCACGAGAAACATGCGCAGCGGACCCATCCACATGGCGGGAAACGTCTGGTCGGTGAAGAAAATCCTGGGCGCATCGGGATAGTGCGAGCCGAGTTCCAGATTGTTGTAACGGCCGTTCCAGATCAACAACTGGCGATGGGTATAGAACGACACGCTCGAGGCGGGATCGAATTCGCCATAGACGGCAATCTGATCGCCGGTGCGCAAATGTTTCAGAATGGCGACCGCCAGCGGGCGCGACGACATGTGCGGCTCGAAAACGCCGTAGGCGAGATTGGCGGCGAAGATGAACACCGCCATGGTGACGCCGAGCACAACCGCGCTGGTCATCACGCGGCGAGTGCGGCCGACCAGCCAGGTGGCCACGAACCCGGCGGAAAAGCAGGCGGCGGCGATCAGCGCGGGCGTGCGCAGGTCGGCAAAGGCTTGGGGCGTCAGGTCGAACAGGTGTCCCATGCTGAGGCGGTAGAAATCGTTGGGGTGCGTCTTCAGCAGGGTTGAGATGTCGCCGGTGGCGCGGACGCGCGCCGCCTGCCAGACCGCCCAGGTCAAAACGCCGCCGAGCGCGAGGCCGATGGCGGCGAGCACGGCCTGCAAGCGCGGCAGCCATTTGTCGCACCGCTCTTCCGCGCGCGCCATGCCGAGGCCGATCAGGATCGTGACCGCGGGCCATCCCCCGAACGCGTAGTACTCCATCCGCGAACCGACCACCAGCGAGAAGAAAATGAACACCAACCCGAACCAGATGAACAGCAGCAGCCGCGCTTGCGCTTCTACCGTCATTTGCTTCCACCAGGTCCGCGGTGACGGAAACTGCTTGATGGCAAGCGGCAGAAAGAGGCTCCACGGAAAAAACCACGCCAGGTGCGCCGCCCACCAGATGGGAAGCGGGGTAGCGTCGTAGTCCGGAGGCCAGCGCGTGCCCAGGGCGCGCTTCACGTGCTCGTTGATGAAGTAGGACCAGAGGAATCCCGGGGCGCGCAACTCGGCGATGACGTGCCACGGCACCGCGATGGCAAGAAAGATCAGCGTGCCGGAAACCACGTGCAGCTCGCGCCAGCGTTTCCATCCGCGTGTCAGGATGATGAACCCGACGATGGTTCCGACCGGAAACAGCACTCCGATCAGCCCGCGCGTGAGGACAGCGCAGCCCGTGAGCACAGCGACGCCCCAGTAGGCGCTGCGCGGCCGCAACGATCCCGTCCAGCCGCGCAAGAATAAATAGAAGATGGCGGTGAACTCCAAGGCATAGATCGCCTCGGGGATCATGATGCGGGTGAACATGAACATGCCGACGCTGGTGGCGGTGGCCAGCCCGGCGTAAAGCCCGGCGCGTTCGCTGAAGAACCGGCGCCCGAATTCAAAGGCCATCAGGGTGAGGCCGATCATCGCCAGTGCAACCGGCAGCCGGGTGGCGAATTCGGTCTGGCCGAAGATTTTGTAGTCGAGCGCGACCATCCAGTAATGGATCGGCGCTTTCTGCAGGTAGCGAACCCCGTTGAGGAACATGACGACGTAGTCGCCGCGCTGTAACATCTCGCGGGAGACCAGGGCATGGGAGGCATCGGCGTCATCGAGCAGCGCGGGGCGCGACGCCGCGCCCAGATAGACCGCAGCGGAGAGCAGCAGCAGGAACAGCGGCGCCCAACGGCGCAAGCGGGATGAACTTGAGGATGCTAGGTCCGGCGGGGGAACAGTGGTGTCAGTTGTCTGGGGCAGGATCGCCATTGCACGTCAGATTGAAATGATAACAGGTGCGGTGGTCGGTTGTCGGTTATCGGTTGTTGGTTATCGGTTTGCGGTTGTCGGTTCTGCGAACCCGCACCGTCGCGCTCGGGGGCGAGCGCGCTCCAACCCACGTGTTAGCCGGCGGTGACGGCGTTGGAGGACGGGATTGCGACCTGCTCGACAATTTCGATGCCGAAACCCTCCAGCGCCACCACCTTCCGCGGATGGTTGGTGAGCAGGCGAATGCGGCTGAGGTTGAGGTCGGAAAGAATCTGCGCGCCGATGCCGATTTCGCGCTGCGTCTTGCGCTCGCTCTCCGGCAGCGATGGCAGGCGATGTTCGCGATGGAACGTCAGCACCGTGGTGTCGCCGAGCTTTTCGCGGGTGAATCCCTGGGAACCCTGATGCAGATAAATGAGTGCGCCGAGCCCTTCATCGGCGATGCGTTGCATCGCGCCCTCGATCACGTGGTGACATCCGCACCAGGTGGCGCCGAAGACGTCGCCCAGCAGGCAATGCGAGTGCATGCGGACGAGCACGGGAGCGGCGGCATGCTCGACGTCGCCGCGCAGCAGCGCGATGTGCGACTCGCCGCCGTCCACCTCGCTCTCGTAGGCGATCATGCGGAACTCGCCAAAGCGCGTCGGCACCAGCGCCTCGCCGATGCGCCGCACATAGCGCTCGTGCTGCATGCGGTAGCGGATGAGTTCGGCGACGGTGAGCATTTTCAGATGGTGCAGGGCGCAAAATTTCACCAGGTCGGGAACGCGCGACATGGTGCCGTCTTCATTCATGATTTCGCAGATCACGCCGGCGGGGACCATGCCGGCCAGCCGCGCCAGGTCCACCGCGGCTTCCGTCTGGCCGGCGCGCACCAGCACGCCGCCGCGGCGCGCGCGCAGCGGGAACACATGTCCGGGCCGCGCCAGGTCGCCGGGACGAGAGGCGGGATCGATGGCGACGCGGATGGTGCGCGCCCGATCGTGAGCGGAGATGCCGGTGGTGACACCCTCGCGCGCATCAATCGCCTCGCAGAACGCGGTGCCGAATTGCGAGGTGTTCTCCGCCGTCATGGGCCCGATGCGCAGGTGGTCGAGGCGCTCCTCGGTGAGCGCCAGGCAGATGAGCCCGCGGCCGAACTTGGCCATGAAATTGATCGCCTCAGGCGTGATCTTCTCGGCGGCCAAGGTGAGGTCGCCTTCGTTTTCGCGATCCTCGTCGTCCACTACCACCACCATGCGCCCGGCGCGGATCTCCTCAATCGAGGCCGGAACGTCGGTAAATGGCGAGGTGGGAGGCATGGAATACCGAAATTCTACACGGGCGAATGGCCCATTTCGTAATTTGGTAATTCCGTAATTTGGTAATTTGAAAACCGTCGCGATACACGTGCACCATGCAGCACGTCGTCAAATTGTCAAATTACGAAATTACCAAATGCCTCACGCGCCGGGGTGAAACAGCCGGATCAGCCAGAAGGTGAGCGCCGCAACGCCGGCCGAAGCCGGGATGGTGAGGACCCATGCCCACACGATGCGGCGCGCCACGCCCCAGCGCACCGCGGAAAGTCGCTGGGTGGATCCGACGCCGACAATTGCGCCGGTGATGGTGTGCGTGGTGCTGACGGGAATGCCGGCGAGCGCGGTTCCGAACAAAGTGATGGCGCCGGCGGCTTCGGCGCAGAAGCCGCCCACGGGTTTCAGCTTGGTGATCTTCGAGCCCATAGTGTGCACGATGCGCCATCCCCCAAAGTAGGTACCGGCGGAGATGGCGGCATGGGCGGCCAGGATGATGGGCCACTTGAACTTGCCCCAGCTCCCTGTCATATCGGCCTTGGTCATGATGCCGGCGGTGTACAGCGCGCCGGCGACGATACCCATGGTTTTCTGCGCGTCGTTACCGCCGTGGCCGAGGCTGTAGGCGGCGGCGGAAAGCAATTGCAGGCGGCGAAACCAGCCGTCCACCTGGCGCGGTGCTTTGCGGTGGAAAATCCACGAAACGGCGACCATGAATCCGAAGCCGAGGAACAGTCCCATGAACGGCGCCACGACGATGAACACCAGGGTCTTGGTCCAGCCGCTGGGAATGATCACCCCCACCGTGCGGTGAAAATCGCCGGTCAACACCCAGGCGCGCGCCATGGCGGACCCGGCATAGCCGCCGATCAAGGCGTGCGAGGAGGAGGTCGGGAGGCCCAACAACCAGGTCAGCAAGTCCCAGACGATGGCGCCCATCAGCCCGGCGAGCACCACGTATTGGGTGACAATGTCGAGCTGGATCATGCCTTTGCCGATGGTGTGCGCGACGGCGGTGCCGAGAAAGAAGGCGGCGGCGAAATTGAAGAACGCGGCCCAGACCACGGCCAGCTTGGGGGAAAGCACGCGGGTGGAAACCACGGTGGCGATGCTGTTGGCGGCGTCGTGAAAACCGTTCAGAAAATCGAACGCGAGCGCAAACAGAACCGTGACACCGACCAGTAGGAGTGACGAGTTCACCAGCCTTGTGTTCCCCGTGGGTTGGAATTGATTTGGCTGCGGATCAGGCGCTCTTCAGGACGACGGCTTCCAGCACGTTGGCGGCGTCTTCGGCCTTGTCGGTGGCCATTTCGAGCACCTCATACAGTTCCTTCATCTTGATCAGCTCAATCGGGTCCTTTTCGTGTTCAAACAAGTTGGCGATAGCTTCGCGGCACACGCTGTCGGCCTCGTCTTCCAAACGGTTAATCTCGACGCAGTGCTCCAGCACGTGCTTGTTCTTCTCCAGCAGGGAGACCGCCTTGGTCAGCTCCTCGCTTTGGCGCACGATCAACCCGGCCAGTGCAGCGGCCGGACTCGGAGCACGGCGGATTTTATAGAGCACCAGGCGCTGTCCGGCGGCATTGACGAAATCGAGCACATCATCCAGCGACGAGGCCAGGCGGTGGATGTCCTCGCGATCGAACGGGGTGATGAACGTCTGGTTCAGCTTGGTCATGACCGAATGGGTCATGTCGTCGCCGCGGTGCTCGATCTCCTTGATGCGCTGCACCTGGACTTCGACGTTCTCGAAAGTCTGCAGGATCCCGTGCAGCACGCGCGCCCCCTCGGTGACGTTACTCGCCATGTTTTCAAACAGTTCGAAGAACTTGGTTTCCCGGGGAATCAGGCGAACCATGGCGCTCCTTGGCCACTCTCCAGGGTATGAACGGATGACGCTTCGCACGCTGAATTAGGGCCCATCAATATCTCATGTGGGGTGGAGGAGGTCAAACGACCCGCAGGTAAGGAACTCGCGATTGGGGCCCGCCGAGCCTACGGCTTGCGCAGGGTCAAGAACCAGGCGGCGGTCAGGATGATCAGCACCGCCGTGGTCGCCCACACTACCACGTTATAAAAACGCGAATTGACGTAGCTCCCCATGAGCTCGCGCTTGTTGATCAGCAGCACCATGAACACCAGCACGAACGGCAGTGCGATCCCGTTCAGCACCTGCGAGAACAGGATGACCTTGATGTAGGGAAAATTCGGAACCAGGATGACCCCGGCCCCGGCTACGATCAACACCGTGTAGAGCCAGTAGAAGACCGGCGCTTCGCGAAACTTCTTCCCCACTCCCGACTCGAATCCCAGGCCCTCACAAACCGAATAGGCGGTTGAGATCGGCAAGATGGAGGCGGCAAACAGCGAGGCGTTAAACAGTCCGGCGGCGAACAGCAGGTAAGCGTACTGTCCGGCGAGCGGACGAAGTGCGATGGCGGCTTGCGCGGCGGTCTCGATATTGCGCACGCCATGCACGTGCATGGTGGCGGCGCAGGCGACCACGATAAACCATGCGACCACCACCGCGAACACACAGCCCGAGATCACGTCCAGCCGCGAGGTGCGGTACTGGCGCACAGTCACGCCCTTTTCCACGATGGAAGCCTGCAGGTAAAACTGCATCCAGGGAGCGATCGTGGTGCCGATTACGCCAATCGTCATGTACAAGTAAGCCTGCGACGACCATACATTGCTATGCGGCGGTGTTAGCGTGCTCGTCACCGCCTGGATCCAGTGGGGCTTCGCGAGCACGCCCGCAATGATGTAGGCGATGTAAAAAAACGACGCCATCAGGAATACTTTTTCGACGCTCTTGTAACTGCCCTTGACCACGATCAGCCACACGAACGCCGCGCTCACCGGCACGGTGACGTACTTGCTGGCATGGAACAGTTCCAGGCTGCTGGCGATGCCGGCAAATTCACTGAGAATGTTGCCGAAGTTAATGACGATCAGCGCCAGCATCATGAAAAACGTGATGCGGAAGCCGAACTCTTCCCGGATCAGGTCGCTGAGCCCTTTGCCGGTGACCGCGCCCATGCGCGACGCCATTTCCTGCACCACGATGAGCGCAATCATGGTGGGAATGATGGTCCACAGCAGCGAGTAGCCGAACTGCGCCCCTGCCTGCGAGTAGGTGAGGATTCCGCCGGCGTCGTTGTCCACGTTCGCCGTGATGAATCCCGGTCCTACTACCGCCAGGATGAGCAGGATCCGAATTCGCTGCCGCTTCGCCCATCGTTTCATTGGTCGTGCCAGAGCTTCCAGACCAACAGCGCGAACAGAATAAATGCTGTGCTTGAATTCCGTCACCCACAATCCTGCGCCGGAGCAGCCCGGTGCTCAGGTTCTGAGGTACTCAGGTACTACACAAGACATCCGCCGCTCGCCCCGGTAGAATTACGCCAGTGAAGCTGAACATCCGACTGATCGCCATCGACATTGATGGCACCCTGCTCGATCCCCAGTTCCAGATCTCCGATGCCAACCTCGCGGCGCTGCGGCGCGCGCACCAGGCCGGTATCGAGATCCTGCTGGTCACCGGACGCCGGCACATGTTTGCCATGCCGATCGCCGAGGCGCTGGGCTTCGACCTGTGGCTCATCAGCTCCAATGGCGCGGTCACCAAGTCCAGCCGCGGCGAGCATTTCTTCACCGACAAGCTGCCGGCAACGGCCGCGCGCAAGCTGCTCCGCCACATGGAAGAATTCCGCGGTAATGCGGTGTTGACGTTCGAACGCGAAGGCCGCGGCGCGCTGGTGTTGGAGCGGACCGATGAACTGCACGGCTCCATCAGCCGCTGGATGGAGAAAAACGAGGCCTACATCGAGCGCGTGACGCCGCTGGAGGCCGCCCTGGTCACCGATCCCATCCAGGCGATGTTCTGCGGCACGGTGGCGCGCATGCAGCAGGCGCAGGCGCGGCTCGCCACCGCCGGGATGGCCCACGAGATCACGGTCCTGAAAACCGAATATGTCGCCCGCGATCTCACCATCGTGGACATCCTCAATTACGGCTGCTCCAAGGGTCACGCCCTCGAGCGTTGGGCCCACCACCGGGGAATCGTTCGTAACCTAGTCATGGCCATCGGTGATAACTACAATGATGTAGAAATGCTTGAGTTTGCCGGCGTCCCGGTTATTATGGGCAACGCCTGCCCGGAATTGAAGCAGTATGGCTGGATAGAGACCGCAGGCAACGACCAGAGCGGCGTGGCGGCGGCGGTCGAGCAAGCGTTGGGCATGGCTGCGGCAGCGATTAAGACAGAATGAAGAGATTGGCGTACATATTCACTTGTATGGTGGCGTTGACGGCGGCCGCCTTGGCCGACGCGCCCGCCGAGCCGCTCCCTGCGGCGACGGCTGCCACACCCGGCATGGTGTATGTCGCCGCACTGCGCAACGGTTTCAGCATGCGCTTCGACCACCGCCGCATCGTCGAGGACACCTCGCGCCTGTACACCACCGCTGACGAGAACAACTACATCGATGTCCCCACCGCCGAGATCGCTTCCCTGTCGCAGGAACCACTGCCTCCCCCGCCCGCTCCCGCAGCCTCGCCCGCCGCTGCACTGGACATGAAGTCGGTAGTTGCCAACGCCAGCGACAAGCACCTGATCGACGCTGACCTGATTGACAGCGTCATTCGCGCCGAGAGCGGCTTCAATCCCAAGGCGGTATCGCCCAAGGGCGCGCGCGGCCTGATGCAGCTTATGCCCGGCACCGCGGCGAAACTCGGGGTACAGAATTCCTTCGATGCCCAGGCCAACGTGGACGGCGGCACGCGCTACTTGCGCCAGTTGCTGGGTCTCTACAACAATGATCTTGCCAAGGCGCTGGCCGCCTACAATGCCGGCCCGCAAAGGGTGGAGCAGTACCACGGCGTTCCTCCCTATCGCGAGACCCGCGCCTACGTTTCCAACGTGATTCGCGATTTCAACCGCAAGAAGCTGGCCGCGCGCAAAACTCAGGCGAAGAAATCCGTACCGCCGAAGTCTGCCCACGCCGCCGCCAAACCAGCCGTGAACCCCGTTCCGGGCTCCTGACCCGCATCCAACGCCGCATCAAAGTAAGCGCCGGCTGCATTGACCCCTTCCTACGCGTCGTTTAAGGTGAAGCCTCCGGCTTCACGCCACGGATGAACAAGAAGCGAATCCTCACCACCGCCATTGTGGTTGCTGTCCTCGGAGTACTCATCTACTTCCAGGTGCAGCACTGGCGCGCCTTCGACTGGGCCCGCTTCCGCGCCGAGACCGGCGGCATCAGCAAGCTTCACATCCTGTCCGCTGTCGTCCTGATCTATCTCACCTACCTGCTGCGCGCCCTGCGCTGGAAGGTGTTTCTCAAGCCGATTTGCCAGTCGCGCATCAGCCGGCTGATCGGCCCTACCTTCATCGGCTTCACCGGACTGGCGCTGCTCGGTCGTCCCGGCGAATTCGTCCGCCCTTACCTGATCGCGAAAAAGGAAAACGTCTCGCTCTCGTCGCAGATCGGCGTCTGGACGGTGGAGCGCATTTTCGATGTCGGCGCCTTCGCCGTGCTGATGACCGTCAATGTTTTCGTCCCCGGCAGCATTCAGTCCAACCCCTACATCTTGAAATTTCGCGAAGCCGCTGTGGTGCTTCTCGGCATGGTCCTGGCCATGGCCGGGTTGTGCTACTTGATCCGCACCCGCGGGCCGGCGGTCGCCGCCTTTCTCCACCGCAAGGTCAGCCCCATTTCGCGCAAGCTGGCGGAGCACCTGGAGGAAAAAACACGCGCCTTCGGCATCGGTCTGAACACCATCCACGACCGGCTTTCGTTTCTGCAAGTGACCGCGCTCTCCCTCGCCATCTGGTTCACCATCGCGCTTGCCTACCGCGAGGTTTGTCACGCCTACCCGCCGGAACCCGGTTGGCGCCAGGCCCGAATCACCGGGCAAAGGCCGGAGCCGCGGTCGGTGGACGTCGAGTCCGCGCAGTTGGCGGGCAATTCGTTGCTCGCCGGACAGCCGCTGGATGAAACCACGGTTGCCGAACTGCGCAGCGCGCTCGAAGCCAAGGGCTATCGCATCGAACGCCACGACGAACCGCGCGAACACGGCCTGTGGCTTTACAAGGGCAATCACCGCGTCAAGCGCATCGGCGATCGCCCACACCTGTCCGATCTCGACATCGGCCATACCCTGCTGCTGATGGGCTTCAGCATGGTGGGATCCATCGTGCAGTTGCCCGCCGTCGGCGGCGGCAGCCAGCTTGCCGTGATCAGCGCGCTGCAGGTGATCTACGGCATTCCGCCCGAACTCGCGGTCAGTTGCGGCATCCTGCTCTGGATCGTGACTTTCATGGCCGTCATTCCCATCGGCCTGGTGCTGGCCCACCGCGAGCACCTTTCCTTGCGCAAACTCTCGCACGAAGCCGAAGCGGAAGAGGCGTTGGAACACCAGGCTTCAGGCTTCAGGCTTCAGGCTCCAGGCGAAACCCGCAAACTGTAGCCTGCGGTCCGCCATTGATTCACCACCGAGACACGGAGGACACCGAGGTACACCGAGCACATCTCTTCGAGATCTTCTCTCGGTGAGTCTCGGTGAACTCGGTGCCTCGGTGGTGACGCACCTCCTGCCGTGTGCCGTGAGCCTTGTGCCCCGTGTACAATCGCTTGTTACCCGACAAGGTGATGCCCCAAGATGAAGTGTCCCTTCTGCGCGTTTGAAAACGACCGCGTGGTGGATTCGCGGGAGAGCAAGGAAGGCGAGAGCATCCGCCGCCGCCGCGAGTGCCTGAAGTGCAACAAGCGCTTCACCACCTACGAGCGCATTGACGAAATTCCCTACATGGTGGTCAAGAAAGACGGCCGGCGCGAAAAATTCGACCGCCAGAAAGTTCTCAACGGCCTGCTGCGCGCCTGCGAAAAGCGGCCCATCTCCATCGGCAAGCTGGAGCAGATCGTCAACGAGGCCGAGGACTTCGTCATCAACTCGCCGGAACGCGAGCGCAAGACCAGCGAGATTGGCGAGCTGATCATGAATCGCCTGCGCCGCCACGACAAAGTTGCCTACGTGCGCTTCGCCTCGGTCTACCTCGATTTCAAGGACGTGCAGGAGTTCATGTTGGAGTTGAAGGATTTGCTGAAATCCAAAGATATGGCTGGACCTGCGAAGGTGAAGATTACAGGGGCAAAGACGCAATAAAGAACCTGCGATGGTGGTGCTTGTCGCTTATGAGTGAGCCTGGAAAACTGCTTCGTTGTCTCCGCATTTTGGTCACAACGGCACTGGTCTGCGTTTTGGTTGGGCTTTTCTTCATTTCGCACTTGATGGCGCCTTTGTGGCACGCGATGCGCGGCAATTCGATAAGTTTTGCGACTTGGCGTGTGCCGTTTCCGAGTGGGTATTCGTTGTTCGGCGGTAACTCGTTTTTTGCGTTTTCCTTCGGTGCGCCGTTCATCAGAAAAGAAGGTTATGGCCACATAAGCGTGTTCACACATCGTATTGACCGCAATGTTACGCAGCAGCAAATCGAGGCTGCTGTTGTGACAGTCGCGAAACAAGATGGGTACGTTCTGGAAGATCGCAAGAGTGTCGAAAGCCCTGCGGGTACAAATTACTGTTTTCAATTCGCCGATAAGTTACACCCGGCCAAAGTCGCAGTACGTTGTGTGACCGCCTTCGGCGAGTTGGGGGTTTTCTTTGAGGGAAACCGCCGTTTCAGCGGTGACGTGTACATGGTAGTGGGCGGCCTGCAACGACTCTAGTGCTAATCGCTGGAGTCTAACTCTCCGTTCTGCGGATTTCCGCAACAACTGACCTTCAAACGGTTGGCTGCTAAACTCTGCTGGGTCGAACCACATCTCCTGCGCATCAATATATTTGGGCTCGCAAATGACCCACACAGTCACCCTCATTCCCGGCGACGGCATTGGCCCCGAGATCACGGCGGCCACCGTCCGCATTCTCGAGGCTACCGGGGTGAAGTTTGCGTGGGAGCGCCAGGAGGCCGGCGCCGATGCCTTCGAGAAGTACCACGAGTATCTTCCGCAGGACCTGATTGACTCCTTCGAGCGCACCCATGTCGCGCTCAAGGGCCCGATCACCACGCCCATCGGCGGCGGGTTTTCCAGCATCAACGTCGCCCTGCGGAAACGCTTCGAGCTGTACGCGAATTTCCGTCCGATTCGCAATCTTCCGCACATCCCCACGCGCTACCCCGACGTGGACCTGATCATCATCCGCGAGAACACCGAGGGCTTGTACTCCGGCATCGAGCACGAAGTCGTGCCCGGCGTGGTCGAGAGCCTGAAGATCATCACCGAGAAAGCCTCCACGCGCATTGCCCGCTTCGCCTTCGAGTACGCGCGCAAAAACAAACGCAAGCGCATCCACTGCATTCACAAAGCCAACATCATGAAGCTCTCCGACGGGCTGTTCCTGCGCTGCACGCGCAACATTTCTCGCGAATATCCCGAGATCACCTACGGCGAGCACATCGTGGACAACACCTGCATGCAACTGGTCACCAATCCCTACCAGTACGACATGCTGGTGCTGGAAAATTTTTACGGCGACATTATCAGCGACCTCTGCGCCGCCTTTGTCGGCGGCCTGGGCGTCGTGCCCGGCGCGAATTTCGGCGACGGCCGCGCCATCTTCGAAGCCGTACACGGTTCCGCCCCCGACATCGCCGGGCGCGGCATCGCCAATCCCACCGCCCTGCTCCGCTCCGCGATTCTCATGCTTCGCCACCTCGGCGAATCCGAGGCGGCTTGGCGCATCCGCAACGCCATCGAGAAGGTGTACCGCGACAAGTCCAAGCGCACGCGCGACGTCGGCGGCACCGCCGGCACCTCCCAGTTCGCCGACGCCATCATTGAAGCCATGGCAGCCGAGCCCGAATCCGCTGCGCCCGAGCCCGTCGCCAAGGAAGCCTGAAAACAAGTTTCAGCTTCAGTTTCGGTTTCAGCTTGATCGGAACGGGCCCAAACTCCGCTGAAACTGAAACGGAAACTGAAACTCTTCCCAACAAAACTGTTATCTCCCAAAAACCGCGCCCATCGCGCTTTTCCGAGCACCGTTTTCTTCTGCATGGTTTGACGAGCAGGCGACGTTTTGAATATCATCGCTTGCGCCATTGTGGGGTGTTGCTTCGGATGTCCTGGACAAACCGTCGTACTGGTGTAGTGCTGTTTCAACTTGGCGGCCCAGACTCGATCGAGGCCATCGAGCCGTTTCTCTATAACCTGTTTTGCGACCCCGACATCATCGATTTCCCCCTGGCCCGCGTCGGACGCAAGGCGCTCGCCAAGCTCATTTCCGTCACCCGCGCGCGCAAAGTCGCGCACCATTACCAGGCGATCGGCGGGTGCTCGCCCATTCGGCGCAACACCGAGCGCCAGGCGCGCGCGCTGGAAAAGCGGCTCTGCGCCGAAGGTCTGGACGCCCGCTGTTTTGTCGCCATGCGGTATTGGCACCCGTTCACCGAGGAGGCCGTCGCCGCACTCGATGCATCGCAATGCGACCATATCGTGCTGCTGCCGCTGTACCCGCAATATTCGAAAACCACCACCGGCAGCAGCCTCAACGAGTGGAACCGTAGATTCTCCGCAGCCGGCCGGCAGGTCTCCTGCATCCATGACTTCTATCGCCACGGCTTGTATATTGACTCCGTCACTGAGCGCATCGAGGACGCCCTCGCCCGCTTTCCCGATCCCGACGACGTGGTGCTGGTGTTCAGCGCGCACAGCGTCCCGGTGTCGGTGATCGAGCAGGGCGATCCCTACCAGCGCCAGATCGAGGAAACGGTTGCGCTGGTCAAGCGGCGCGGCGGATGGCTCAATTGCCACCGCCTTTGTTATCAAAGCAAGGTCGGCGCCAGTAAGTGGCTGCAACCGTCGTTGCGCTCGACCATCCGCGAACTGGGCGCCGCCGGCATCAAGGACGTCTGCGTAGTGCCCATTTCCTTTGTTTCGGACCACGTTGAAACCCTGGGCGAGATCGATCACGAAGCCCGCGAGCTGGCGGCGCAGGCCGGCATCACGCGCTTCGAGATGACGGCGGGCCTAAACGATTCGCCGGTGTTTATCGGCGCGCTCGCTCAACTGGTGACCGCTTGCGTGCAGCCGGGCTTGAGGAAGGAACCTGCCTTTGCCGCTCCGGCAATGCGGGTCGTGGCAAAGGGGTAAGAAAGAATGGCTGATGAGGGATCCAAGGCTGTGGCCGGCGGCGAACTGGGCCGGCTCCCGGGGTGGCCGCGCAAGCCGCTGAACAACTCCGTGATCGCGGCCGAGCAGGCGTATCGCAAGCGCTCCGGCCTGCCGCTGATCTCCGACGAAGACATCGAAGCGTTGAAGGCCGGCGAGCCCATGTCGTTTGAGCGCGGCGACGCCCCTGCTGCTCCTCCCCCCGCCGCTCCTGCCGCTGCCGCGCCCGCTGCTGCTGCCGCCGCGCCGGCCCGGCCCGCGGCCCCTGCGCCAGCCAAACCCGCTCCGGCGATGCCGGCCGTCTCTCAAGTGGCCCGCACCGGATCAGCCGTGAAGTACGTAGGAACACCCGCGGTCGGCACCTCGAAAGCCGCCGCCGCCGGTGGGGTCAGCAGCGGCGGCCGCATCGGAACAGAAATTGATTCCAAGCGCCGGCGCCTGGTCTGGACCGGGGTGGCGGCGTTCCTGGCGACGTGGTTGCTGGCCTTCTTCCGCTTCTTTCTGCCGCGGACGCTGTTCGAGCCGAGCACGGTTTTCAAAATCGGATATCCCTCCGACTTCGGCCTCGGCGTGGACACCAAGTTCCAGCAGAAATACCGCATCTGGGTGGACCGCATCCCGGGCCGCCTGTTCGTGATCTACGCCAAGTGCACGCATCTGGGCTGCACACCCGATTGGAAGCCCAGCGAGAACAAGTTCAAGTGCCCCTGCCACGGCAGCGGCTACGACAGTGAAGGCGTGAATTTTGAAGGCCCGGCGCCCCGCCCCATGGACCGCGCGCACGTCGAGGTTGCTCCCGACGGCCAGGTCCTGGTGGACGTCAGCCGCTTGTATCAATGGCCCAAGGGGCAGACCAGCCGCTTTGATGATCCGGGAGCATTCCTCTCGGTGTAGCAGTTTTCGGTTTACGGTTAACGGTTTTCGGTTTTACCGCAAACCGACAACCGACAACCGACAACGGGTTTCGAGGGTCTTATGGCCGACGATGATGTGAAGGTCACAGGCGGAAACGGAGCCAAGGGCGCTGCCGGCGATGGCGCCTCCGGCGACGGAGGTCCCGCCGCGCCGAAGAACGGGAAAAAAGGCATCGGGGTGATCGTGAAGCAGGAGGTGGAGGCCTTCCGCACCGAGATGCCCGGCAAGCTCAAGGAGCAGATCGAAAGCGTCAAGGACCCGACCAAAACGCAGGTCTACACCTCGATCTTCCGCCACAAGCACGACGAAACGCCGCGCAACCGCGCCCTCGGCGTGCTCTCCAACGTCTTCCTCCACCTGCATCCGGCCAAAATCAACCGCGACGCCGTGCGCTACAGCTACACCTGGGGCATGGGCGGCATCACCTTTTTCCTGTTCATCGTCCTCACCTTCACCGGCGTGCTGCTGATGTTTTACTACCACCCGACCAAGGTGCAGGCCTTCCGCGACGTGCTCTACCTGGAGCACGATGTCCCCTTCGGCAAGATCTTGCGCAACATGCATCGCTGGGCGGCGCACCTGATGGTGATCGCCGTCGAGCTCCACATGTTCCGGGTGTTTCTCACCGGCAGCTACAAGAAGCCGCGCGAGTTCAACTGGAACGTGGGCGTGATCCTGCTGGTGCTGACGCTGCTGCTCTCCTTCACCGGCTACCTGCTGCCCGACGATCAGCTCGGATTCTGGGCCGTCACCGTGGGCACCAACATGGCGCGCGCCACGCCCATCCTTGGACATGAAGGCCCGTTCGGTCCGCAGTTAGGAATGACGCCGTATAACGACGTGCGCTTTGGGCTGCTCGGCGGCTCGATCGTGGACGCCAACGCGCTGCTGCGAGCTTATATCTGGCATTGCATTGCGATTCCGATCATCGCCTCGGTGTTTATGATCGTGCACTTCTGGCGGGTGCGGAAGGACGGCGGCATCTCCGGCCCGGCGCCGGTCATGCTCACCTCCGAAGCCGACAAGCCGCGCCGAGCACAAAAGGCAGCGGGAGAGTGAACATGTCAGAAGTGACGTCAGATCACCCGATCACCCGATCGCCCGATCACCCGATGGGGGTTCTATGAACTGGCATCAGCTCTGGACGATCGCGACCACGCCCGACAATATCCCCATCACGGCGCTGCTGCCGCTGGTGGTGTTTTATTTGTGGCTGGCCTTCCGCCAGGCCAAGGGCAACGACGAACTCATCGAGCAACTGGAAGCCGATCCCGCGCTCGCCAAGACGCACCATCGCAAGACCTGGCCCTTCCGCCCCGGATGGCAAAAGGAAGTTCACGTCTGGCCGTTTCTGCTGCGCATGGAATTCCTGGCGGCCATCATCGTCACCGCCATCCTGATGGTCTGGTCCATCACCATGAGCGCGCCGCTGGAAGAGCCGGCCAATCCCAACCTGACCATGAACCCTGCCAAGGCGCCGTGGTACTTCCTCGGCCTGCAGGAAATGCTGGTGTACTTCGATCCCTGGATTGCCGGCGTGGTCATGCCGACGCTCATCATCATCGGCCTGATGGTGATTCCCTACATTGACACCAATCCGCTGGGCAGCGGCTACTACACCGTCAAGCAGCGCAAGTTTTCCATCGCCACGTTCTGTTTCGGCTTTCTGATTCTTTGGGTCTCGATGATCATCATCGGCACCTTCATTCGCGGCCCGGGATGGCAATGGTTCTGGCCGGGCCAGACCTGGGACCACAACCGATTAATTTACGAGGTGAACCGCGACTTGCCTGATCTGTTCGGCATCACCTCGAATCTGGGCAAGGGAATTTTCGGGGCGATTATCGTGGGCGGCTATTTCGCGGTCGGCGGCTTCGTCATGACCGCGCTGTTCCGCCGCAAGATGCCCAAGGACTGGCGCCGCATGAGCCTGCTCCAGTACCAAGTGATGATGTTTCTCATGCTCACCATGGTCGCGCTGCCCATCAAGATGCTGCTGCGCCTGAGCTTGCATATCAAGTACGTGTGGATTACGCCTTGGTTTAACGTGTGAAGAAACCGTCAGCTGTCAGCTATCAGCTTTCAGCTCTTAGCTATCAGCTGTCAGCTCTTAGCAATCAGCTGTCAGCTCTTAGCTATCAGCTGTCAGCTCGTTTTGGGGGAATTCAGCGCCGTAGGCGCGAATGAAAGTAGCCCGGCACTTCAGTGCCGGGAAACGTTGTGCAAGTAGATGCCAGTCCCGTAGGTGTCTGTGTCATAGCTCGATTTCGCGCGTTGCAGTGGTCCAAAAGCGAACCGAAACCAGCCGCGGAGCGGCGAAATTCGTTAGCCCAGCGCGGCAGCGCTGGGTAAAGTGGACCAAAAAGCGTGAGCGAGCGCGGCAGCGCTGGGTAAAGTGGACCAAAAAGCGTGAGCGCCAGCGGCGCGGCACGGCTATGACGCAGACACCGTAGGGACGGCTGAAACCGCCATTGATCCGCTGAAAGCTGAGAGCTGACAGCTGAGAGCTGTTTTCGGAGGAGAAGGGTGCCAGAGGATCAAATTCCCGAGCAAGACCCGATCACCACCAAGTCGTACGCCCTGCACTACACCATCGCCATCGTGGTGCTGATCGGGACGCTGTTATGGGCGATGTGGGACGAGGCCTACGGCCAGCGTCCGTGGAAGCGCTACCAGCGTGCCTTCCAGGAGCGCTACATCTCGTTCCTCAAGCAGGCGCGCTCGCAATCCGCCGACGCCGAGAAGGACCTGCAGAACAACCCCGACTTCCGCGCCCTCGACGACGCCTACCAGTCCGCCTCCAAGTCCGCTGAACCGAAAATTAAGGAAATCAACCAACAGCTCGCCAACAAGTCTGCCGAAATTCTCGCCGTCCAGAATGTCTTTACCGACAAGCGCGCCTACGTCAACGCCCTCACTTACGAAATCGAAACCACCGACAGCGCCAGCGGAAAGGCATCCAAGCAGAAGGAGTTGGACAAGTACAAGGCGCAGCAATTCGAAGTGCAGTATCCCGACGGCACGCGCAAGAAATACAACTTCCAGCAACTCGAGGAAACCTACAACGAGCTGAAGAACGAAAAAGGCCGGCTCGGCGGCGAACTCGGCGACCTGCTCAAGCCCATCAACGAAGCCAAGCTGGCGCGCGACACCTGGATCAAGGAGCACATGGTGTCGCTCACTCCCGACGCGCTTCGCGGCCTGCAGAACAAGACCGCCGAATGGGATCCGCAGATCGTGCAGATCAACGTCGCCGAGGCCAATATCGTGGACCGCTGCGAGTCCTGCCACATGGGCACGCGCGAGCCCGTGCGCCTCACCGCCGCGTTGATGACGCCCAAGGGCCGCAAGGGTCCCGACGACTACGCCCTTGCCTCCACCAGCCATCCCGAGCCTGACTTGCTCAAAGTTCATGATCCCGACAAGTTCGGCTGCTCGCCCTGCCACCAGGGCAACGGCCGCGCCACCACCAGCATTGAAAAGGCGCACGGCAACTACGAGCACTGGCTGTGGCCGCTGTTCCGCAAGCAGAACGTGGAAGCCGGTTGCCAGACTTGCCACCAGGCCGACATGTTCATCCAGACCGGCTCGGTCGGCCAGACGATCAGCGAAGGCAAGTTCCTCTTCCGCCAGCGCGGCTGCAACGGCTGCCACCGCTACGAGGGCTACGACCGCGAGCCCGAGGAATTACTCAACATCGGCCAGCAGATCAAGCAGATGGAGCAACAGCAGCGCGACAACCTGCGCGAGGCCTCCATCGCCATGAAGCGGGCCGACCAGGCCGAATCCAACGAGGAAGCCAACCGGCTGAACCAGCGCGCCGAGTCCATGCGCGTCGAGAACAGCAAGATCGCCGGCCGCATCGAGCAGCTCGATCTGCGCTCCTCCTCGCTGCTGCGCGACCTGAAGAAGATCGGCCCCGACCTCAAGGAAGTCCGCGAAAAACTCAACAAGAACTGGGTGCCCGTCTGGCTGCACAAGCCCACCGACTTCCGCCCCGGCACTAAGATGCCGAATTTCCGCCTCAACGATGGCCAGGTCAAGGCGATCTCGGCCTACCTGTGGCAGACCGCGCTCAACGATCCGCTTCCCCGGCAGCAAACCGGCAGCGCGGCGCGCGGCAAGGAGCTGTTTGAAACCCGCGGCTGCCTTGCCTGCCACTCCATCGGCGAAGGCAGCAATCAGATGGGCGGCGACTTCGCCGCCAACCTCTCGCGCCTCGGCGAGAAGGCCAATTACGATTACATCTTCCGCTGGATCAAGAATCCGCGCGTGCGCACCCGCCCCTACTGTCCCTATGAGAAGAAGGACATCGGCCCCGAGGATTACGCCAAGCACAATCTGCCGTACGTCTTCGACTTCGACCACAGCAAGTGCCCCAACGACGGCCACGAGCTCCAGGTCGAGCAGATGACCGTGATGCCCAGCCTGCGCCTTGCCGACGACGAGGTCTCCGACATCGCCACCTACCTGCTCGCGCAGAAAAAGCAGGAGCCATCTTCCTATCCCGACGCCTCCTACATGGACGATCCCAAGCTCAAAGCCGAGGGCAAAAAGTGGATCCAGCAATTCGGCTGCGCCGGTTGCCACGAAATTTCCGGCTTTGAAGAGGAAGGCCGCATCGGCACCGAGTTAACCCAGGAAGGCAGCAAGCCGATCGAGCGCCTCGACTTTGCGCTGCTCACCAAGGTCGCCGAAGACACCGGCAAGGAGCCCATCACCGACGCCGAAATTCGCGCGCGCCTGCCCGAGGGTCCTGCCAAGGGCCCTTGGTACAACCACAAGGGCTTCTTCGAGCACAAGCTCTCCATGCCCAACGTCTACGACCAGGGCATGATCAAGAGCGATACCGAAAAACTTCGCATGCCGGATCCGCACCTCGACAAGGAGCAGATCCGCGCCCTCACCACGTTCCTTCTTGGCAGCCAGGAGACTTCCCTTCCTGCGAGCTATCAGTACCGTCCCGAGGATGCCCGTCGCGACATCCAGGAAGGCTGGTGGATCGTGCGCAAATACAACTGCGTCGGCTGCCACCAGTTCACCCCGGGCCAGAAGACGGCCATCGAAACCGTGCCGCGCTATCAGGAAGCCAAGGAAACCCTGCCGCCCAAGCTGCTCACCGAAGGCGCGCGGGTTGACCCCGAGTGGCTGCTGCACTTCCTCGCCAATCCTTCGATGACCGCGAACCCGAACGACCAGCATCGCAACGGAGTGCGTCCCTACCTCGGCGTGCGCATGCCGACGTTTTATTTCTCGGAGAACGAACTGCGCAAGCTGGTGCGCTTCTTCCAGGCGCTGTCGCAGCAGCCCCTGCCCTACATTCCGCAGAAGCAGGTGCTCCTGACCGCGTCCGAATCCGACATGGCGCGCGCCCTGTTCACCAGCCAGGCCGCGCCCTGCCTCAAGTGCCACGCCACCGGCGACCCGGCGCATGACAAGACCGCCACCGCGCCCAACTTCCTGCTCGCCAAGGAACGCCTGAAGCCCGGCTGGACCGAGCGCTGGCTCATGGACCCGGCCAACATCAGCCCCGGCACTGCCATGCCTTCAGGCTTGTTCAAGAAGGAAAACGGGCGCATCGTCTTCGCCGGGCCCACCCCGCCTGCGCTGCAAAGTTACCCCGGCGATCAGACCAAGTTGCTGGTTCGCTACATCTTTCAATTGACCCCCGAGGAGCAGCGCCGCCTCGCGGCCCAGTTGCCGCGGAGCGCCGCCCCGGCCAAGAAAACTTCCAGCAATCGGGTGCCCCATCCTGCGCCCGGGTTTGGCGAAGGGCGGGTTCACGGTTCCAACTTGGGCTCGGCCCAAAGCAAGCAATCTTCCTCCAGCGGCGCCGACGCGGGAGGCTCGCGCTAAAATAGCTGGATTTGTCAGGGACTCAATACACGAACGGAGAGGCAGTCACATCATGAAAATCAGATCGTCAGTCGTACTGCTCGTGCTTGCCATCCTCGGACTGCTGTTGCTGTCCGCTTGCAGCAAGGAAGAAAAACCGGCCGCCACCGCGGGCGAGGAGAAGAAGACCGCGGCCGCCGCCCCCACTCCTATTGATCAAAGCACCGTGGGCAGCATCAGCGGCGCCGTCAAATATCCCGGCGCCGTCCCCAAACCCGTCAAGATC